>NZ_JAVQNO010000009.1:0-5480 GCF_031799025.1 Acinetobacter sp. V115_6 | reverse complement strand
GGGGGTGTTTAGAATAATGAGCTGGCGATGACTTACTCTCACATGGGTAACCCCACACTACCATCAGCGCTAAGAGGTTTCACTTCTGAGTTCGGGAAGGGATCAGGTGGTTCACTCTTGCTATGGTCGCCAGCACAACTGGTATGGATACTTGCTTCGTTTTATTCACTGTGTGATACGTTGCGTTTTCCAAATCTTTACAGATGGGCTGATTGGTCTGATTTTTCGTTGTTCATTTTAGCTAGTAGTATAACTAAATCAAGTTGCTTTGCATGTTTATGAATCGATTGATGCTTCATATACAACTGCTTGGGTGTTGTATAGTCAAGCCTCACGAGCAATTAGTATTGGTCAGCTTCACATATCACTATGCTTCCACATCCAACCTATCAACGTCCTAGTCTCGAACGGCTCTTTAGAGGAATAAATTCCTAGGGAAATCTTATCTTGAGGTAGGCTTCCCGCTTAGATGCTTTCAGCGGTTATCCCTTCCGAACATAGCTACCCGGCGATGCGACTGGCGTCACAACCGGTACACCAGAGGTTCGTCCACTCTGGTCCTCTCGTACTAGGAGCAGATCCTCTCAAATTTCCAGCGCCCACGGTAGATAGGGACCGAACTGTCTCACGACGTTCTAAACCCAGCTCGCGTACCTCTTTAAATGGCGAACAGCCATACCCTTGGGACCTGCTTCAGCCCCAGGATGAGATGAGCCGACATCGAGGTGCCAAACACCGCCGTCGATATGAACTCTTGGGCGGTATCAGCCTGTTATCCCCAGAGTACCTTTTATCCGTTGAGCGATGGCCCTTCCATACAGAACCACCGGATCACTAAGACCTACTTTCGTACCTGCTCGACTTGTGGGTCTCGCAGTTAAGCGCGCTTTTGCCTTTATACTCTACGCGTGATTTCCGACCACGCTGAGCGCACCTTCGTACTCCTCCGTTACTCTTTAGGAGGAGACCGCCCCAGTCAAACTACCCACCAGACACGGTCCTCGTCCCGGATAACGGGACAGAGTTAGAACCTCAACATTACCAGGGTGGTATTTCAAGGACGGCTCCATTGGAACTAGCGTTCCAACTTCAAAGCCTCCCACCTATCCTACACAAGTAAGGTCAAAGTTCAGTGTCAAGCTGCAGTAAAGGTTCACGGGGTCTTTCCGTCTAGCCGCGGGTACACTGCATCTTCACAGCGATTTCGATTTCACTGAGCCTCTGCTGGAGACAGCGCCGCCATCATTATGCCATTCGTGCAGGTCGGAACTTACCCGACAAGGAATTTCGCTACCTTAGGACCGTTATAGTTACGGCCGCCGTTTACTGGGGCTTCGATCAAGAGCTTCGCTTACGCTAACCCCATCAATTAACCTTCCAGCACCGGGCAGGCATCACACCCTATACGTCCACTTTCGTGTTTGCAGAGTGCTATGTTTTTAATAAACAGTTGCAGCGGCCTGGTTTCTGCGGCTGTCGTCAGCTCAGGAAGCAAGTTCCATCACCAACAACAGCGTACCTTCTCCCGAAGTTACGGTACCATTTTGCCTAGTTCCTTCAGCAGAGTTCTCTCAAGCGCCTTGGTCTACTCGACCTGACCACCTGTGTCGGTTTCGGGTACGATTCCTGTGTAACTGAAGCTTAGAGACTTTTCCTGGAAGCATGGTATCAGCCACTTCACTGTACAAGTACAGCTTGCTATCGGATCTCAGTATAGAGTACCCCGGATTTGCCTAAGATACATACCTACATCCTTCCACCTGGACAACCAACGCCAGGCTGACTTAACCTTCTCCGTCCTCTCATCGCATTACACAGAAGTATTGGAATATTAACCAATTTCCCATCGACTACGCCTTTCGGCCTCGCCTTAGGGGTCGACTCACCCAGCCCCGATTAACGTTGGACTGGAACCCTTGGTCTTTCGGCGAACGGGTTTTTCACCCGTTTTGTCGTTACTCACGTCAGCATTCGCACTTCTGATACCTCCAGCATACTTCTCAATACACCTTCATCGGCTTACAGAACGCTCCCCTACCACTTGACTAATGTCAAATCCGCAGCTTCGGCACATAGTTTTAGCCCCGTTACATCTTCCGCGCAGGCCGACTCGACTAGTGAGCTATTACGCTTTCTTTAAAGGGTGGCTGCTTCTAAGCCAACCTCCTAGCTGTCTATGCCTTCCCACATCGTTTCCCACTTAACTATGATTTTGGGGCCTTAGCTGGCGGTCTGGATTGTTTTCCTCTTGACTACGGACGTTAGCACCCGCAGTCTGTCTCCCGGATAGTACTCATAGGTATTCGGAGTTTGCATCGGTTTGGTAAGTCGGGATGACCCCCTAGCCGAAACAGTGCTCTACCCCCTATGGTATTCGTCCGAGGCGCTACCTAAATAGCTTTCGGGGAGAACCAGCTATCACCAGGCTTGATTAGCCTTTCACCCCTATCCACAAGTCATCCCCTGGCTTTTCAACGACAGTGGGTTCGGTCCTCCAGTTAGTGTTACCCAACCTTCAACCTGCTCATGGATAGATCGCCTGGTTTCGGGTCTATACCCAGCAACTAAACGCCCTATTAAGACTCGATTTCTCTACGGCTCCCCTATACGGTTAACCTCGCTACTGAATATAAGTCGCTGACCCATTATACAAAAGGTACGCAGTCACACCACGAAGGTGCTCCCACTGCTTGTATGCATGCGGTTTCAGGATCTATTTCACTCCCCTCACAGGGGTTCTTTTCGCCTTTCCCTCACGGTACTGGTTCACTATCGGTCAGTCAGGAGTATTTAGCCTTGGAGGATGGTCCCCCCATATTCAGACAAGGTTTCACGTGCCTCGCCCTACTCGTCATCATTATGTGTGCCCTTTCGTGTACGGGAATATCACCCTCTACGTTCGCACTTCCCAGAGCGTTCCACTAAAACACACATAACTTAATGGGCTGATCCCCGTTCGCTCGCCGCTACTGAGGGAATCTCAATTGATTTCTTTTCCTAAGGGTACTGAGATGTTTCACTTCCCCTCGTTCGCCTTGCAACACTATGTATTCATGTTGCAATACCTACCTTAAAGTAGGTGGGTTCCCCCATTCAGAAATCTCCGGATCAAAGGATATTTGCCGCCTCCCCGGAGCTTTTCGCAGGCTATCACGTCTTTCATCGCCTCTGACTGCCAAGGCATCCACCACATGCACTTAATTACTTGACCATACAACCCCAAACAGTCGTCAACACCTACAAGTGAGTGTTGTCCGTGCGATTCTTCATCGCTACTATCTGTTGTCTGTGTACTTAAACACTGTACAGCTTCAATCTAAATTCATATACCAAAACGCTTGATTCAGTTAATTTGCTAGTTCTCAATTAACTCCAAGATTAGAATTACTTCCTCTCTCTTTGTTATTGAGTGAACAATTTATTTCAGACTCAATTTTGCCAATCTGTTAATGAATAAACATGCCTTCGTCAGGTCATGCTTAATACCGTGATACTTAAATCACAGAAGTTAATAAACCAAGATCTAAATCTCTATTTACTAATTTCTGTAATCCGAACTTCTCTTAAGTTCTGGTGGAGACTAGGAGAGTCGAACTCCTGACCTCCTGCGTGCAAAGCAGGCGCTCTACCAACTAAGCTAAGTCCCCAGCTTACATCATCAGTCATGTATCTTTTATCTATAACTTCAACCAGTCAAAGTCATGGTGGGTCTGACAAGACTTGAACTTGTGACCCCACGCTTATCAAGCGTGTGCTCTAACCAACTGAGCTACAGACCCTCAGATACATCTATGAAGAACAACTTGTTGTGGATTCTTACCAATCGTCAATCTTTCGTTAAGGAGGTGATCCAGCCGCAGGTTCCCCTACGGCTACCTTGTTACGACTTCACCCCAGTCATCGGCCACACCGTGGTAACCGCCCTCTTTGCAGTTAGGCTAGCTACTTCTGGTGCAACAAACTCCCATGGTGTGACGGGCGGTGTGTACAAGGCCCGGGAACGTATTCACCGCGGCATTCTGATCCGCGATTACTAGCGATTCCGACTTCATGGAGTCGAGTTGCAGACTCCAATCCGGACTACGATCGGCTTTTTGAGATTAGCATCCTATCGCTAGGTAGCAACCCTTTGTACCGACCATTGTAGCACGTGTGTAGCCCTGGCCGTAAGGGCCATGATGACTTGACGTCGTCCCCGCCTTCCTCCAGTTTGTCACTGGCAGTATCCTTAAAGTTCCCGACATTACTCGCTGGCAAATAAGGAAAAGGGTTGCGCTCGTTGCGGGACTTAACCCAACATCTCACGACACGAGCTGACGACAGCCATGCAGCACCTGTATGTAAGTTCCCGAAGGCACCAATCCATCTCTGGAAAGTTCTTACTATGTCAAGGCCAGGTAAGGTTCTTCGCGTTGCATCGAATTAAACCACATGCTCCACCGCTTGTGCGGGCCCCCGTCAATTCATTTGAGTTTTAGTCTTGCGACCGTACTCCCCAGGCGGTCTACTTATCGCGTTAGCTGCGCCACTAAAGCCTCAAAGGCCCCAACGGCTAGTAGACATCGTTTACGGCATGGACTACCAGGGTATCTAATCCTGTTTGCTCCCCATGCTTTCGCACCTCAGCGTCAGTGTTAGGCCAGATGGCTGCCTTCGCCATCGGTATTCCTCCAGATCTCTACGCATTTCACCGCTACACCTGGAATTCTACCATCCTCTCCCACACTCTAGCTAACCAGTATCGAATGCAATTCCCAAGTTAAGCTCGGGGATTTCACATTTGACTTAATTAGCCGCCTACGCGCGCTTTACGCCCAGTAAATCCGATTAACGCTTGCACCCTCTGTATTACCGCGGCTGCTGGCACAGAGTTAGCCGGTGCTTATTCTGCGAGTAACGTCCACTATCTCTAGGTATTATCTAAAGTAGCCTCCTCCTCGCTTAAAGTGCTTTACAACCATAAGGCCTTCTTCACACACGCGGCATGGCTGGATCAGGCTTGCGCCCATTGTCCAATATTCCCCACTGCTGCCTCCCGTAGGAGTCTGGGCCGTGTCTCAGTCCCAGTGTGGCGGATCATCCTCTCAGACCCGCTACAGATCGTCGCCTTGGTAGGCCTTTACCCCACCAACTAGCTAATCCGACTTAGGCTCATCTATTAGCGCAAGGTCCGAAGATCCCCTGCTTTCTCCCGTAGGACGTATGCGGTATTAGCATTCCTTTCGAAATGTTGTCCCCCACTAATAGGCAGATTCCTAAGCATTACTCACCCGTCCGCCGCTAAGATCAGTAGCAAGCTACCTCTCTCCGCTCGACTTGCATGTGTTAAGCCTGCCGCCAGCGTTCAATCTGAGCCATGATCAAACTCTTCAGTTAAAATCATTTTGTACCTTATTTAAAGACAAGGTACCAATTCTGGCTCATCAATTACTGACTTAAATTTCGCTCAAATAAACTTCGAGTAATTTAAACCAATCAAT
>NZ_JAVQNO010000008.1:0-7805 GCF_031799025.1 Acinetobacter sp. V115_6 | reverse complement strand
AAATCAATGCTGTAGTTTCTAGTTGATAGCCCGAACATCCCTGTTCGGGCTTTTTTTATGATTTTTCACGTTCCACGCCTATTATTTAAGCAATGTTTCACAACTTTGATTAGCTCCAGTAAATAATTAAAACCTAGATAATAAGAACCGAGCGAGTGTCTACGAGCGATTGAGCATCATCAAAATTTCGCCCTCGCCTTTTCTCTGATTACAAGCTCCCTTTCGATTTTAAACGGTAGGTACAGAGCATCCCGAATGGGTGCGAACTTTGGAGCTTTTGCTTTTCAAAAAGTATGAGCGAAGCGAATACATTACAAATGCTTTTGCTTTTAGATTTCACAAACAGGATTAACTAAAAACTGCCCCACGAAGCGAGGAACGAGCTTCAATAGAGTACGAGCTTTAGCGAGTACCTAGGGCAGTTTGCACTCCCCTCTCGAAAGGCTTTTAATTATTTTTAAAGCTTTTAAATGCTTTTAGATGAGCTGAAAGCATTGATATAAGAGGGTTTTAGCGTATATAAGCACACAAATTCTCTTGTATAAGCACACAAATTCTCTTGTATAAGCACACAAATTCTCTTGTATAAGCACACAAATTCTCTTGATTTACACACATAAAATATATAGTGTGTAAATACACATTAATAATAACGTGTATTTAATATGAAGAATGGTTTAGTTGTGAAAGATAATGCATTAATAAACGCCAGTTATAATTTAGAACTAACAGAACAGCGTTTAGTCATGCTTGCAATCATTAATGCAAGAGAATTAGGGCAGGGTATTACGGCAGATAGCAAACTAGAAATACATGCTAGTGACTATGCAAAGCTATTTAATGTATCACCTGATGCATCCTACAAAGCCCTGAAAGATGCTGTAAATAATCTATTTAACAGGCAGTTTAGCTATACAGCCGAATATAAAAAAACAGGAAAGGTAGGTATCGTTCGCTCTCGCTGGGTGAGTCGTATTTTTTATGTAGATGATTTGGCATTACTAGAAATTACTTTCGCACCTGATGTAGTGCCTTTAATCACTAGATTAGAAGAACACTTTACAAAATATGAAGCCAAACAAGTTGCACACCTGACCAGTAAGTATGCCACTAGACTTTATGAGTTATTAATCGCTTGGCGTGAAGTTGGTAAAACACCTGTTTTTGAACTACAACAATTACGTAAAAATTTAGGTGTTGAAGATGATGAATATCAACGTATGCACCATTTTAAAAGCCGTGTATTAGAAACTGCCATTACTCAAATCAATGAACATACAGACATAAAAGCCACTTATGAGCAACACAAGAAAGGGCGTACAATTACAGGGTTTTCATTCAAGTTTAAGCAAAAAGTACAACCTAAAATTGAAACTAAACGAGATCCAAACACCCCTGACTTTTTTATAAAAATGACCGATGCGCAACGCCATTTATTTGCCAATAAAATGTCTGAAATGCCTGAAATGAGTAAATATTCACAAGGCACAGAAAGCTACCAGCAATTTGCTATACGTATCGCTGATATGCTTTTAGAGCCTGAAAAATTCAGAGAGCTTTATCCAATTTTAGAAAAATCAGGATTTCAGCCATGATTAAATTAAATAACCTATCAACCGATCTAAAGCATGTGACCGTTGAATACCTCGACATCGTAAATTATGAAATTGCGAGGGAAAATATATGCGGTTATATCTTCCTATTATCCCGACTATCCAAAGATGCCGAACCCACCGAAAAAATGCAGATGGAAAGCAAAATACAGGACTTAATTTACTATCGAGATAATTTGCAGATAGAAGACAAGGACAAGATTCAAAAGGTTTTAAATACGCTCATTCCAGAGTATCAAGCCGAACAAAACAACCAAACAGCTAACAAAAATTAGGCTTCAATGTCGGGCAAATCAAAAAGCTGTCGATCTCTATTTTCTGTTAAATATTCGTTGAGTTCAGCCAATATTTTTTCTTTATTGGCTTCATTCTGCATTTTTTTAATCAAATAAGAACCGAGCAAGATTTTACGCCGAGTATCATCCTTTCGTTGCTGTTCCTTTTGCTTGGTACGTTCTCTTGCTTCGATAGCTTGTTTCTGTGCCTTTAACTGTTTCAGCTTCTCTAACTGGGCTTCAATTTTCTTTTCAATATTTTCAGTTGATTTTGTCATAACGTCAAATTTCGGGATGTAGAAAACCACTCAAGCATAAGACCCTATGAATTGAAATTCAAGCGGGTAATATGCTATCGTGTTTTTCATGAAATGCGCACTTACGACTTGGATTTCATCCAAGTCAAAGTTTGCGTAAGGGGATACCCCTTAACCCCAAAAAACTGCTACGCAATTTTTTAAAAGCAAAAGCATCTCAAGGCGACTGCATGGCAATCTATCATTGTTCAACTAAAACAGTTAACCGAAGTTCAGGACGAACTGCGGTTGCATCAAGTGCCTATCGTGCAGGTGAAAAACTAGAAGATGAACGCACAGGGCTAACCCATGACTTTACGAGAAAAGACGGTGTCGCCCATTCTGAAATTATCTCTAATTTAGATATTGAAATTGACCGTGGCGAACTTTGGAACTTGGCAGAAAAAACCGAGAACCGCAAAGATGCCCGAACCGCTAGAGAATGGGTGATTGCCCTGCCTGATGAATTAGACGCTGATCAACGTAAGGACTTGGCAAAAGACTTTGCCAGGTCCTTAGTTGATCGCTATGACGTAATCGCAGATTTAGCCATCCATGAACCGAGTAAAGGCGGTAATGATAAAAACCATCACGCCCATATCATGCTCACAACCCGAAAAGCCGAATTGGACGCAGACAATAAACTCACTCTGAACACCAAAACCGATATTGAACTCAGCAACTCCAAACGAAAAAGCCTTGGTATGGGGACAACCCAAGAAGACATTAAGCAAATTAGAGAAACATGGGCAGACTTAGCCAATAAAGCATTGGAACGTGCAGGCTACCGAGAAAAAATAGATCACCGCAGCTATGCCGATCAGAACAACGGGCTACAAGCCACCATCCATGAGGGGACTTCGGTCACTCAACTCCGTAGACAAGGCATAGACACCGAAATCAGCCGTTATAACGACCATGTGAAGCAACACAACGCCCAACACCTCAAACAACAGCAACAGCGCACAGACAGCGTTTTACAGCACGGTTTAAACCGTGCCGAGCAAGGCTTCGAGCAATGGCAGAAAAACCAAGAAGCTAAACGCCTAGAACAAGAACGCCAAGCCGAAATACAACGACAGCAAAAACTAGAGCAACAGCAAGCCGAGCGAGCCAACCGTAAAGCATCACAAGACTTAGATCAGGGCGGAATGTACCGATGAGCAACCAAAACGACCTAGATGACCAGCTCTATATTTTACTGGCATCTATGAAAGAGTATCGAGAAGCCATAGCAGACGATAACAAGCGATTAGAAGCGTTTTACAAGGAAGTGGCTAGCGGAGTACTCAATAAGACCGAAAAACACCTAAAAAACGCCAATCAGAAGCAAATAGACGCACTCAACAACAGTATTCGAGAATTAAACAATGCAACCAATCAACTTGACTGGCGATTCATGGCAATCTACGCCAGTGCTTTTGTTAGCTTGCTGATCGTTTTCTTTTTAGCATTATTTTTATATGTGCCGAGCATGGACGAAATCAAACAGCGTAGAGCAGACGTTGCATGGCTAGAACAAAAATACAGCCTAGATATTAAAAATTGCAATGGGAAGTCTTGCGTTCGCATCATGAAAAATGACTGTCACGGAGCGAATAAGGATTATTGTGTGATTGACCCAAAATAATGATTAGACAGTACTTTGCTCGGCTCTTGCCATCACCGAATCAATGACAGCAGTCGCAAAGTTGCCCGACTTTGAAACATGGCTAAAGCCATCTTTCAAAGCATCGAGCGATAGTCATCCAAAAATTTCGGAATGGCTATCCAACTGATGCAGTTCTAAAATATCGTCACCAACAAGCCTATAGATCAAGACTAAATCAGGCTTCACATGACAATCACGACAATTTTTAAACTCTGCACCACCTTTCAAGGGATGATCTAAATACTTTTCAGGCAAAGGATTATTTGCGACTAAACAATCTAATACTTCTGCCCATTCAGCCGTAACCAGTTCTAAATAACGTCTTTTAATATCACGTTTAAAAGAACTGGTTACGATAATCTTACGTTTAGCCATGTGCTTCTTCCGACATAGCTTTAATCGCTTCTTCTACCGTTTCGTACTCGGTGTACTCACCATTTTCGATCTCTTTTAAAGATTGAAGTAACTTGGCTGCTGCTTTAGGCGTTAAAGCAGGTTCTCGTGCATAGTCAAAAGACAAAGGAATCGCTTTAGTTTTAACGATTTGATTCAAGAACAGTTTGAATGCTTGAGGCATAGTCAAACCATAGTCTTCCAAAATAGGGGTAACTTGTTCTTTTAACTCTGCTTCTAAGCGCATATTGAAATTGACTGCGGACATAATTCCCTCACTCAAAAACCATTAAAGTAAAGATAATATAAAGCATATTCTTTACTTTTTCATTACTTTTGATGTAATAAATGGTTTCTAACAGCTGGATTTCGTATAACCACCATTATGTTAAATAGGGGGTTAAAAGCTAATCTGAATATTAACTTTATCAACTTCACATCATGGGCTGGATATGAATCGAGATGCTGATCTTCATCTATACGATCAATTGAGTTCACTGATCTACTGCCGCAGCTCGACTTAGATCAGTTAAGTTGATAATTTTGTTTGGTCACTTTACACCGCCTCCAGCGCGAGCAGCTCAGCCACCGTTTGCCTTCGTCGAATAAGCCGGGGCTCACCATTTTCCATCAGTACTTCGGCAATCAGCGGGCGCGCGTTGTAGTTCGATGACATGGAGGCGCCATACGCACCGGTGTCGTGCAATACAAGTAGATCTCCCACCTGCGCCTGCGGCAAGGATCGGTGTAACACCACGCCACCATCTCCCTGCGTAAATACATCTCCTGACTCACACAGAGGTCCGGCAACCACCGTGTCTAACTGCAGGCCATTAACCGCTGTGCCATCAGAGTGGATCAACTCCATGCCGTGGTAGGCACCGTATAGGGCTGGGCGAACCAGATCATTGAAGCCGGCGTCCACCATCACAAAATGGTTGGAGCCCTGTTGCTTCGTAGCGCGTACCTCAGTGACCAACACACCAGACTCGGCCATTAAATAGCGACCTGGTTCTATTTCTAGTTTCACTGGGTGCTTTAGTAGTTGTTCCACTGCATGGCGCGTTGCATTCCATAATGAAAAATAGTTCGCTGTATCAATCGTGGGTTCACCGGTCTGATAGGGAACAGATAGCCCCCCGCCCGCGGAGATGGCGTGCAGATCTAAACCCTGCGCATTCACTACCTCTACCAACTTCAGCATGGCACCACACACTTCTTGCAAGTGCGTGTAGTCCACGCCTGAGCCAATATGCATGTGCAGACCTTGCAAGGCCAAGCTGTTGGACTTGATCTTTTCGCAGGCGCGTACTAGGTCGCCATGCCAGATGCCATGCTTACTATGCTCACCACCAGTATTTGTTTTCTTGGAGTAGCCATGCCCGAAACCTGGATTGATGCGTAACCACACCGGGTGCCCTGGGTTGACCGTACCCAATTGGTCTAGCATGTCCATTGAACCACAGTTCACAGGAATATTTAGTTCCACCACGCGCGCAAGCGTAGCGTGATCTAGCAGATCAGCCGTGAATACGATGTCTGCGTGCCCGTTGTGCAAGCCTGGCGTAAAACCACTAGCCAATGCGCGTTCGATTTCACCCAAAGACACCGAGTCCACCACTACGCCCTGTTGCTTCATGAGGCGAAGGATGTGTGTATTGGAGTTGGCTTTTTGAGCGAAACGCACTATGTCAAACAACCGCAGAGCGGCAATCTGGCACGTAATGGTGTCGGCATCATAGATCCACAGCGGGGTACCAAATTGCTGAGCCAAAGGAGCAATGGTAGTGGGAGTAAAAGGATTCATGGATAGATGATCTACTTCATAGTCAATTCAATCAATGCTATTCTTGTTGTTTAGCTATTCAATATTGATATGAATTTAACTCATCGCCAGCTGACTATGTTTCGCGCCATCATGCTGCACGGCAACCTGGGGCGTGCAGCTGAAGCATGTGCGTCAAGCCAGCCCACTTTGAGTCGCGAGCTGGGTCGTTTGGAGCAGTTACTGGGGTTTAACCTTTTTGACCGGGTGCGGGGCCGATTACGACCTACCGTGCGGGCACTCGCGTTGATGCAGGAAGTAGAACGCTCGTTTATAGGCTTGGAACAGATCGCAGCGCGCGCCAGCGAATTGCGCACGCAAGCGACAGGGCGCTTGCGAATTGCGTGTTTGCCAGCATTGGCCCATGCCTTGGTACCCCGCGCACTGGTATATCTCTCACATGCACATCCTGAACTAGGAGTTAGGCCTCATGGAAACATCAATCCGATCCGTAAGAGAAAGCGATGCTGCCGACATCACGGCCATCTACAGCCCTTATGTGCTGGGGACATGCATCACTTTTGAGACCGAACCCGTCCGTGTGCCGGAGATGGCGCAGCGAATCGCCGAGACCTTGGAATCCTCTCTGCCTTGGTTAGTGGCCGAGGTATCGGGCCAGGTCGTTGGCTACGCTTATGCCTCAAAATGGAAAGGCCGCTGCGCATATCGCTATTCGGTCGAGTCCACTGTGTACTTGGACCCAGCGCATACCGGCAAGGGTCTTGGCCTCCGGCTTTACGCCGCGCTCATTGATGCGATTCGCGCATGCTCTATGCATGCTGTAATCGGGGGCATTGCCCTTCCCAATGCCTCAAGCGTAGGCCTTCACGAGCGCCTTGGATTCAAGAAGGTTGCCCACTTTGAGCAGGTTGGGTTCAAGCAAGACCGTTGGGTAGACGTGGGCTACTGGCAGCTACTGCTTGAGGCCTAACAATTCATTCAAGCCGACGCCGCTTCGCGGCGCGGCTTAATTCAGGCGTTAGCGTACATCCCTTAGAGTCGCCTTGGCTAGAACAAGCCATGAGTGAACAACGTTTTGACTTGGGGCTGAGTGAAACCCAAAAGGCTCCTGTTGGAGTTGCCTTACAGCCCTTACTAAAAGTTAATGAAGTGGCTGTTTTGCCACGTGATCACAGTCTGTGCCGCAAGGCGCGACTGCAACCACGCGACTTTACAGGCGAGCGCTTCATCAGCCTCGCGGTTGGCGACCCGTATCGAACCGCCATTGATGCGATGTTCGAGGACGCTAAAGTACATCGCGTAACCCTGCTTGAAACCACGAGTGCAATGGCCGTCTGCGCCATGGTGCGTCAAGGGCTGGGCGTTGCCATCGTAAACCCGTTCACTGCAATGGAACTTAGCGGATCGGACCTAGTAGTACGGCCGCTTACCGTTGCCATCAGTTACCAGGTGAATATGCTTCTTCCTGAAATAGCAGCTCCGCACCCACTGCAGGGCGTTCTCGCAGATACCGTCCGCAAAGCCTGTGTCGACTTGAGCTACCTTGACCAGTGTTTTTATTAGAACTAGAAACTAGAGGATATCTGTTACACAGGCTCAATTAATCAGACGATATATTCCTTCATTTTCATATCCAGAAAATTTCTTTTAATCTAAAGATTTTCTAAAATTAACATAATACACCTTATACGAAATGCGTTATAATTATCTATAGAAATCAATGCTGTAGTTTCTAGTTGATAGCCCGAACATCCCTGTTCGGGCTTTTTTTATGATTTTTCACGTTCCACG
>NZ_JAVQNO010000007.1:0-14270 GCF_031799025.1 Acinetobacter sp. V115_6 | reverse complement strand
TTAGCGCTGATGGTAGTGTGGGGTTACCCATGTGAGAGTAAGTCATCGCCAGCTCATTATTCTAAACACCCCCATTCTAATAAATGGGGGTGTTTCTTTATGTGCTAAAAAATATATATGTGGGGAATAAATATAAAATAGTAAGCTATGAGTTGAAATCTTAAAATTTAATAGAAAAAAACTATACAATCGAAGAGTAATCAATTAGACAAAATTAAAAGAGGGCTAGTTCCTCCTAATTAACTTTTTATAACAAGATTTCGTGTCTGACTTTGTATGAGAACCATGTTTGATAGAATTAATTTAATAAGATTATTTTTATAATTGGAAAAATCTCTTTTTTCTTCTACAAATTTCAGTTGGATATGTATAACAAATGGAGACTATATGTTATAAATATTGAATAGGCATGATTTTTGCTTGTTTTATGGAAAATGAAATATATGAAATTATCTGTTGGATTGAAAGTAGCGAATTCTCTATCGTTAACACCTCAATTGCAGCAGGCGATTCGTTTGTTACAACTCTCTAGTTTAGAACTTGAACAGGAAATTCAGATTCAACTAGATAGTAATCCTTTACTTGAAAAAATAGAAGAAGAATCACTAACGGAGAGTCTGGCTGCATTAGAAAATAAAGAATCAGATGACTTAACGACTGAGCTAAATGCAGACCATTTGCCTGATGATTTACCCGTTGATACTGAGTGGGATGATGTTTATACCCATCAATCAACAGCTTTGGCTACTCCAGAATTTGAAGAACGAGAGGATAATCGCCAAGTTCAATTATCGCTAAAGGAACATATTCTAGAACAAGTTAATCTTTTGCATTTTTCTAAAATAGATCAATTAATTGCTTATTGTATTGTTGATGCATTAGATGATAAAGGGTTTTTAGATGCTGAAATTGAAGAAATAATTTTAGCGGCACAACAATTATTGAATGAAATGGATATTGAGGAAGAGATCGAAGAAGATGAGGTTTTAGTTGTTTTAAAACATATTCAACGCCTTGATCCTTTAGGGATTGGTTCGCGTAATTTAGCGGAATGTTTAAAGGTACAGCTCGAATTTCTACCAAAAGATATTGAATATCTAAACGAGGCAAAAAATCTATTACAGTATTATGAGCTTTTGATAGCCAATGATCTTAATAAATTGCTCAAACAAACTGGTTTAACGAAAGACCAATTAAAGTTTGCAATCAACCTTTTAAAAACGTTAAAACCTTATCCTGGTATGGAATTTGATAAGCAAGAATCTGATTATCAAATTCCCGATGTAGTGGTTTCAAAAAAAGATTTACATTGGCAGGTTCAGCTAAACCCAGATGTACTTCCTAAATTAAGAATTAATTCTTTTTACTCTAGTATGATTCGTAGAGCAGATCAGAGTGAGGATAATTTATATTTACGTAACCAAATGCTTGAGGCGAAAAACTTTATCAAAAGTATTGATGAAAGGCATAAAACGTTATTAAAAGTAGCTTCTTGTATCGTAGAGCATCAAAAAGCTTTTTTGGAAATAGGCCCGGAAGCGATGAAGCCGCTAGTTCTTCGAGACGTGGCAGAAGAAGTCGAATTGCATGAATCTACAGTTTCTCGTGTAACTACAAATAAATATATGCTTACGCCTCGTGGTCTATTTGAGCTGAAATATTTTTTCTCTAGCCATGTAGGAACAACAGCAGGGGGAGAGGCATCTTCCACCGCAATTCGGGCAATGATTAAGAAACTAGTCGCCAATGAAAATCCACGTAAGCCTTTGTCAGATAATGTAATTGCTACATTGTTAAAGGATGAGGGAATTGAAGTGGCTCGAAGAACGGTCGCAAAATATCGAGAATCGTTACATATTCCTTCGTCGTCTGAAAGAAAAGTCTTGATCTGAATTTTGAAGTATGGCTATTCTAGAGATTCATTATGACGAAATAATGAAATTTCATTTTCACCAAGAGAGTAACTAAAATGGTTTAATTGTTCTAAGTTTTCTTTTTGATAGCATTAAATCGTTTTAGTTCTTCTTTAGATAACCTAAAAAAGGTGAGGGATAGAATTATGCAAATAACGATTCGTGGACATCATTTAGCAATTACACCAGCTATAGAAGAAAATATTAAATCAAAATTTAATCAGTTAACAAAACACTTAGATCAGGTGAATAGTATGCAGATTAAATTAACAAAAGATCATCAAATTGATAAGCGCTCTCATAAAGGTAGTTCGAACCATGTTGCAGAGGCTATTGTAAGATTGCCGGGAATTGAGTTATTTGCTCAGGCAACTGCTGATGATATGTATACTTCAATTAAAAAACTAACTGAAAAATTAAAAAAACAATTATTAAAATATCGGAAAATGCAGTGCACTTATTCGCAAGTTGCTGTTTCTATTTAATAAGTTTTATATAATTGAAAGAGGCTTGAAACATAGCCTCTTTTTTATTGATAAAATATAAACACGTACTGAATTCTTTGAAAAAGTTATAGTAAAATACTTCGTTTTACACCTTAGGTTGTGTCAGAGGTCTTTGCAATGAATAGTGAACAGCTCACTCAAATTTTAAAAGAAGCTTTCCCTGAAGCGGAAGTAGCGGTGAGCGGACAGGCCGGAAAATTTGACCTCCGTATTGTGGATGATCAATTTGACGGTAAGCGTACTGTTGCTCGCCAACAATTAGTTTATGCACCATTAAATACTTATATTGCAAGTGGCGAAGTTCACGCGGTAACAATTCGTGCAATGACCAAAGATGAATGGCGTAAAGCAAGCCTTTTCGGAGCTTAAATATTAATGGATAAATTTTTAATTACGGGTGGTGTTAAGCTCGACGGGGAAGTACGCATTTCTGGTGCTAAAAATGCAGCTTTACCATTACTTGCTGCAACTATTCTTGCAGACTCTCCAATTACGATCACTAATGTTCCAAATCTTAAAGACGTAAATACTTTGGTCAAGTTGATTGGTGGTTTAGGGGTTACAATCGGCTATGAAAATGACACAGTAAAAGCTGATACCTCTACTTTAGATAATCAGTTTGCTCCATATGAACTAGTAAAAACAATGCGCGCCTCAATTTTGGTTTTAGGACCATTATTAGCGCGTTACGGTAATGCGAAAGTTTCTTTACCAGGTGGTTGTGCAATTGGATCACGTCCAGTTGATCAGCATTTAAAAGCCTTAGAAGCTTTAGGTGCACATATTGAAGTTGAAAATGGTTATGTCCATGCTTCAGTTGAAGGTCGTTTAAAAGGCGGCGAAGTTGTTTTTGATATGGTTACCGTTGGTGGTACTGAAAACATCTTGATGGCTGCTGCACTGGCTGATGGTATTACTACTATTCGTAATGCAGCTCGTGAGCCTGAGATCACTGACCTTGCTCAAATGCTCATTAAAATGGGCGCTAAGATTGAAGGACTTGATACTGATACTCTTGTTGTAACTGGAGTAGAAAGTTTGCATGGCTGTGAATATGCTGTGGTAGCTGATCGTATCGAAACGGGATCTTATTTGGCAGCTGCGGCAATTACGGGCGGTCGTGTCAAAACTACACATACCGACCCTGCATTACTTGAATCTGTTTTGGATAAGTTTGAAGAAATGGGTGCCGAAGTCACTCGTGGTGATGACTGGATCGAACTTGATATGTTAGGCAAACGCCCTAAAGCTGTAAGTTTTAGAACTTTGCCACATCCAGAGTTTCCAACAGATATGCAAGCTCAGCTTATGGCTGTAAATGCTATTGGTCGTGGATTTGCAACTATCTCTGAAACGATTTTTGAAAATCGTTTTATGCATGTTCCTGAATTGTCACGCATGGGTGCTAATATTCAGGTTGAAGGTCATGATGCTGTCGTAACTGGAGTAGAAACTTTACAGGCTGCACCTGTAATGGCAACAGATTTGCGTGCTTCGTTCTCTCTAGTTTTGGCAGCTTTAGTGGCAGAAGGTGATACCTTAATTGACCGTATCTACCATATTGACCGTGGTTATGAGCATGTCGAAGAGAAACTTCAAGGTTTAGGTGCCAAAATTAAGCGAGTAAGTTAATGAATGATGTAAGAAACGATGATCCTAATTTTGATGTGATGGGCAATTTTGATCATGGTTTGACCTTGGCACTCAGTAAAGGACGTATCTTAAAAGAGACGTTACCTTTACTAGCTACAGCGGGTATTAATTTGCTCGAAGATCCGGAAAAGTCCCGCAAACTGATTTTTCCTACTACGCATAAGCAAGTACGTATTTTGATTTTACGTGCATCTGATGTGCCTACCTATGTAGAAAATGGCGCAGCAGATTTAGGTGTAGCAGGCAAAGATGTGTTGATGGAACATGGCGCTCAGCATGTATATGAGCTACTTGACCTGAAAATCGCTAAGTGTAAATTAATGACTGCTGGTAAAGTGGGAATGGAACGTCCAAAAGGCCGTTTAAAAATTGCCACGAAATACGTCAATCTTACACGTCAGTATTATGCAAGCTTAGGTGAGCAAGTCGATGTGATCAAACTCTATGGTTCTATGGAGTTAGCGCCTTTGGTGGGTTTGGGTGATTACATTGTCGATGTGGTCGACACTGGTAATACGCTAAGAGCGAATGGTCTTGAGCCATTAGAGGAAATTTGCAAAGTTTCTTCACGTTTAATTGTAAATAAAGCTAGTTTTAAACGTAAGCAAACTCTATTAAATCCAATCATTTCACAGCTTGAGCAAGCTGTTCAATCACGTTAAAAGCAATTTCCCATCATGCTTTTGTGATAGTTGCTTCAGATGATGCCCACAAGCGCTTAGAAAAAGAGTAAACTTGGTTTTTCTTTTTCGCCTTGTGGGTAAATTGATGCGACGTTTATCGACTCAAGATCAGAACTTCAAACAGGTTTTTGTTGAGCTTTTAGCATTTGAAACTGTAAATGATCTTAATTTAGTGCAAACAGTAGATCAAATTATTGCTGATGTTCGTCAGCATGGTGATGATCATGTTTTAAAGCTTACTCAACAGTTCGATCGACATCCTGCGCATCAATTTTCAGATTTAGAATTATCTCAACAACAACTTAAAACTGCTTTTGATAATTTAAGCCCAGAAATTCGTGATGCTCTAGAGTTAGCAGCAAAGCGTATTCGTTCATTTCATGAAGCTCAGAAACAAGAGAGCTGGACTTATATAGATGATTTGGGTAATACATTAGGACAAAAAGTCACACCTCTAGACCGTGTGGGTATTTACGTACCAGGTGGTTTAGCCTCTTATCCGTCTTCAGTTTTAATGAATGCAGTGCCAGCCCATGTTGCTGGTGTACCTGAAATTATTATGGTTGTTCCTGCACCAAACGGTGAACTAAATCCATTGGTTCTAGCTGCGGCTTACCTTGCAGGAGTGAGTCGAGTATTCACTATTGGGGGAGCTCAAGCTGTAGCAGCGCTTGCTTATGGTACTCAGACCATTCCACCTGTAGATAAAATTACTGGCCCTGGAAATCGTTTTGTGGCAGCTGCCAAACGCGCTGTATTTGGTCAGGTCGGTATTGATATGATTGCTGGACCTTCTGAAATTTTAGTATATGCAGAAGGTGAAAATAATGCAGATTGGTTAGCTATGGATGTTTTATCTCAGGCTGAACATGACACAGTTGCTCAAGCTATTTTCATTACTCCTGATGAAGCTTTGCTTAATGCGGTAGAGTTGGCAATTGAAAACCATTTAAACGAATTGCCAAAGGCAGACATTGCGAGAACTTCGATTGAAAACCGTGGTGCTTTGGTATTAGTAAAGGACCGTGCAGAAGCAATTGATTTGATTAATCAAGTTGCACCAGAACATTTGGAACTTTGCTTAGATGATGCCGAGGCTATGAGTGAAGATATTCGCCATGCTGGAGCAATTTTCATGGGGCGCTATACACCTGAAGCAATTGGTGACTATTGTGCAGGTCCAAACCATGTATTACCGACCTCTGGAACTGCTCGTTTTTCTTCTCCATTGGGTGTTTATGATTTCCAAAAACGTTCGAGCTTAATTATGTGTTCGAAAGATGGAGTCAAATCGTTAGCTAAGACAGCAGATATATTGGCTGTTCAAGAGAACTTAGATGCCCATGCACGCTCAGCTCGCTATCGTTATCAATAAGCTTATAAACCTTGTAGTTTTTTAATTATTACTCAGGGCTGATTTTCAGCCCTTTTTTGAGATAAGACCATGACTTTATCTACAGCACAAATGCGCTTTTGGAGTCCAGAAGTTCGTGAGTTAGAGCCGTACGTTCCTGGCGAACAGCCTAAAATTCAGAATTTATTGAAACTCAACACAAATGAAAATCCATATCCGCCATCACCAAAAGTAGTTGAAGCAGTTCAAGCTGTTTTAACTCATCAGGCTGATGCATTGCGTTTATATCCAGACCCAGATGCTACGGTATTAAAACATGCGATTGCTAAGCAACAGAATATTGATGTTTCACAAGTTTTTGTTGGTAATGGCTCAGATGAAGTGCTTGCTCATATTTTTAAAGCATTTTTTCTTCAAGATGAACCAATTCTTTATCCAGATATCACTTATAGCTTTTACCCAGTTTATAGTCAGTTTTTTGGTACAAAGATTAAAGAAATCCCACTCAATGATAATTTTGAGATAGAAGTTAAAGATTATGTGCAACCAAATGGTGGGGTTATTATTACAAACCCTAATGCTCCAACAAGTATTGCACTAGGTTTAGCAGAAATAGAACAAATTTTAAAAGCTAACCCAGATCGGGTGGTTGTCATTGATGAGGCTTATGTTGATTTTGGTGCAGAATCAGCTGTGAGTTTAGTAAATCGCTATGAGAATCTGGTTGTGTGTCAAACAACTTCAAAATCTCGCTCTCTTGCGGGTTTACGCGTTGGCTTCGCGATTGCTCAGTCTCATTTAATTGCTGCACTTGAAGCTGTCAAAAATAGTTTTAACTCATATCCTATTGACCGTTTTGCAATTGCAGCAGCGGTAGCCTCTTTTGAAGATCAAACTTATTTTGAAGAACAATGTCAAAAAGTTATTTCTAGTCGTGAAAAGCTAGTAGATGAATTAACTGCTTTGGGCTTTAAAGTTTTACCTTCTAAAGCAAACTTTATTTTTGCTTCACATCCATCGCATGATGCAGGTCAGCTTGCACAGCAATTACGTGAGCAGGGCATTATTGTGCGCTATTTCAATAAGCCTCGTATTAATCAATTCTTGCGAATTACTGTAGGAACTGATGAGCAAAATGAGCGTTTAGTACAGACATTAAAAGAAGATATTCTCTAAATTTTACTCTGCTGTGCTGTTCATCAAGTTCAGCATAGCAGAGACTTTATCAAGACTTTCTTGATATTCTGCTTCTGCATTTGATGCAATCGTAATACCACCACCTGCCCATAAAGAGAGCTGATTCTGATATTGTTGAAAACTACGGATGAGAATATTCCAGCGGCCAGTTCCATCAAAATTGAAGTAACCCATTGTCCCGCAATATGCACCTCTTGCTGATTCCTCTAACTCTTCAATGATCTGCATTGCCCGAATTTTGGGAGCTCCTGTGATTGAACCTCCTGGTAAGGCAGATAGCAGCATTTGCATAGGATTAATATCATCTTTAAGGGTCGCAACGATCTCGCTTACCATGTGATGTACCTGATTAAAACTTTCAATCTCGAATAATTTTGTTGTTTTTACAGATCCTGTATTGGCATAAATGCTCAAATCATTACGTAATAAATCGACAATCATCACATTTTCTGCTTGGTCTTTTTGAGAGTTTTTTAAGGTTTGTTTAGAAATAAAATCTTTTTCTGCATTCTCATAGCGAGGCATTGTGCCTTTAATAGGTCTAGTTTTAATTTGTTTATTTTGATTAAATTCGATGAAAAGCTCGGGAGAGCAACTTAATAATTCAAAATCATCTAATTTTAAATAACCTGCATATGGAGCATTTGT
This sequence comes from Acinetobacter sp. V115_6, assembly GCF_031799025.1. Classification (NCBI taxonomy): domain Bacteria; kingdom Pseudomonadati; phylum Pseudomonadota; class Gammaproteobacteria; order Moraxellales; family Moraxellaceae; genus Acinetobacter; species Acinetobacter sp. V115_6. Next base: position 6,316 of record NZ_JAVQNO010000007.1, on the reverse strand, counting down.
AAGTTGCCATAAGTCTTTAGCTTTATTTAATAAGGATCCTGAAAATTTAGCTTTAAACTCTTGGGTTAAATTAATTTGATAGCAGTCACCAGCTTTAATGTATTCTTGTATTTTATAGAAAGCATCGAAATATTGTTTTTTAGACCATCTTGGTTGAATAGTTGTTTTTAATTCAAATATATTTTTAGAGTTATTAGAACCAAAATTCTCTATTTTATTTTCAATATATGAGAATAGATCAATTGCATTTTCTTCATCACTAAAAAAGTACCAATCATTATCTATATATTTTAAAAAAGATCGATATTGGCCTAGGAATAGAGAAGGTTGTATATGATTTCGTCCATTAATAAATTGATGTGCACTGAAATCATAGCTGATAAAACCAATATAACCACCCATAAAACTTGTTGTTGATTTAATGTCTTTATTTAAATTGTTTTCTTTAAATTGAATGAAATTTAAGAGTTGATTTGATTTTGATCTATTTTTATATTCGTTGAAATTTTGGCGCTCAAAATCTAAATAATTTTCATTTTGAATAATAATATAATCTTGCGGAAGAAATCCGATAATTGGGTTGTTATTATCATTTAAATAAATAAGCCCAGTTAAACCATTTAATTTTTTTAAAATATCGGCAGCATTTTTACTATATAAAGAGATTTTTTTCTTTAACTGAGACATTTTTAAATAAAAGAGTGTTTAATGAGAGAGTAGTTAGTTTACTATAAGTTGTACTTCATCAGGAGAAAGTCTTTTAAATACTAAACTTTTTGCTGATAAAATGAACGAAATTTTCAACTTAGAATTTATTGTTTTTAACAAGGTTTGTGTAGAAAAACTTGAGTGTACCGTTTGTCGGGTAGTTGGCAAAAAATGCACAACACTAGTTGAACAAAAATTAACGTAGATGTAATTTAGTAATTGCTAAGCAAAACTACTCAAGGATTGGAAGTTTCGGTTGCCATATAAAGAAAAATGCAATTTGAGACAATAGAGTGGTTAAGTCAAAAAATAAATGCTCTTGGGAGAGTGCTCAATGAAAATGTTTACTAAACTTGCTTTAGTTTCTTCTTTAGCTATCAGTGCAAATGCAATGGCAATGCAGTCAATGGACGATGCTGCGCTTAGTGCTGCTACAGGTCAAGATGGTATTAATATCGGTATCGCTTTAGGTGCTGGCGGTATTTCTATCGATAAAGTATTTATTCATGATAATGATGGTTTAGACCCTGCTACAGGTATTACAGGTGCTGCGGCAACAGCTGGTGCGATTGTAGTAAGCGGAGTATCTGTTACACAGGTTGATCAAACTGCTAATTTGTTGGATCTAAAAATTGATAGTGTTGGTGCAGCTGGTAATAATGGCGCGTTTTTAAACGTTGCTGCAAACGTGGGTGCTGTTAATGTAAGTGTTGGTTCTATTGGTGTGGGTACTTCTGGTACTTTAAATACAACTACTGCTGTACGTGGTATTAATGAAACTGCTCCAACTGAAATTATCTCTGGTTTAGATTTGTCTCTAGGCGCAATTTCAGCGAATGTACAATTAGGTACTACTCCACAGGGTGCGATGATTAAAGTGAACTCTGCTTTACAGGGCGGTTTAACACTATCTAACTTCGGTATCAACGACGCTGCGGGGGGGGGATCGATTTTATTGGATAAAGTAATGGTTCGAGGCGCTGGTAATACGACTGGTGATTTAGATGTTGATGCTGAAATTTCAGTTGTACCAACAGGTTTACAAATCCAAAATAACAGTACTCAAGGTATGAACGTTTATGTACAGGGTGTACGTTTAGGTACAAATACTAAAGCAACTGATGGTACTTGGGGTACCGGTGCGGTTAAAGCAGCTTCAATTGGTGATGTTGAAATTCAAGGTTTAAATGTAGGAACTTCTACAATTACAATTTCAGGTCACTAATCTGAGTTTCTAATAAAAAAAGCGCGTTTATTACGCGCTTTTTTTATTTATTAACTGTCTAATTTAACTATATAAAAATATATTTTTTATTGATAAAAATAAGCTGTTAAATTAAAAATCGATTTAAATTAATCACACAAGTCTCTCTATTTTTATAAAACTAAACGTTCATCAAAAAAAAGTAAAAAAAGGCTGTTTTTTTCAAAAAAAAAAGGTATCTTCAACACACAGGGATGTAGAGCTATTGCTCTAAGAATAAAATGAATAAGGCCAGTAGGCCACCATTTAGAACAAGTGCTTATGTTAGAGATTGCTTTAGGCTCAGCATTGATATATTACTTTGCGACAGAAGCCTTCGAAATAGAAAAAAAGCCACCGGGAACTGTTTATTATACAGAGACTGCCGATTCACGTAATTTATCTTTTCGCCGTAATCATATTGAACCAGTTCAGATTAAACCAGCTGTAGAAGATCAGTTCCGAGGTATTGTTCGACAAGCTTATGATTATAGCTGTGGTTCAGCTGCTCTTACTACACTTTTAAATGGGTATGTGGGAACTAGTTTGACTGAACAGCAGACGATGAGCGGTTTACTACAGTATGGTGAATATCAACGTATTATTGAACGCCGAAGCTTCTCACTACTTGATATGAAGCGCTTTGTAACTGCTATTGGTTTGGATAGTGGTGGTTATCGAGGGGAGTTTTCTGATTTAGTCAATCTTGGACAACCTGCAATCGTTCCAATTTCTTATGCTGGTTTTAAACATTTTGTCGTATATAAAGCTTATAAAGATGGACGAGTCTATGTTGCTGATCCTGCATTAGGGAATATCAGCTTTGATGAAAATCGTTTTAAAGAGGTCTGGGATAACAATACATTATTCGTTGTTTCTGTTCCTGAATCTCAACGTAAAGACCTATTGGCCTTAAAAGACTCAGATATGCGTCATGTGGAAGATGCAACTGTTAACCGTTATGCCTTTGTGGATGTGCAATATCCAACATTCAATTATGACCGTTTAGCAAATAAAGCATCAACCATGCGTCGGGTACTGGATAAAGACCCAAATTCTGCAACCTATAATCAGCCAATTGAAACGTATATGCGTCTTTACTATAAGCGTAAATAATCAAATATGAATTGAGTAAAATAAATACATTAGGTGGGAAGAAACATGAATAATCGATGGATGAAGATGAGTGTGTTGGCATTAAGTATGAGTGCTATTACGGGCACACTTTATGCAAATGACCAAACTGAAGCTGAAGCACAAAACACCAAAGTTGTTTCTGACGCGAGTACAGGATCGGTAGTAACATCAGCAACAGATTCAGTTCAAGAAGCGAGTACAACTCCAGCTACAGACATTGTAACTACTGAAACGGCTGCTGTTGAGGCAGCAAATACTGGAGCTAATCAAGCTGCTACTGCATTACAGAAGAAAGAAGGGGATGCGACTCAAGAAACAAATTTGCAAGAAGTATTTAGTTCGAATGAGCGACAATATTCATTGATTAAAAGAGGAGTATTCTCAGCTTATTACGATCTCGATTATACCTATTATCGTGATACTCGAATTGATTTAGCTTTAGCTGATAATTCCTCTCAGCTCAACCGATTACGTATTGAAGAAGATGCGAACCATACTTTAACGAATAGTTTTACCGTTCAATACGGGATATTGGACAACTTAACATTATCAGCAACCGTTCCTTTCGTTGCAAAGTCTGAAATTGTTCGAGATACAACTGCAGCGGGTTTAGGTGATATTTCTTTAGGGGCACGCTGGGAACCTTTCCCATTAAAGCAAGGCCGTTTGCCATTGGTATTATTTGGTAACCTATCAACAAAAACTGGGGATAGCCCTTACGAAATTGGTTTAGATGAGCTTTCAACAGGTAAGGGATATTACTCTGTTGGAGTGGGAGCAAGTACCCGTAAATATATCGATCCGGTTGTGTTATTTGCCTCGGCATCTGCCAATTATGGTTTTAAAGAAACAGGTTTAGATCAAGCACGTGGTAGTGGGGCTAAGGGGCCAAGGATTTTAACTTCTTTTGATCCAGGCATTAGTGGCGGTTTCTCATTCGGTTTTGCCTACTCATTTAACTATGACGTGTCATTAACCATGTCGTATCAACAAAGCTTTAACATGGATGCTGAGTTTGAATTTAATAATGGAGACGAATCATATAAATCGCCAGACCAAAGTAGTGCAATGTTGTCTTTTGCTTTAGGTGTACGTGTTTCACCTGAAACGATTGTTAATGGTACGGTGGGGATTGGTTTAACAGAAGATGCACCAGATGTTTCACTGGGTCTGTCTTTCCCGCTAGATTTTATAGGCTTTGGCAAAAAAACCAAATAAGGAGATATGCAGGTGAAATATCCTAAATTATGTCCTTTAACGGCGGCAATTGTGATCTCCGGTTTTTCTAGCTTTGCCAACGCTCAATTAGGACAAAACCTAGCTGTTGATATTCGTTCACTATCGATGGGGAATGCTGTAACTGCAGATCCGCCTGGTATTAGTGCAATTCACTTTAACCCTGCGGCTTTAGCGAAAATTGATGGGTTACAGACAGATGTGCAAGGAATTTTAGCGAACTTTGATATTCAGCGTGAGTTCTCGGCACCTCCTGGTTATAACGTTTTTGGCTACTCAGATGACCCTCTTGTTTGTAATGATGGTCCAGAAGTTACAGCTAATATTTGTACTGATTTTAAAGGCCCTGTGCGTGGTGATGTTGAATACGCTAGCTTATATATTCCAATTCTAAAAAAAATGGTTGATTTAGGGGAGGGTTATCCACTCGCTGCTCCTACCGCAGGGATTGCCTATAAACCACCAGGCTCAAAGCTGACTTATGCTACTGCAATTTATGCACCTTTAATTGCAGGTTTTGGCGCTGAAAATGGTAACGCAGGAAACTTTATGGGCCAGCAAGTTGCTGTTGAGCGGATTACTTATTTGTCTCCATCTTTTGGTTATCAAGTAAATGACCATTTGTCGATTGGTGCCTCTGTGGGGATGTCTTATAACGCTCTTGCTATGAAAACCGATTTGCGTTTTCCCAATGATATGATTGGGGTGTTGCGTATGGTTGATGATGTAGTATGTGGTCCTTTCAAAGACAATAACGATATGATTACTAATCTATTGTTATTTGGTTTATGTAATACTCAAGAAGGTATGAATCCATTCAAGAAAATGGGATCACTTCAAGTTTCTATGGAGCAGTCTTTAAGCCCAAGCTATAACTTAGGATTAATGTGGGAACCGACGGACGATTTTGGCTTTGGTATGGTTTACCAAAGTGCAGCTAAAATGCGTATGAAAGGGAAATACCTAATTAATAATGCTAAGGCTCCTCAAGAATTAATTAAAGGCTTAAACTCATCAGCTACAGGTCAGGTTTTAGCTGCCATTCTCGGTTTACCGGGGAATGTACCAAGCTCTGAGTCTGGACTAGCTGCGATGGATCTGGAATATCCTGCACATTTCCAAGCAGGGATTAAATATAAAATATTCCCTGATTTGCAAGTTAACTTTGATGTGGGTTGGACCGATTATTCTGCATGGGATAAGTTCAAGTTTGAATTTGATAGACAGATTACCTTACTCAAAGTTGCCAAACTTTTATCAAATGATGTGACAGATGCATCATTAGCTTTGCCTCTAAAGTTTACCTCACCTTGGAGCTGGGGTATTGGTTTAGAGTATTCCGCAACAGATCGTTTGAAGTTACGTGCTGGTTATGAGCCTCGTGCTAGCGCTATTCCAAATGACAAACGTAATACCATGATTCCAATTAATAATGCGCAGCTATTTGGTTTGGGTATTGGGTACCGATTTGATGCAGATACAGATTTGGATCTTTCAGTTGGTTTCTTACGTAGCCGCGATAATATTCCAGCAGGGACTAGTACCTTATCTAATAAAACGGGAGTTGATAATATCCTGTTAAACCCTTATGCCGGTTTGGATGTTAAAACCAATACCAAAGTTACAGTACTCGGGTTAAATTATAGAACAAAATGGTAAAATTAAATTGCGAACGGATGTCTCGACCTAGATTTGTTATTGCAATTTTTTTTGTTGCAATAGCAAGTAACTCTGCTATTTATGCGGATGGTTTTTATACGATTATTGGTCCTGATGGTCGACCAATGATTGTTCCGAGTAAAAGGGTGGAACGAACCGTTACACCATCTAGGGTATTAACAAATCCAGAGATAAAGACAACTCGTCCAGAACCGCAAGTATTGCCAGAAGCATCTTTAAAATCAAAAGAATTACCTAAAGTAATTAAGAAATCGTCTAATACTGCACCAACTGCACCAACTGCACCAACTGCACCAACTGCACCAACTGCAC
>NZ_JAVQNO010000006.1:0-22924 GCF_031799025.1 Acinetobacter sp. V115_6 | reverse complement strand
CGCTCATAGCTCAGCTGGATAGAGCACTTGGCTACGAACTAAGGGGTCGGGAGTTCGAATCTCTCTGAGCGCACCAACTTGAAGAATTAACCGCTTTTATAGCGGTTTTTTTGTGCCTGTTTTTTAGTACTTTAAAAAAATCTAAATTTATAACTTTTTAATTATATTAGAGATAATCATAAATGAACTTAGCTTTATTTGACTTTGATGGCACGATCACTCATAACGATACATTCAGTCTATTCCTTAAATTTTCTTTAAATAAAAAAACTCAAATACTAGGTGGTATTCGACTTGCACCTTATATAGCGGGTTATAAGCTTGGATGGGTAACCGATAAAACTATTCGAACTAAACTCTGTCAGGTGGGATACGTGGGCTATGATGCGGCTTCCCTAAAATATATGGGACAAGAGTTTGCTAAAAATATCCTTCCTACCTGTGTGCGTCAAAATGCTTTGGAACGTATTCTCTGGCATAAACAACAAGGTGATCAGATTGTTGTTGTATCTGCATCATTAGGTGTTTATTTAGAAAGCTGGTGCCAATCTTTAGATTTAGACGTTATATGTAATCAACTTGAAATACGTGATGGTATTTTGACAGGTGATTTTATTAATGGTGATTGTGGTTATTTAGAAAAAGTAAATAGAATAAAAAACAAATATGATTTAACTCAGTATTCTACAATTTATGCTTATGGTGATACACCTAATGATTATGCAATGTTAGAGCTGGCGCATAAGAAATATTATAGATGGGAAGAAGTGAATTAATATTTAAAGATATATTAATAAATAAAGCCACTTGTAATAAGTGGCTTTATTTTAATGACTTATATTAAACAGTATTGAAAGAGTTTTCTAAGAAGTTATCGGTAAGTAATGATGTAGGTACGATAGTATGCGTTGTATTAGTTACGCTTGATACTGTCGATGTTACTCCACCGAGTAAGCTACCACCAGTTAATCCACCTAGTAAATTAGAAATAACATCTAATCCGCCTTCACCAGTCACACCGCCCGTTAAGCTACCCACGATATCTGTTACGATGCCGATAGGGTTGTCTGTACCGCCAGTAACGCCACCAGTTAAGCCGCCTAGAAGGTCGGTCACTAAGCTAAGAGGACTATCACCATCTACGCTACCAGTTAAACCGCCAAGTAAATCAGTGACTAAGCCTAGTGAGCTATCTCCACCAGTAACCCCACCAATAGTTCCTGTCAATCCACCAATGATTTCTGTTACTAAGCCAGTAGCAGTTGTGCCATTTGTAATCAGCGTATCGAGAATACCGGTAGCAGATTCAGTAGCACCTTGAATGTCTCCACCCACTAGATCAGAAATGACTTCAAGCGTGCCATTTACTGTGTCACGAGAAGTTTCGAAAGTTAATGTGCCGAGGTCTGCAAGTTCAGAAACAGGATGTTCTGCTTGTGGAAGAATGCTGATAATTGTATCTGCAACTGTATCAATGCCAGTGTTGATAATTTCAGTTTTTAAGCTTTCTACGCCCTGAAGAATATCAATACCGCCTTGAACAACATCAATCACTGGAGCGATTGGAGATGTGCCATCACCGATACCGCCAGTTACGCCGCCGATAATATCGGTAATTACTTCAAGCGGATTACCATCAACACCACCAGTTACACCACCGATAATGTCAGTAATTACTTCAAGCGGGTTGCCGTCAACGCCACCAGTTACACCGCCAACGACATCTGTAATGCTTCCGACAACGTCAGTAACAATACCTGTCGCAGTTGTACCATTAGTGATTAATGTTTCAACGACACCAGTAGCAGACTCAGTTGCGCCTTGAATGTCTCCACCCACTAGATCGGAAATGACTTCAAGCGTGCCATTTACTGTGTCACGAGAAGTTTCGAAAGTTAGAGTGCCAAGATCAGCAATTTCAGAAACAGGGTGTTCAGTTTGAGGAAGAACACCAATGATAGTATCAGCAACAGTGTCGATACCTGTGTTGATGATTTCAGTTTTTAGGCTTTCAACACCCTGAAGAATGTCGATACCACCTTGAACAACGTCAATAACTGGAGCAATTGGAGAGGTTCCAAGATCAATACCGCCAGTTACTCCGCCAATAATATTAGTTACTGTGTCTACAGGACTTGTAGAACCGATACTGCCAGTAACAGTACCAACGGCATCAGAAACAAGGCCTGTTGTGGTTGTTGTAAGGGTATTTGTTACTGTAGATAGAGTATCTGAAAGTAAACCAGAAGTTGATATCTGGCCTTCAATTGAAGAGCTACCAGTTACAGTAGTGTTCACCGATACAATATTACCCAAATCTTGAGTAATTTTTGATATCGAAGATACGAGGTTTGTTAGTAAGAACATGTTGGTCTATTTCCTATATAATTTTGTATTTTTAAGTAAGTATTATTTATTGCGCTTTATAATTAATGAGATGTGTATCTCAATAATTGCGATTTAGTATTGGTTAGATCTCAAAAGCTGTCAATGTGTATTTTTAGTCACATTTTTTGTTATTAAATAATATTTAAAGAAATAATAATTTATTTAATTTAGACATAAAAATAATAATAATTTTTATATTATATAATTTTAACTAATTATTTTTTTAATCATATTTTCACTTATTTGAAGCATTATCATAGTTAAATTTCAAACAGTCTTATAATAGTTAGGTTCAACCAGAAATATATTATTTATATAATGTTGACTAAAACAGTAGCCTTTATCTTCTAGATAGATGGCAAAAAGCTTCAAAAACTTTATAAAACTTATTTGAAAAAAAATATTTCAGATACATCTTTGGTGAGCAAAGTTTCAATAATTTTAGCTATAAAGCTATGTAAACTAGAGTGATGGCTAAGAACTAGACGTTTGATGACAGAAAGATGAAAAAAGGCTTCCTAAGCCTTAAAAAATGCGTATAATGCGCAACATCAAGTACGCGCTCATAGCTCAGCTGGATAGAGCACTTGGCTACGAACTAAGGGGTCGGGAGTTCGAATCTCTCTGAGCGCACCACTTGAAGAATTAACCGCTATTTATAGCGGTTTTTTTGTGCCTGTTTTTTATTATTTTAATTTAAAAGCTAGTGCTCATGGCAACCAGCTCTTAAATGATTTGAAGTTGAAAAAAATTAGCCAAATGTTTTAAAACGGCTTTCGTCTTCAATAAAAGCTTTTTCACCTGCTTCGCCTTCAATTGAACCAAATACTAATTGGGCTCTTAGTTTCCATTGCGCAGGAATATCAAAAGCAGCATTAATTTTCTCATCGATAATTGGATTGTAATGTTGTAAAGAAGCACCAATACCTTGTTCAGCTAATACATTCCACACTGCAAATTGTGCAATTGCTGTTGAGTGTTCAGACCAGACTGGGAAATTATCAGCATACAATTCAAATTGCTCTTGTAAACCTTTAATTACATCTTGGTCTTCAAAAAATAAAACTGTACCAGCACCCGCTGCAAAACTTTGAATTTTTTGTTCAGTTCCAGCCAGTGCTTCGGCAGGAACAATAGTTTTTAATACATCTAAAACAATATTCCAGAAATTTTGATGAGACTCATTAAATAAAATTACAACGCGAGATGATTGAGAGTTGAACGCTGAGGGGCTATGTTTGACCGCTTCTTGAATCAATTCTTCAATTTCCGAAGGTATATGCTTTAAATTTTTTCCAATCGAATAGATAGAACGACGTTTTTTAATTAATTCTAAAAAGCTTGGCTGATTGAAAAGAGGGGACTCTTGAGTGGCTTGAGTAACCACATCTTTTGAGACTGTTGCTTTTTGATTTAAGCCAAATAATTTTGCAAAGAAAGACATGAGACATTCCACTAAGAAGGGGATGCTCTTATTGTAGAAATTTTAAAAACTGAAATAAGCTCAAAAAATATGAATTTACGTTCTATATATGCAACGTAGTTGATCTTCGAATCTCATCATAAGCTCTACTTTTAAACAAAATAAAAAATAGCCTTTGATTCATTTTAAAGCTGAAATGAATATGCTCTAATAGTTTCGATTTATTGAGTATTGATGCAGTGCAATGACTGAGCAAAAAACAGCTTTATCTTTACGTTATTATTTGAATTTAGAAGAGTCACAAGATGGATTTTCATTAGTGACATTTGGGAAAAAGCAATTTACCCGTTTTCTTACACCTGCAATTAGTATCGCAATTATTATTTGGGGATTTTATTTAGGTCTCTCTGGTGTTGGACGATATTATGTCGGGTTAGGCGTTTTTTTTCTGGTGATGCAAGGCCTGATGCGTTACTGGCTTTTACCTATGTTATTTAAGCGTCAATTTGTTCGTTACCAGTTTGGAAAGAGTGAGCAGGGAATCGACTTATATCAAGATTACTTTGAGCTTTATGCCAATGGTCGTAAGCAAGTGATGCAATATGCAGATGTACAAACTTTTGCTAAAGGCAAACTGACTTACATGCTTGAGCTAAAGAATAAAACTGTAATTATTGTACCAAAGCGTGCATTTGCACAGGTTTCAGATCAAACCATATTTGAAAATACATTTAAGAAATAAATTATTGGAATTATTAGCCGCAACAACAAAGGAAGCCTCATGAATACACGTCCTTCAAAAATCGTTTGCGTGGGCAGAAGTTACGCCGATCATGTCAAAGAATTAAATAATGCTATGCCTGACAGCCCTATATTATTTATTAAACCACCGAGTAGCTTGATTGGTTTAAATGACGGTATTTCTTGGAATCCAGCATGGGGCAGTTGCCATTTTGAGTGTGAGTTAGTGTTACGTATTGATCAACCTTTGAAAGGTGAAACTGACCCTGAAAAAGCTTTAAAAGCGATTGGGGCAGTAACTTTAGGTCTTGATTTAACAATGCGTGACTTACAGAATGATCTGAAAAGTAAAGGCCACCCATGGGAGCGCGCTAAAGCTTTTGATGGTGCTTGTGTTTTGGCAGATTGGGTTGATACAAAAGAAATTACCAATTGGCAAGAGACCAAATTCACTTTCCATATTAATGACGAATTGCGTCAAGATGGTAATACTGCACTGTTAATGTTTACTATTGGCGAACTTTTAACTGATATTAATCAGGTTTTTTCACTAGAACCAGGTGATGTGATTATGACAGGTTCACCTGCTGGGGTTGGGCCATTACATGCAGGCGATCAGTTGAAAATGAGATTAAAAGGTGCAACGCAAGATTTTGCATGGGAAACTTTTGTAAAAGCATAACCCATTCCTAAAATTGCCAATTTTTAACCCTATTATTTTTTAATAATAGGGTTTTTTATTGGGTAGGAAAGAGTGCCTATACTATTAAATAGTTTACTTTCTTATTTCTCTTCAAAAATTGTTGAGAGCGGAATAGAAAGTTTTGCTGCTAAATAATCATTAGATTCGACCAAGGCAGGTCCTATTTTTTCCATCCATTCATCATCATCGTGTACATTTAGAACATCTTCACGTAATGGTAAAGGGTATGGGAGAGCAGTGAAAAAACTCCAAAAATCAACTTGGGATAAATTGCGCGCGAGAACATATTCATCTTTATCGGTACGTTTAACCAAATTTTGCTCTTCAAGTAAAAGTACATAAGCTGGCCAGCGGCCAATTTCTCCGCGACCTAAAATTTCTAAAGCTTCTTTGTCACTTACACTTTCACCGAGTTTCTGTTTTTTATAAAACAGCTCGAGAATATCTAATAGCATTAAAACAGGATGACGTTTCTGCTCTTTACCTGAATGAAAAGCAGTTAGAGCAAAACTTACTTCTACGCCAAGTAAAATAATGTTCCATGACAGGAAGATCCATAGAAGGAAAATTGGTACTGCTGCAAATGCACCATAAATAATTTCATAACTAGTGAAATTTGACATCACAAAGCTAAAGAAATTTTTGAGTATTTCAAATAGTACAGCACTTAAACAAGCCGCTATTCCTGCTGCATAAACTGGGACTGTGCGATTGGGAATGGTCCAATATAAAATGAAGAAACCCAAAATAGTAAGTACAAAAGAAATTAGCCAGAGTAGAAATGCGCCATCAAGTTGATAACCTGTGAAGTTATTGCTTAATAAGTTCATCGATGCAACTGTTGATGAAATAACAAATGCGCTTCCTAAAATAATGGGACCTAAAGAGATGATCGTCCAATAGCGCATAAAGCCCATAATGCCACTACGAGTTTCTTTTACACGCCAAATACGGTTAAAGACGGTTTCAATTGAGGTCAGCATTAAAACAGTAGTAACGAATAAAAAAAGCACACCAATAACGGTTAAGTTGCTAGATTTTTCTGTAAAAGCATTTAGCGCTTTATCAAATGCGATCGTGCTCTTCGGTAAAAAATTACTATAGATTAAATGTTGCAGCTGTTGTCTTGCGGGTTCTAACGCTTTGATTGAAGAAATAATTACTAAAAAAACCGTTAACATCGGCACAACTGCGAATAGCGTTGTATAGGTGAGAGAGCCAGCTTGTTCACGGCACCGATCAGCTTCAAAACGCTTAAATACATATAAAACGAACTGAAACCAGGTTTTATTATAAAAAGGAAGCTTACTTAAAAAACGTTGTAACATGCGTCGTCTATCCCGATTTTTTTAATCATCATGTTGGGCGATTGATAGCTTATCAAAGTATGAGCTTAAGTACTCAAATCGTAGATTAAAGCAAAATAATAACTTATAGAATTAAAGACATTCTGTAAGTTTACTATGCGCTATATAAAGAATTGTAGCCATAAACTTTTTTCAACAAAGTAGGCTTTCTGTTGTCTAAGCAAGGGTTTACCAAAAGTAGATAAACTTTTTACTCAATGACTCCGAGAAATTTGCTCGTGTGATCTTTTGTGCTACACCATCAATCACCTCTAGAATTTCATAAAACTGTTTGCGCCAAAAAAATAAAAAATCCCGTATAGTGTTCTTTTTAACAAAATTTATGAAACCGATGCAACCTTACATTCTTGTACTCTATTACAGCAAATATGGTTCTACTAAAGAAATGGCTCATTTAATTGCCAATGGTGTTGAGTCTGCGGGTATGTCAGTGAAAATTCGGACAGTACCAAATATTGCTCCAGCTGTCACAATAGCCGAGCCAAGCATTCCGGAAGAAGGTGATATCTATTGTACGTTAGATGATCTAACGAATTGTTCAGGTTTAGCGTTAGGTTCTCCAACCCGCTTTGGCAATATGGCAAGTGAAATGAAATATTTTTGGGATCAAACAACGAGTCTTTGGCTCAATGGGGCATTACATAATAAACCCGCTTGTGTTTTTACTTCTTCTGGTTCAATGCATGGTGGGCAGGAAAGTACTTTACTCACTATGCTACCGCCGTTATTTCATCATGGCATGATGATTTTGGGATTACCTAATGCAATTCCAGCCTTATCTAATACTAAAACAGGGGGAACACCTTATGGCGCAAGCCATGTAAGTGGACCGCGTCATGACCAAAACTTAAGTCAGGATGAAAAGATTTTGTGTGAAGCTCAAGGCAAACGTTTAGGAGAGGTTGCCAAAAAGCTTTTAGTTTAGTTTTGAGCAAATAAAAAAGAGCGGATATCCGCTCTTTTTTAGGTGTACATCTTATTCTTTTACAAAAGTAACTTTGCCATCTGTAAGAGAGTGTACACGTGCTAATGATTCAACGCGGTAGCCTTTTTCAAGCAATAAATCACGACCTGGTTGGAATGATTTCTCAATCACAATACCCACACCTACAACTTCTGCATTTGCTTGGTGAATTAAATCAATCAGGCCTAATGCTGCTTGACCATTTGCCAAGAAGTCATCAATAACTAATGCTTTATCAGTTGAATGAAGATGTTTATTTGAAATCGCAATCGTGCTTTCAGTTTGTTTAGTAAAACTAAATACTTTAGAGCGATATAAGTCATCTTTTAAGGTCAATGACTGATATTTGCGAGCAAAAATTACAGGTACACCAAGTTCTAAACCTGCCATGATTGCAGGTGCAATACCTGATGCTTCAATGGTAATAATCTTGGTAATCCCTGCATCTTTAAAGCGAGCGGCAAATTCTTTACCAATCTGCTGCATTAATACAGGATCAATTTGGTGGTTTAAGAAAGCGTCGACTTTCAAGACTTGATCAGATAGAACGATACCTTCTGTTAAGATTTTCTGTTCTAGTGCGTGCACGGGAGAATCCTCTAGACGGATGCTTTTTAAAGCAAATGCGTATTTTAAAAAGCATCCAAAAAAATGCAAGCTTTAATTCGTCTTACCTGTATAACTTGTTAATAACAATCCATAAGAAGTTTTACCATCAATATGACTGACTTTAACTGGTAAATAATCTAATTTCGGCGCTAACCAAAAGATTGTACTGCGTTCAGGTTTGTTGTGTTGTAAAACCACTTTAATGGTATCGAATGTTCCATAAGAGGTTTTAATTTTCTCATTACCTTGTTTTACAAATCGACGATTTTCAACTTCTTTTGCATCTGCAAGTGGGTAAGATGCTTTAAGAGAACCATTTTTTAAGTCTTCACGAAGCTGTAACTCTGCATTTAGCTCATCAAGAACACCTGCCTGCCAAGCGAATGAACGGGCTTTATCATCTTTCTTTGTAGAAATGATTTTGCTATTGGGATTGAAGTTAATACTCATGGTGTTGTTATGAATCAAAATTTTGCTGGTGCGGCTAAAACTTTGAGACCCGATTTTGCCATTAGTGAAACTGAATTTACTTGTTTCACTTGCAGAAGCAATTCCACCTGCTTTTGCAGTGAAATTATAAGTCCAGTTATTACCTTGCTGGCTTAAGGCACGTGTAGCCGTACCCATACCCTTGTTATTATAAGTAAACTGATAATTTGCCTGAAATGGGCTCATGGCAAGAGCATGACTTGAGAAGCCTGCAAAAAGCAAAGTTGTTGAAATACCTGTTGCGATGCCAAATGATTTCAGAAATTTTGTTGCCATAAGTAAGTATCCTTGTACAGACTAAAAAGTCAGTGCTGATGCATCTGTAACTTAAACATATTATGCCTGTTGATCATGGAGAAAAAATCAGGATTTATGCTAAATGTGTAATCTATTTGTGTTTTTTGGCAGCCAATTAATTTTCATTTATAACGATTTATTCATCTTTTTGTTGGATTGGCGTTATTTCTGAATCTTCTAATTCATCTTCAAAATCGTCATCCTGATCACGAGAAAGTAAGGCTGCTAAATTCACATTTCCAAACACGACTAACTCAGCTTCACGAACTCTTGCATAATTTACATGTACTTTGCCTAAAGTCTCGATGATGCTGGCTTTTTTACCAAACCAACGATTGAGATCAAGGAATATAAGTTCGTCGCGTTCTTCTGCTACATTAAAACGTTCAAGAATCATCCCTAATGGATCTTTTTTCAAAATTTTATGGTAGTAAAAAACTGCTGCTTTTACGGCGATTTTTTGCCAAAAGTTTTTATATTTCGCCTCGATAATTTGTGTATTGCTAATTTGTTCAAAAACTAAAAGTTGTTGTTCTTTATTAAATTCCATCTGGATCAGTTTTAAATCAACCGATAATGTGGTTTCTAAACCTTTTACGTGCATGGTTGCATATAATCTTAACCAGTCATGATAAAGATCAGCATGTAGGTCATCTAAAAATTCAACATTATTGGTGACATAACGTTGTAAAGTGGCATTCAGAAAGGTTTGCGATAATGTAAAATCTCTTTCTTCCTCAATGAATGCTTCTGCTTTTTTATAGACTTTTTGAAGACGTCTGACTAATGAGGAAAATAGCGTTTGCATAAAAGAACTTCCAGAAGATAATTTACTAAAGAGCCCACACAATCTTTATTATGATAAAAAACGGGTTTTGATCTTGCAGTGTAACAAATTTAATTGATACATTTTGACAAAATGAAAATGGATAAAATCCTATATTTGAAGTGAATCACACTTTTATCCAGATTTGAATATCAGTTTATATTTTATTCGGTATTAAACCGTGGGGAAAAGGCATTTATATGCTTTTAAGATTATGTTGAACAAAAGAAGTCTATCTATAGAGTCTTTTCATTATTGGTGGAAAGACCGAGTCTTTATTGCTGCAACAATATTAGCAATCTTACTGCATATTCTTGTATTGCTCATTCACTTTGCTATGCCTAGCCCATCAGAGCAGTCTACTAAAGAAATTGCAATTTCAATTCGACCAACCAATGAGCCAGTTGTTCAGGCAGATTTTTTGGCACAAGCAGACCAGCAGGGTTCAGGTGCATTTCGTGAGGCTCACCGGACTTCTAGTGATACTCCCAATCCGATGCTTAATGATGCTTCAACGGGGAATGCAGAGTTAGAAACTTTGCAAAAGATTCAGCAACAACGAGAGCTTAAATTTGAAGAAAAAGTTCTAATGACGGTTTTAAGTTGGCAGAAACAAGCTGATGCAAGTCAAAGAAAAAAAGAATTAGAACAACTACAAAGTCAATTTCAAGCAAAAGCTGCGATGGTTGCAAGCCTTGAAGCACAATATTTGCAACGTAGACAAGATTTTAGTCGCCAGCAAAAAATAAAAACAGTAGATGGAATTCAAGCGAAGAAAGATGCCTCGGCTGCTTATTTAGATAAGTTTCGTGAAAAAGTAGAGCTTTACGGTAATCGCTATTATCCCGAAGAAGCGAAACAGCAGCAGCTCAAAGGTGAAGTTCGTTTAATGGTGATTTTGAACGCTCAAGGCGGAATTCGTGCAATTCGTTTGCTTGAAAGCTCAGGGCATTCAATACTTGATGAGGCTGCAAAGTCTTCAGTACGTCGCGGTGCGCCATTTGGGCATTTTGATGCAAATATGAAAGATATTTCGGAGTTACGTATTGTTCGTACTTGGCGTTTTGATCCAGCGGAAGCTGAATTTGAGGTTCACTAATTAAAAAATGTGGATAACTTTTAGGATATCCACATTTTAAGAATCATCGCATTATTCCTGATAAGGATTTGAAATATTAAGTTTTGCTAAAATTTCAATTTCTAAGCCTTCCATCTCTTCAGCATCTTCATCACTAGTTTCGTGGTCATAACCGAGTAAATGTAAAACACCATGAACTAATAGATGTGCAAAATGATTTTGGGCAGTTTTTTTCTGCTCTAATGCTTCTTGTAATACCACCGGAATACAAATAACTAAATCACCTAGAGGTAAGGCATCTAGCATTGGTAAAACTTCTTCGGGAATATCACTTGGAAAAGATAAAACATTAGTCGGTTTATCTTTTTCTCGGTACTGCAAGTTGAGTTGCTGACTTTCGTCCAGATCAACGCAAGCAACCCCAATTTCACAATCTTCTTTATAACCAACGTGGCGTAAAGTTGTCTCAATAATTTTTTTGAGTTGAGCTCGTTTGAGCTCTAACTCAGATGATTGAAAGTCTTGTTGTAAACTTAAACTGATTTTCAAAATGAATCCTTAAGCATCCTGATGTTGCAAGTCTGCTGCTGTATCGTTTTCAGCAACTAATGCTTCTTGACGTGCTTTGCGCTCAGCACGTGCTTCTGCATTAAGACGCTGTTGTTCACCATCCCATCCTTCATACGCTTCAACAATTTTTTGAACAAGTTGATGACGTACAACATCACGGGAATGGAAACGGGTAATATGAATTTCTTTAATATTCTCGAGTACACGTAGTGCATGTGCTAAACCAGATTGTTGGCCTCGAGGTAAATCTACTTGGGTAATGTCACCTGTAATCACTGCACGAGAGCCAAAACCTAAACGGGTCAAGAACATTTTCATTTGCTCTGGCGTTGTGTTTTGAGCCTCATCCAAAATTACAAATGAATGGTTAAGTGTACGACCACGCATATATGCAAGAGGTGCAACTTCAATCACTTGACGCTCGATTAACTTGGCAACTTTTTCAAAGCCGAGCATTTCGTAAAGAGCATCGTAAAGAGGGCGTAGGTACGGGTCGATTTTCTGAGTTAAATCACCCGGTAGAAAACCTAACTTTTCCCCAGCTTCTACAGCAGGACGTACAAGTAAAATCCGTTGGATTTCATTACGTTCCAGCATATCTACTGCGGCGGCAACTGCTAAATAGGTTTTACCTGTACCCGCAGGGCCAACACCAAAAGAAATATCGCTTTGCAAAATACGCTGTACATAGCGTTTTTGATTGGCACCACGTGGGTTAATACGCCCTTTTCGAGTCTGGAAGTAGACATCCATTGGTGCATCATGTTCATCCATCTCTTCTCCAACTAACTCGAAATTACGTTCAGTTTGAGAGGATTGAATTAACAGATGTAATAGATCGGCACTAATTTGCTGGGATGCTTCAGACTCTTCATAGAGTCGTTGCAATAATGCTTCGGCTCTCCCAACAGCATCAATCTCACCATCGATATGAAAAACATCTCCACGATGAGTAATTTTGACATCTAAACGCTGTTCAATTTGCTTAAGGTGCCCATTATAGGCACCCAAGATGCTCTTTAAACGTTCCATTGAAACTTCAGGAAATGTTACGGTACGTCGAATCGCTGCAGTCAAGAGAAAACCTTTCAGTAGACTTTAGAATACCTCTACATTACGCCACGTCAGGCTCAAGATTCAAGAGTTCACCGTAAACTAAATTTAAAGTTTTAATTTCAGTAATCTCGATCTCTGCAAAACGGCCAACCCAAGCAGCATCACCTACAAAAGTGACTAGACGGGTATTGTCAGCTGTGCCTAGTAAAATATTAGGGTCTTGATCAGAGACTTTTTCAATAAGAACACGTTCAATTTTGCCAAGCATTGCGTCAGTTTTTTCAATGCTAGATTGTTTAATCACTTTTTGAACTTGAGCTAAACGCTCTTTTTTAACGTGTTCAGGCGTAGTATCAGGTAAGTCTGATGCAGGTGTACCCGGACGTTTTGAATAGACAAAACTATATGAGTGATCAAAATCTAAGTCTTTGATAAATTGAAGTGTTTCGGCGAAGTTTTCATCAGTTTCACCAGGGAAACCAATAATAAAGTCACTCGATAAATGCATATCAGGGCGTATTTTTCTTAATTTGGCAATCTTGTCGATATAAACATCAATCGTATGATTTCGTTTCATTGCCTGTAAAACATCATTAGATCCACTTTGAACAGGCAAGTGTAAATGTG
Source organism: Acinetobacter sp. V115_6 (assembly GCF_031799025.1). Lineage (NCBI taxonomy): Bacteria > Pseudomonadati > Pseudomonadota > Gammaproteobacteria > Moraxellales > Moraxellaceae > Acinetobacter > Acinetobacter sp. V115_6. The sequence continues at coordinate 9,786 of NZ_JAVQNO010000006.1, read as the reverse complement.
ACACCATTTGAGGTAAATCTTCATAGCACTGAATGAGCTCGTCAGAGAACTCAAGTGGATGCGATGTTGTATAACGTAAACGTCCAATACCTGGAATTTCTGCAACGAGTCGTAACAATTCAGGGAAAGTACAGATGCCACCTTCGAAGGTTTCTCCGCGGTAACCATTTACATTTTGACCAAGAAGTGAAATTTCACGGACACCTTTTTCAGCAAGACCTGCAATTTCTGCAAGTACATCATCTAATGGACGAGAAACCTCTTCACCGCGTGTATAGGGAACTACACAGAAAGAACAGTATTTAGAGCAGCCTTCCATAATAGAAACGAATGCTTTAAAACCTTCTACACGTGGTTCAGGTAAAAAGTCGAATTTTTCAATGTCTGGGAAAGAAATATCAACCAGTTTGATTTTATCTTTTTTAGGTTTTTCTACTTGAGCATTATGTTGATCAAGCATTTGCGGTAAACGGTGTAATGTTTGTGGACCAAAAATCATGTCTACATAGGGTGCACGTTTTTGAATGTTGTCACCTTCTTGAGAGGCAACACATCCACCGACACCAATCACAAGATCAGGATTTTTATCTTTTAGTTTGCGCCAGCGGCCTAATTCACTAAATACTTTTTCCTGCGCTTTTTCGCGAATAGAACATGTATTCATGAGCAGAATGTCTGCTTCATTAGGGTTGGTCGTTAAAACATAGCCGTGAGAATCCCCTAAAAGGTCTGCCATACGGTGACTGTCATACTCATTCATCTGACACCCTTGCGTTTCAATATAAAGTTTTTTTATTGAAACATCAGTGGTGTGCGTTGGCTGGGTAACAGTGTTTTCTGAGGCAGCTTTGGCACCATTGGGAATGAAGGTTTGAACCGTCATGCAGGCTCCTAACAGATCGATCTAAAAAAGAATAAATTGGCCCAAAATGGGTCAAACTATTTATTATAGCAGTATTTGAGCTGAACCGATAACAGTAAACTTGCAGAACATGACAAGGTTTTTATGAAGTAAATTAGGTGGATTTTAATGATGTTGAATCATAGAGTTACATAACACAACAAAAGAAAGCACGAAGAATAATTAAACTATATGTTGAAGGTGAATAGTCAGGGTTTAGCACATATATGAGACCAAGTAGAAAGAGCTCATCAATCCATAGTCGTGTAATGAAAAATAAATATATGCATCGTAGCTGGTTAGGAGCTATGTGTTTACTTGGTTGTTCATTTACTTATGCTGCTGAAGAGCAGTTCAATGATGCATTAAATGCTGCAAATAGTGGTAATACCGCATTATTAGACCAATATCAGCTTGCTATGCAAAATGATGTATTGGGATATTATCCAGAATACTGGAAACTCAATACGAATCTTGGCTTTCAGCCTACAGCCTCTATCGTAAGCTTTGCTCAACGCTACCCACAATCAGCGATGGCTGAAAAATTAGCGGCCGACTATGTTGAAGAAAAAGTTAAACAAGCTGACTTTGCATCTGCACAACCTGTTTTATCTTATGTTACCAATCCTGACCAAGCCGAAAATTGTGCTTTAGCACAAGTGCGGGCGAAAAGCGGCGATGCGTTAGTTTTTGCTGAATATAAAGATGTATGGTTAGCAACTGAATCCCAACCAGAATCATGTATCGGTTTAGGGCGCATGATGTTATCTAGTCCTTTAATGAGCGCACAAGATAAGCAACAGCGTCTCTGGGTACAGTTACGTTCAGGTCTGTCTGGACAGGCACTTGCGACAGCACAGACTCTGGGTTTGAATTTGTCTTTGGCTCAGCTTAACCAAATTCAGGCCAACCCACTTAATTATTTGTGGAGTGCACCTAAGACAAATGATGCAGATTATGCTTATTTGATTTTTGCTTTAGGGCGTTTAGCTAATAATGACTTAAGTAATGCTTTTTCAAATGTGCAGCGTGTCGCCCAAGGTACGCCACAAAATGTACAAAAGTATTTATATCGTACGGTAGCCTATATTGGTGGCACCACGGTAATGAAAAATAATTTTAATCGTGAAGTTCTTCAATACTTTGATGCAAGTTATGGTTATCCATTAAGTCCGGAAGAAGCCGAAATTTATGCGCGTCAGGCGATTCGTTTTGGGGCGTGGGAAAGTTTAATTCGCGCTATTGATAGTATGACGGTAACCCAAAAACAAGAAGACCGTTGGCAATATTGGCTTGCTCGTGCGTCAGAGCAGCGTGGTGATAGTGCTTCTAAAGCAACAGCACAACAAATTTATAGAAAACTGGCTCAGGCGGGTGATGACTATCATAACCTTTTAGCAAAAGATCGTTTAGGTGAGCGTTATAACCACCAACCTTATGATGATCAGCCGACAGCAAGTGATTTAAGACGTTTAGATCAGAATATTCACTTTAATCGTGCTTTTACTTTAAGACGTATTAATGCAAATCCAACTTATACGAATCGAGAGTGGAATTGGGCAGTTCGTCAAGCGTATCTTCAGCATGATGACGGTTTACTTTTAGCTGCGGCAAAGCGTGCTCATGACATGGGGTGGTATGACCGTGCAATTTATGCAGCAGATCGTACAACAAATAAGCATAATGATACTTATCGCTATGTAACTCCACATAAGACTAATGTCGTAAGTCATAGTTACAATGCAGGAATTGATCCTGCATGGGCTTATGGTTTAATGCGTCAAGAAAGTCGGTTTGTTACTTCTGCGCGTTCTCACGTTGGAGCGGGTGGTCTTATGCAAATTATGCCTGATACAGCGAAGTTGATTGCACGTCAAATGGGTGAAACTTATAATCCGGCTGCATTAAATGAAATGAATACCAATATTCGATATGGAACATTTTATTTGTCGATGATTCAGGGACAATTAAGCAATAACCCTGTTTTGGCGACAGCAGGTTATAATGCGGGGCCTAATCGGGCTAGACGTTGGCAACCGGACTATCAATCAATTTCGGCTGACCAATATACTGAGACAATCCCATTGTTAGAAACCAGAGACTACGTCAAGCACGTTATGACGAATGCAACACATTACGGCGTAATATTAGGTCAAGGGGCCCAGTCGTTATCGCAGCGTATGAAAGTCATTCCAATGCGTACGTCGCCTTAACTTTAAGGTGGTTGATGATGGATCTTCTTTTAATTGGCATATTCAAGTTTTAATTAAATGAAATATAGATATTTGGAACTTCGTTCAATTTTGCAACTTGCATGGTGGCTCATCTGTGCGGGAGTAGGGTTGATGAGTTCCGTTTTACATGCCGAACCTGTTAATTTACAGGGGTATGTTATGCATGTGCAAATGACACCTGCCGCATGTGCATTAGATCCCTCTAAACAAAAACAACGTAAATGTCTTGAAGGATATTCACTGACAATTACAGGCCTCATGCCAGAAACAAACCAAAGTAATTGCTCAACAGACAGTTCTGCAACCTTGTCTCCATTGCAAGCCAAAGTCGTGGCTCGGGTTATGCCTGATAATAATGCTCGTGTACAGCTATGGAAAAGTGTAGGGGGGTGCGTTCCTATGAATGCAAGCCAATATTTCCGTACGGTTATTAATTTTGCTGAACGTTTAAAAATTCCGGCTAGTCTCACAAGTTCAACAAATGTTGAAATGCAGCAATCCGCGTTAAGACAGCAGTTTGTACGTCTTAATCCGAGCTTACCTCAAAATGGTATTCGTTTTAGTTGTCAATTATCACGTTCGGATGTGGTCTTAACGGAAGTGAAAGTTTGTTACACGGTAAAGGGCCAATATAAACAGTGTGCAAATCATGTGGTATCGAATTGCCCTGGTGAAATCATGATTAAAGGTAGTTATTAAAGCTTACCAACATTTCGTAAGGAAATGCTGACCATACATTGAATCTATTTGTAAAGATTAATTTGTATTTTCTATCAGACTTTTGGTGAAAACGAGTCGCTTTTACATGCATCTGCCAAATCTTTAGAGTACAATCTTTGCCGTTTATGATGATTTGGTTAGATGGAATTCCTATTTAGCCCGATTAAGGACACTCATTGGAGACAATTACATGAAGCAACCCGTTCGTGTTGCCGTGACTGGCGCTGCAGGTCAAATTGGTTACAGCTTATTATTCCGTATCGCAAGCGGTGAAATGCTAGGTAAAGATCAACCTGTTATTTTACAATTGCTTGAAGTTCCAGTTGAAAAAGCACAACAAGCGCTTAAAGGCGTAATGATGGAACTTGATGACTGTGCTTTCCCTTTATTGGCTGGCATGATCGGGACTGATGATCCGAAAGTTGCATTTAAAGATGCTGACTACGCATTATTGGTAGGTTCTCGTCCACGTGGTCCTGGTATGGAACGTGCTGACTTGTTAAAAGTTAACGGTGAAATTTTCATCGGCCAAGGTCAAGCATTAAACGAAGTTGCTAGCCGTAACGTTAAAGTATTAGTTGTAGGTAACCCTGCAAACACTAACGCTTACATCGCAATGAAATCTGCTCCAGATCTTCCAGCGAAAAACTTCACAGCTATGTTGCGTCTTGACCACAACCGTGCGTTGACTCAAGTTGCTCAAAAAGCTGGTGTTGCAGTTGCTGACATCGAAAACTTAACAGTTTGGGGCAACCACTCTCCAACAATGTATGCTGACTACCGTTTTGCAACTGCAAATGGCGAAAGCTTAAAAGACAAAATCAACGATCCAGCTTGGAACAAAGACGTATTCCTTCCAACTGTTGGTAAACGTGGTGCTGCGATCATCGAAGCGCGTGGTTTGTCTTCTGCTGCTTCTGCTGCTAACGCTGCAATTGACCATATGCGTGACTGGGCGCTTGGTACAAACGGCAAATGGGTAACTATGGGTATTCCATCTGATGGTTCTTATGGTATTCCTGAAGGCGTTATGTTCGGTTTCCCTGTAACAACTGAAAACGGTGAATACAAAATCGTTCAAGGTTTAGAAATCGATGAATTCAGCCGTGAGCGTATCAACTTCACTCTAAACGAGCTTGAAGAAGAACGTGCAGCAATTGCTGACATGGTAAAATAATTCATCAGCTTGATGAGTTAAAAAAGCACTCTTTTAGAGTGCTTTTTTATTAAATCCTGAAAAAGCAAACACAAAAAGCAACAAGAAAATATAGACACTATCATGCAAGTAAAAACGTTTTATTGTTAGATTAGTTAATAGATGATTTAAAAGAAGTTATAGGAGAATAACAATGTTTGAACAGCAACCGACTTTAGAGCTTTTATTTGATCAGTTGGGTTTAGATTCTGATGAAGCAAGTATTGAAAACTTTATCAAAACACATCAATTGCCAGCCGAGCAAAAATTACATGAAGCGTCTTTTTGGTCAAAGGGCCAAAGCGATTTTTTGAAGAGTCATTGGGAAAAAGATGATGAGTGGATTGTGGTGATTGATGAACTGAATGAACAACTACATGAAGACAGTGTGAAAAAATAATTTCAAAAAAATAAAGCCTGTTTTACAAGTAATATGTAAAACAGGCTTTATTACATTAAGAGTTTAATGTGTTTTTACTTTTAATTTATCTTTATACCATGGCTCATGACGTACAAGGTCAAATACAGGTTGGCCATGAAGCAATTCAAGATCACATGTAGACGTTGATAAATATTTAGTTAACCAATGTCTTGTTAATGCTGACTCTTGTCGTGCTGCTGACGCATATGCCAAGAAGAAATAGATATCAGCATGTTCATGATGTGCTAATGGCTTCAAAATTTGTTGAGTAATCAACGCAAAACGTTTTTCTTTATTTAGTTCAAAGTAAAGCATATACGCTTTGGCTAAGTGTAAAGACAAATTAAGGTATAAGCTCAATGGCATTTCTTCATATTCCATGCGAGCTTGTTCAAGCAAGACAATAGCTTCTTGTAGAAAATGAAGTTGTTCTTGGCGAACACGACTTAATACTACAAGTTGCATGCGTAACTCAGCACGCTCTAAAGCAAGCTCAGGCGTATTTTCAGTCAAATAAAGTTGGTCTGTTTCACCAATTCGGTTCACAATTGTTTTACTTTCAATAGACATACGCCATCACCTTTTTTAATCAATAGCTCTTATATCGGGTTCATTTATCAAATTTAAAGAGTAACCTTTAAACCCAAATAGAATTTCCGCTACGAAGCCAAGCTGTAATAGAGAGTCTTTGCTGTTTTGAAATTAATACTTCATGTAGTAAATCACTTTGAAATATTACCAGTCGATTGGGTTCGGGATTAACAATATGCCATTTCTCGTTTTTATCTTGTAGTCGCAATTGCCCACCCCAATCCTCTTGCCATTCTGGATGTAGATAATAGACAGTTGAGATAATACGATCATTTTTTTGTTGAGGATTGTCTCGGTGTAAAGCATAAAATTCACCCAAATTATAACGAGCAAAATGAGCTTCAACCTCTTTAATCCCTAAATAGAATGCTTGATTTAGACTTTGTGAAAATAAAGTTAAGGTTTCAATATGTTGCTGAGCAATAGGGAGCTGATCATTAATCCAGAGAATATGGTCGCTACGAATATTGCTTACAACGCCGTTTTGAATGCCTGCTTCTCTAAATTCATCCATATGATGGCTACATTCTTGAGAAACCTGTGCGCGATATTGATCTGGATATGCTTGATTTATAATGGCAAAGCCATGCGCATTTAAATCATCTAAAATTTGATCTAAATTCCATGAATCAGGAAGTGAGTGGGAACGCATATAACCTCGAGTAGATCGTAAAAATATCAAGCAGCTCTATTTTAGATGATCACAACCTTACGAAAGAATATTTTTTTCATGTTAAACTATTTGTTGAATTGAGGAATTAAAGTCAACATGAATTACCGTCACCATTTCCATGCGGGCAACTTTGCAGATGTTATGAAGCATGTGCTTTTGCTACAGCTTCTCAACCGTTTAAATGCTAAAGATAAACCTTATCGTTATATCGATACGCATGGAGGGGCCGGCAAATATGATTTATCTCTGGCACCTGCACAAAAGTCTGGAGAATTTCTCACAGGCATTCATCGTCTAGTTCAACTATCTGAAATGGAAAAGCGTCAGGCACCTGAAGCAATCCAACAATATTTGAAGTTAGTCGAACAATTGCGTTCTGAAGAAGGTAAGGGAAGCTATCCAGGTTCTCCTTGGTTCGCTCTGCAAGGCATGCGTGAAATCGACAAGGCGACTATATTTGAAATGCAGCGCGATGTATTTCAGCAATTACGTCATAACATTCGTGATAAACGTGCAGGTTTACATGAGCGTGATGCATATGAGGGCTTGCTCGGCGTAATTCCGCCAAAAGAAAAGCGCGGTCTGGTTATGATCGACCCTCCTTACGAATTAGAACGTAAAGACTTTCCGCAATTAGTTGAACTTTTACAACAAGCTTATAAAAAATGGCCAACAGGCGTTTTTGCAGTTTGGTATCCAATCAAAGACCGAGCGATGATTGAACGTTTTGAAAAGAAAATGTTTAAAACGGGCATCCGCCGTCAGTTAGTTTGTGAAATTTGTGTATGGCCAGATGACACCCCTGTAGGTCTAAATGGTTGTGGTCTATTAGTGATTAACCCACCTTGGCAGTTCTCTGAGCAAGCAGACCAAGCACTACAATGGTTATTCCCGCATCTTCGCATGCAAGAAACTGGTGGTCATGCTGCTGTTCGCTGGTTGGTAGGTGAGTAACAGTTAACTTAAATCAATGCACATGTTTGGAATAGAAAATAATGACAAATGCGCCTAAACCAGAGCAAGATTTAACTCATAATGAACATTCATTTGATGGGATTACATTTGAAGTGGTTGAAGAAGAAGATAATCCGGAAGGACAAAAAGTGAAGCGCCGAGGTATTTATCTTTGGCCTAACTTAATTACAACCGCTGCTCTGTTGTCCGGTTTCTATTCCATCATTGCAAGTATGAATGGGGATTTTAACCAAGCGATCTATGCCATTTTTATTGCAGCGCTATTGGATGGCTTAGATGGTCGAGTTGCTCGAGCAATTGGCGCACAAAGTGCTTTTGGCGAGCAATATGATTCTCTCTCAGACTTGTTAGCTTTTGGTGTGGCTCCAGCAATGCTGATGTATAGCTGGAGTTTGCATGATTTAGGTCGTATTGGTTTGGCTTGTTGTTTTGTTTATACAGCCTGCGCAGCCTTCCGACTAGCGCGTTTTAATGTGCAAATTGGCGTTGTTGATAAGCGTTATTTTATCGGCATTGCAAGTCCACTCGCTGCTATTATTATTATTTCACTCGTCTGGGTTGCTCGCGATTATCCTTTCATTTTTGATTTACGTGATATTGCGATTCAAACTATTAATGCTGTTCTTATGGTAATTGTGGGATTACTCATGATTTCCAATATTAAATATTATTCTTTCAAGCAGATGGATCGTAAACGCGTTCCTTTTGTAGTTATGTTGCCAGTAGTACTGATTTTTGCGGCAATCACTTATAATATTCCAATGGGCATTTTGACAGTTTCAATTATCTATGCTCTATCTGGTTTTGTTACGACTTTATTTGCACGCAAGAGTAATGAAACACTAAAAACATAAAATAGAAGAGGTTCAGTATGCCTAAGTTGATAAGTGAAATTAATCAATTACAGCAGCTGGGCCCTAATGTTAAAGAGGGGGTTGTTTATCAACCTTCTCGTGGCTTTTTTAAAATTGTTTATCAAGGCTTGATCCTTCCTAATTTACCAACCCCACTTCGTTATTTTAATTATATTAGTTTAGTGGGACAGCCACGTATTCCTCTGTGTTATAACGCCCCTAGCATTACAACTTCAGCTATCGACACTGCAACAGTGCTTGTAAGTAATAGCCAACATAGTGTGGGACATTTAAAAACATATTCTATTCGACGCCAATGCCAGTTTGATTCGGCGCTATATCAATTTGATAAAACCGACCTGATTCAATGGCAAATTCCCGTGATTCGCCTTCAACGATTAGACCCAGAAATGGGGTGTGATCTTACGATTCAGATTCCAGAAAATATATCTAATGCCTCTGCTTTGCAGTGGGGTGTTTCTGACTATTGGTCAACACTATGTGTATGTGAAGGGGAAATTTTTTATAAAGGACAGAAATATCAAATTGAAGGGTTGGGGCGATTTAAACACGCGCGAGCTTTGCACTTGCCGTTCTTATCTTTATGTTTCTATACGTGCCAAATTATTAACTTAAATGAAACGACGCAGCTTACATTCTTACAAATAAGAAATCAGTGGAATATCATCCTATGTTCAAGATTAGATATTCAAGAATTTGGGAAGCCTGTTGAAAGTTTTACAGAAGACGTAAATTTACATATCCACCGAGTTTATCCAAAGGTTAAAACACCAAATGGTAAAGAGATGTACTTGCCTAGGGAGTTTTCTTGGCAATGTGAGAAAAATGGAAAAATAATTTTTGAACTTTATGCACAAAGTCGTGGTGATTATAAGTTTGGGTTGGCGGCCGGATATGTGGGAAGCTTTCAATATCAATTAAGTTGGAATGAACAGTGTCTGCAAGGAGAGGGGGGATACTGTGAATATATTGATTGTCGCCCACTTAGATGGCAAGAAAAGAATCAAGACGAGAAAATTTTAGATAAACTGATGCTTTTACAACCATGTTTATATAAAAAATGACTATTTTTATCGTTTTTGATTAAAAAGTGAACTGTTGTTGCACTAATATTAAAAAAGGTATTGCAAAGGGAATGTAATGGTCTATAATGCACATCCATCGGCGGTGATGCAGATAGAAACTTGTTGAAAAACAGTTA
>NZ_JAVQNO010000005.1:0-27146 GCF_031799025.1 Acinetobacter sp. V115_6 | reverse complement strand
GGCGTGATAGCTCAGTAGGTAGAGCAACGGATTGAAAATCCGTGTGTCCCCAGTTCGATCCTGGGTCTCGCCACCATATTCGAAAAAGCCCCATACATAATGTATGGGGCTTTTTTCATGCCTGTTTATTTAATAAAAATATTAAGACCTTACCTGTGTATAAATCTCATTTTATCCACAAGCAAAGAGGGTTATCCCCAATATCGCCTTAACTTTCTAAAAATAGCCCAAACAAAACGTGGTTCTAATCATGAGAACTATCACGAATAAGTCGTTTTCCTAAGCACACTGCTTCTACCTCGTCATAGCCAAGCTGTTCGTAAAAATTCAATACATTCAAATTGTCTTTACGGACGAGTAATTGCAGTTTTGGGCAGCCACGTGCGATGAGACGCTTCTCAAGCTGCTGAACGAGCGCTGTAGCGATTCCTAAGCGTTGTTGGTGGGGGTGAACAGCCAAATAGTTAATCCAGCCTCTATGGCCGTCGTAGCCGCCCATAAGCGTGCCAATCAGTTGCTCATCTTTAATAGCAACCAAAAACAAATCATCCTGTTGGGAGACTTTCCTGAAAATATCGGTTTCAGGATTATTCCAAGGACGGGTCAGACCACAGCTTTCCCATAAAATAACGACATCATCCAGATCTGCATTTGTAAATTGACGAATAATAAACATATAGATTTCTACTTTTTGTTTTGATGTGCTGAAAAGATAAAATAAAAATTCGGGCTTGAGCAGTGTTTTATCAATAATTTAAACAAATAAAAAAGCACCCCCGAAGGAGTGCTTGAATTAAACCAGTGATTTAAGCTGATTTTGCAACTGGTGCTGCTTGAAGCATTTGACCTGTTTCTTCGAAGTTTGCATGCCAAGACAACGCTTCACGAAGTAAGTGAGGAGTATGTCCACCTTTAGCACATGCACGGTCAAAGTAGTCATTTAATGCATCACGATAAAGTGGGTGTACACAATTATCGATAATAGCGCGAGCGCGTTCACGAGGCGCTAAACCGCGTAAGTCAGCTAAACCTTGCTCTGTCACTAAAATATCAACATCGTGTTCACTGTGGTCAACGTGGCTCACCATTGGCACGATAGAAGAGATATCGCCGCCTTTAGCAATTGATTTGGTTACAAAGATCGCCAAGTGAGCGTTACGAGCGAAGTCACCTGAACCGCCAATACCGTTCATCATTTTAGTACCGCACACGTGAGTTGAGTTCACGTTACCGTAAATATCAAACTCAAGCGCAGTGTTAATGCCGATAATCCCTAAACGACGAACTAATTCAGGATGGTTAGAAATTTCTTGTGGACGAAGCACTAATTTGTCTTTGTAAGCTTCGATATTGCCAAAAACCTTTTCACCACATTTTGCAGAAAGGGTAATTGAGCTACCAGAAGCAAATTTCATTTTGCCTGCATCAATGAGTTCAAAAGTACAGTCTTGTAGTACTTCTGAGTACATGATGAGGTCTTCAAAATCAGAATCTTTTAAACCTGTTAGTACAGCGTTGGCAATAGAGCCAATCCCTGCTTGTAATGGACCAAGGTTTTTCGGTAAACGACCTTCTGCAACTTCTTTATTAAAGAAAGCAATTAAGTGGTTTGCAATGCCTTGAGTCTCATCATCTGGAGGAGTTACTGTTGATGGTGAGTCATGTGTATCGTTAAATACAATACCTACAATTTTTGCAGGATCAATTTGGATTGCTGTTGTACCAATACGCTCATCCACTTTTGTCAATGGAATTGGAGTGCGTGTTGGGCGATAAGTTGGAATATAGATGTCGTGCAAACCTTCAAAGCTTTCGCTTAAAGAGGTGTTGATTTCAACAATAACTTTTTCGGCAAAAATAGCAAAGCTTGCAGAGTTACCCACAGAAGTTGTTGGAATAATGCCGCCATCTTCAGTAATCGCAATTGCTTCAATCACCGCAACATCTGGACGTTTAAGTTGCTGGTTACGCATTTGCTCAACAGTTTCTGATAAATGTTGATCAATAAACATAACTTCGCCGTTGTTAATCGCACGACGTAAAGTGTTGTCTACCTGAAATGGCATACGACGAGATAAAACACCTGCTTCCGTGAGTTGTTTGTCTAAGTCATTACCTAAGCTAGCACCCGTAATTAACGTGATTTTTAACGGATTTTTCTTTGCATGCTCTACAAGTGCTTGTGGAACAGCTTTAGCTTCACCGGCACGAGTAAAACCACTCATACCAACAGTCATTCCATTTTCGATGAATTGCGCAGCTTGTTCAGCACTGATGACCTTGTCATGAAGAGAAGCTAGGCGAATACGACTTAAAGACATTGGACATCCTCAATATTGTCAAAACATACGGGATTTTAGCTATGAAAAATTGAAAAGTGCATAGGTGTTAGGCTAAGGTCTAATTTTGTAAATAAATGGCGGTATAAATTATATTTATGGTTTATATTTAATTGATTTTTATTATTTTTATTTGTCGTTAAACCAAGGCTTTTAATTACTGATTGATCAAATTAAAAGCGCTCACTTAAAGTTTGTTTTATTTTTTCCAATGGATTGGTTGAGGTATTTTCTTCGGTACTCGATTTTGGGATTGGTAAAGAAATAATAACTTCTAAACCACCTTGTTCACGGTTATGAATTTGAATCTCGCCATGATGAATATCGACAATACGTTTAACAATAGCCAGCCCAAGACCACTACCTTGAATGGTTCTTGCTGAGTCTCCGCGAACAAAAGGTTGCATTAACTCTTCAATTTGATCTGCCGGAATGCCTTCACCATGATCGGCAACAGTAATTAAAATAGATTCATTTTCGACTTTTGCACTGAGCTCTATCGGTTCAGCACCATAGCGTTTCGCATTATTAATTAAGTTGGCAATCAATCTTTTTAAAGAAAGGCTACGTGCTGGAATAATGGGTACATCCTGCATCTCGAATTGAATATCGAGAGGTTTAAATTGCACAACAAGTTCTTGCAAAAGCATGTTGATATTGGTGTCTTTCAACTCCTCATCTGAGCCATCGCGCATGTACGAAATGAACTGATTAAGAATTGCATCCATATCATCTACGTCATAAACCAAACCTTCACGCAAAAACTCATCAGGTAGCATCTCTGCTGTTAAACGTATGCGTGTAAGAGGAGTACGTAAATCATGTGAAATACCCGCCAACATAATACGTCGTTCGCGCTCAGTCTGATCGAGTGTGTAGACCATGCGATTAAAGGCTTGGTTTACTTGACGAATTTCTAGTGGTCCATGATTGGTATCAAGGTACGGCGCTGTTCCAGATTTACTGTATTCATTGGCAGCATTCTGCAAACGACGCAGAGGGCGGTTCATCTGTCGAACCAAAATTAAAATAATGATAGCCGACAGTAATGGAACACCCACGACCCAACCCACTAAAAGTTCAGGACTGTAGTTGGCATAGGTTTTTAAAGGCTCTCGAACCCAGTTGCCATGCATTTCAGGTGTTTGAATCCAAATGCGTGGGCTCGGTTTAAACTGAAAGTAAACGGTAACGTCTTTAGTCCCAATCTCATTTGCCAGCTTTTTTTCGACATGATTGGTAAAAAACTCGGCAATGACCTTTTCTCGGACACTTGGATATTCTTTGGGGTTGGTAACGTATTCAATACCGACTCGATTACGCAACCACGCATCAATATCTACTTCATTTTCACGATGAAAAATTCGTATATCAGGATTGTTGACGAGCTCAAGCTCGACCGCAAGATAACGGGCGTGCTGTTGAATTTCAGGTAAATACAGAGTTCGCCAAAAGAACCATAACGACATAAATAAGCTAAAGAACACCACCAGCAGTACCAGAATAGTGGTACGCATGGCAGCAGAACGTGGCTTTATTTTGTCGAGAAAACGTTCCCATCGAGTCCGTTTACGTTCTGAGTAGGTCACGTAATCGGTAAAGTTCTGTGGGGCGATTGGTTCTAAACTCACTCTATCTTATCTCAAGCTTATTCAGCACCATCTGGAACGAATACATAGCCGACACCCCATACCGTTTGGATGTAACGTGCACGTGCAGGGTTATCTTCAATTAAACGACGTAAACGAGAAACTTGAACGTCAATTGAACGTTCCATTGCACCCCATTCACGGCCACGCGCTAAGTTCATCAATTTATCGCGTGTTAATGGTTCACGTGGATGTTGTACCAATGCTTTTAATACAGCAAATTCACCAGTTGTTAAGGTAACGATTTGTCCTTCGCGTGTCAGTGTACGGGTAGACAAGTCTAAAGACCATGGACCAAAGCTTACTACTTCAACTTGTTGGCTTGGCGCGCCTGGAACTTCACGAACTTGGCGACGTAATACTGCGCGAATACGTGCTAAAAGCTCATTTGGGTTAAATGGTTTTGGCAAGTAGTCATCTGCACCAGCTTCAAGACCGGCAATACGGTCTGAATCGCTACCACGTGCTGTTAACATGATGATTGGCGTATCAATATTTGATTGGCGTAAACGACGGCAAATACTTAAACCATCTTCAACCGGTAACATAAAGTCGAGTACGATAAGTGAAAATAACTCACGTTGTAATAAACGGTCCATTTGCGAAGCATCGTGGGCAGTTTTTACAACAAAGCCTTTATCTTCCAAAAAACGTTGCAAGAGGGTACGTAAACGCACATCGTCATCGACCACTAAAATACGTTCGACACGATCCGTTTCGTTGTGTACGGTTTCAGGATGTTCAGCAGGTACAACTAAACTCATGATGTACTCCCTTTTAAAGTCATAATTTATATATTATTGGGTCGGATAGGCTTATTGCCAACAAGCCCTCAGTATAATGCTGATGTTCTTGTTTAGACTATGTATCAATTTGCTCAAAATTACAATTTTCAAGGTGGTTTGAAACCAAAAAACAACATCTTAAGCCCATAATTTAGCAAAGACCGCCCTAAAACAACAAATAGTTAAATTTTCAATAAATTTATAATAACTCAATAGTAATAACTAATTGTTTCAAATCAGTTATTTGAAATAAATATAATAGACTTTTAATTGCTGAATTAAGATAAAAAAACTGAGTAGATAAGAAATTAGAAGAATAAAGTAGTGCTCAATCTCAATTTTTTATCTTCTGGGTTATGTATCAATATGATCATTTTCTCATAAATTATATTAATTTTTTGTCACGTTCATGACATAAGTTGTACGTTTATATTTTTTAAAGATTAAAAGGTAGGATTCAGTTTTAACTTTTTCATGCTTAAATCACTGTTTTTGCGTGCTCTAGTAGTCGTAAAAAGTATAAATATTCAGAGTCAATACAAAAAAACGTTTTGAATACGCAAACAAGTGTGGATTTTATGGGCTTGGTCTTTATAATCAGTGCTTTTAAACTTTATCCTTGTGGGATCAAACACGATGACTGACTTAGTTCAGCAGTTGGCAAGTGAGCTTGCCGTACGTCCAAACCAAGTAGAAGCTGCCATCCGCTTAATTGACGAAGGTGCCAGTGTTCCATTCATTGCCCGTTACCGTAAAGAAGTAACACAAGGTTTAGATGATACGCAGTTACGCCAATTAGATACTCGTTTAGCGTATTTACGTGATTTATATGAGCGCCGTGAAAAGGTCATTCAGTCATTGCAAGAACAGAATAAATTGAATGATGACTTGTTGGCGCGGGTGAATGCAGCCGAAACAAAAAATGCTTTAGAAGAAATTTATGCACCGTATCGTCCTAAGCGTACAAGTAAGTCTTTTAAAGCAAAAGAAGCAGGTCTAGGACCGATTGCTGAAAAAATTATTGCAGAACAGGTTGACCCGACAGAAGCATTGGCTGGTTTTAGTCATGAAGACTATCCAGATGTTGAAAGTCAGTTAGATGCGATCCAGCATATTCTGATTGATGATTGGGCACAAAATATTGCGCTTACTACAGAATTAAAAGCAACTTTTGCAAAAACTGCGGTTTTAAAAAGTACAGTTGCTTCTGAAGAAAAGAAAGAAGTCGGTAAAAAATTCCGTGATTACTTTGAATTTTCTGAAGGTTTAAACAAATTACCTTCACACCGTTTATTGGCGATGTTGCGTGGTCGTCAAGAAAATGTATTAGGTTTAAAAGTTGATGGTGAAGATGATGCGCCATTAGCGCGTATTGAAACTGAATACAACCTTGAGCAAATTCAACCTCAAGCACGTCAAGATTTCTTAAAACAAACCGCAAAATTATTCTGGTTGGGTAAAGTTCGTCCTCAAATCGAGCATTCATTGCTAACCGAGAAACGACTTACTGCCGAAGCAGAAGCAATGCAGGTATTTGCTGAAAATCTTCGTCATTTACTATTATCAGCGCCAGCAGGTGGTCGTACTACTTTAGGTGTTGACCCTGGTATTCGTACTGGTGTGAAACTTGCGGTAGTAAGCGATGCCGGTGATGTACTTGCTCATAGCACGATCTATCCATTTGCGCCTAAAGAAGATAAGGAAGGTTCTATTGCTGAACTTGCACGTCTATGCCGTGAATATAATGTAGAGCTTATTGCTATTGGTAATGGTACAGCTAGCCGTGAAACAGAAGCTGTAGTGGCTGAAATGATGGCTGCAAACACCGACCTCAAATTAACACGTGTGACTGTAAGTGAAGCGGGTGCATCTGTTTACTCTGCAAGTGAGCTTGCAGCGGCTGAACTTCCAGAGCTTGATGTTTCAATTCGTGGTGCAGTGTCGATTGCTCGCCGTTTACAAGATCCACTTGCTGAACTTGTTAAGATTGATCCGAAATCAATTGGTGTAGGTCAATATCAACACGATGTAAACCAAACTGGTTTAGCAAAAACTCTTGACGCTGTAGTAGAAGACTGTGTGAATGCTGTTGGTGTTGATGTAAATACCGCTTCGCCAGCAATCTTGGCTTATATTGCAGGTTTAAACAAAGCGATTGCTCAGCAAATTGTTGAATACCGCAAAGAGCATGGTCGTTTTGATAACCGTCAAGCTTTGAAAAGCGTACCACGTTTAGGCGAGCGTACTTTTGAGCAAGCAGCTGGTTTCTTACGTATCCAAAATGGTTCTGAACCTTTAGATGCTTCTGCTGTTCACCCTGAGAGTTATGGTCTTGTTGAGAAAATTGTTGCAGCAAAAGCGACAACTGTGAAAGACATCATTGGTAATACCGAAATCATTCGCCAAGTAAAAGCTGATGAATTTGTTGATGACAAATTTGGTTTGCCAACAGTACAAGATGTATTAGCTGAACTTGAAAAACCGGGTCGTGACCCGCGTCCAGAGTTCCGTACTGCTAAATTCCGCGAAGATATTACTGAAGTGGGCCAATTAACTGAAGGTATGCAACTTGAGGGTGTGATCACTAATGTCACAAACTTTGGTGCCTTTGTTGATATTGGTGTACATCAGGATGGTTTAGTTCATATTTCTGAATTAGCGAATGAGTTCGTTTCTGATCCGCATAAAGTTGTAAAACCAGGCCAGATCGTACAAGTGCGTGTTATGCAGGTTGATGTTGAACGTAACCGCGTGAACTTAAGTATGCGTGCTGAAGGTTCTGCACCTGTAAAAGCACAGCGTCCACCACGCCGTGAACAAAATACAGAACAACGTTTTGAGCGTAAGCCTCAAGGTAAACGTCCTCAACCGCGTAAAGATCAAGCTGAACGCCCTCAGCGTAGCAAGCAAGAGAAGCCACAAGAACAAAAGATTGGTGGTTTAGGTGCATTGTTATTACAAGCAGGAATTAAAGGTTCTAAATAAGAGTCTTTAATTGATAAAAAAGGCCTCCAATTGGAGGCTTTTTTTTATGGGTTAAAATATTACTTTTTTAATAATTATATAAAAGCAAAATAAGAAAAAAACAGTCGTAAAGATGAGGTGAATCTTAAGATCAACAAATCGTTGTTAAATACACAATTAAATACACAACGTTATAGCATAACTAAACTTTAATGATATTCAGTTGTTCGACATCATCAACCCAGCCTTGAAGCATTTACTCACTTTCAGGCTGTAATAGTACAACTTTGCTTATTTCTTTATATTATAAATGGTTGTTTTATGTCGGTTTTAAACCTGAAAAATAGATTTCATTTAAAAGACCTCTTGTCCGGAGTTGTCGTATTCCTCGTGGCATTACCGCTGTGTTTGGGTATTGCTTTAGCCTCAGGTGCTCCCATCATCTCTGGTATTATTGCAGGTATTGTGGGCGGCATTATTGTGGGTTTACTGAGTGGTTCTCACATTAGCGTTGCAGGCCCAGCGGCAGGGCTGACTGCTGTCATCCTTGTACAGTTAGAACAATTAGGCGGCAATTATGCCGCCTTTTTATTATGTATTATTTTTGCCGGTGTTCTACAAATTCTATTTGGATTATTTAAGTTAGGGTTCTTTGCGAACTTTATCCCAAATAATGTCATTTTAGGGTTATTAGCCGCTATTGGCGTGATCCTGATTGCCACGCAATTACCTTATCTGTTTGGACTTTCTGATTTTTCATGGAAACAAGTTTGGACTTCAACACCAGATGCCTTCCTTCAACGTTTTGATGGAGGTGCTGCGCTTATTGGTTTACTCAGTTTATTTTTAATTTTAGCGTGGGATAGCAGTCCGCTTAAAAAACTAGCTTTACCTTCTGCTTTGATTGCGGTTGTGCTCGCAGCAGTTTTAAATTTTATTTTGGTGAGTATCGGCTCTGCATGGGCAGTGCAAATTGATAACCTCATTCAATTGCCGAATATATTACAAGCACCCGAAAAAGTATTAATTTTCCCTGATTTTAGCTATTTAGCTGAGCCTATGATTTACACAGGGGCAATTACTCTGGCTGTCGTTGCATCTTTAGAAACGTTATTGAATTTAGAGGCAGCAGATAAAATCGATCCTCAAAAACGTTCTTCTCCGCCGAACCGTGAACTTTGGGCACAAGGTACAGGGAATATCGTTTCGGGCTTAATAGGTGGCATGCCCGTCACCTCAGTGATTGTTCGTAGTTCGGTGAATGCGAATACAGGCGCGCGTAGTAAGTGCTCTACCATTATTCATGGGGTATTGTTGCTGTTAGCGGTTTTGTTCTTCGTGCCATTAATGAACATGATTCCTCTGTCTGCATTGGCTGCGATCCTTATTGTGACAGGCTTTAAGCTTACCCATCCAAAACTATTCAAACAGCTTTATCAAAAAGGTTGGAAACAGTTTTTACCTTTTATTATTACCTTAGTTGCAATTTTGCTGACAGATCTTTTAATGGGAATTTTAATTGGTCTGTTCACCAGTAGTGCTTTTATTCTCTATGGCAATTTTAATAAAGGTATTCGTGTTTATAGAGAGAAGCGTTTGCATGGCGTAGTCACGCGTATTGAACTCCCATCACAAGTGACCTTCCTTAATCGTTCTGCGCTTATTTCGGCATTGGAACATGTACATAAACATCAGCAACTCATTATTGATGCAACTCAGTGTGATTCGATTGATCCTGATATCTATCAAGTTATTCAAGATTATCAAAGTGAAACGGCTATTAAACGTCAGGTAAACCTTAAATTGGTCGGGTTCAAACAGCACTATCAAGATGTTGATGATGCGGTACTTGATATTGATATTAGTACACATGACTTGCAACAAAAGCTGAGTCCTCAACAGGTCGTCAACTTACTTAAAGAAGGGAACGAACGTTTTGTAAAAAATGAACGTCTTCAACGAGATATTTACCGACAAATTCGTGTGACTGCAGATGAAGGGCAACATCCGATTGCAGCCGTTCTTGGGTGTATGGACTCACGTGCACCCACCGAAATGATTTTTGATGTGGGTATTGGTGATCTGTTCAGCTTACGAATTGCAGGTAATATTGCTGGGCAAAAAGTATTGGGTTCACTTGAGTTTGCATGTCAGGCCAAAGGTTCTAAAGTCATCGTTGTTTTAGGACATACCGATTGCGGTGCGGTAACAAGTGCATGTCAATTGCGTTTAGAGCAAAAGCAAGTGTCTGATGTGAAGGAAATGCCACACATTCAATATGTGCTTGGACCATTAATGCATTCGGTTGATAGCGTATATGACATTATGCAACCACGTGAATTAGGTAATGCTTTTATTAGCCAAGTGACAGCAATGAATGTTCATTACAATATCCAGTACATTATTAATAACAGCAGTGTGCTTAAAGATATGGTTGATCGAGGTGAGATCGTAGTTGTGGGTGCAATTTACGATGTAAAAACAGGGCACGTTCAGTTTCTTGATTGATCAGTCTTTTAGTTAAAAAAAGCGCCTTAGTTAAGGCGCTTTTTATTTGTTATGCGTTTAACTCAAAATTACCAGTGTTCACCAGGGAAAATACGTGCATAAGCTTTTTGTGCCCAGTTTAATCTCTCAGTTTTTTGTCCCTTCGCTGCATCTGAACTTGGGAATAAACGGAAACCAATCGACATAAACATATTATTGATGCCCGGTGCTACAGAATAAGTCATTGAAGCTAAGCGACCTAAGTTGGTTGCCATACGTTTCGGGCGTTTCACAATTGCATAAGCAATTAAGTCAGCAGCCTGCTCAGGTGAAAGGGTTGGAACATATCTATAAATTTTAGTTGGTGCAATCATTGGGGTACGAACCAATGGCATATAAATTGAAGTAATTGCGATTTTGTGTGCATGAACTTCGGCAGATAGACAGCGGCTAAATGCATCAAGCGCTGCTTTAGACGCGACATATGCAGAGAAGCGAGTAGCGTTTGCTAACACACCAATGGAGCTAATGTTAATGATTTGTCCATCTTTACGCTGAATCATATGCGGCAAGATATTGAGAACTAGGCGAACCGCGCCAAAATAATTTAATTGCATCGTGCGTTCAAAGTCATGAAAACGATCATAAGACTCATGTACAGCACGGCGGATAGAGCGACCTGCGTTATTAATTAAAATATCAATGTGATCAACAGTCGCTAAAATTTCTTTAGAAACTTGGTCAATCATTTCCATATCGTTGAGATCACATGGGAAAATTGATGCCTTACCGCCACGTTTTTCGATATCTGCTTTTACTTCTTCCAAAGTTTCTTGAGTACGGGCAACCAGTAAAACATGGGCTCCAGCATCAGCAAGTTTGTTTGAAATCGTTAATCCGATTCCACTCGAGGCGCCTGTCACTAAAATGACTTTATCTTGTACCTTTTTCTGGAACAGAGCTTCTAATTTTTTATTCACAGCATTTTACCTAAGTAGGGGCAGGGACTATTTATTCCGGTATGTAATTTTTATTTTTTACAACCGTAGATTCATCCAGATGAACTCATAAATATTGTCTTTATCTTAATAGATGTTTAAAAATTGTCTAGTCTGTAAATATATGAAATTTAACAATTTATTTAGAGTAAAAACTCTAAAATAGTATCTTAATCCATTAATTATTTTAGTTATATAATGAACAAAAAAATGAAAAAAGCCTCTATTTCCAGAGGCTTGTTGAATAGTTTAAAAGTTATACAGCTGAAAGTGCTTGTTCTAAATCGGCAATTAAGTCATCAATATGCTCAATTCCAATTGAAAGACGTACCATATCTTCGCTTACACCAGCAGATTTAAGCTCTTGTTCATTAAGCTGGCGATGAGTCGTCGTTGCAGGATGACACGCCAAACTTTTTGCATCACCAATATTAACGAGACGAGTAAATAATTGAAGAGCATCGATGAATCGAGTGCCGCCTTCGAGACCATCTTGTACGCCGAAAGATAAAATTGCAGAAGGTTTACCTTTTACATATTTTTGAGCAAGCTGATGTTGTGGATGATCTTTTAAACCTGCGTAGTTAACCCATTTTACTTTTGGATGAGTCTGTAAATATTCTGCAATTTTTTGAGCATTTTCAGTATGACGCTCGATGCGGAGGTTTAGAGTTTCGAGACCTTGTAAAATTAAGAAGACACTCAGTGGGCTAATTGCCGCGCCTGTATTACGTAATGGCACTACACGAGCTCGTGCAATATAGGCTGCTTCACCTAAAACTTCGACATAATTAACCCCGTGATAACTTGGGTCAGGTGTATTCAAAACTTTAAAGCGCTCTGGATATTTACCCCAAGGGAATTTGCCGCTATCGATAATCGCGCCACCAATGCTATTACCGTGTCCACCAATATATTTGGTAAGAGAATGAATAACGATATCGGCGCCATATTGAAACGGTTTTAATAAGGCAGGGGTGGCAACCGTATTATCGACGATGACAGGTACGCCATATTCATGTGCGATTTTTGAAATTTCTTCTAAATCGATGATATTTCCGAGGGGGTTACCAATCGACTCAACAAAAACAAGTTTAGTTTTATCATCAATTAAATTACGTAAGCTTTCAGGTTTTTGATAATCAAAAAAGCGAACTTCAATGCCTTGTTTTGGTAAGGTGTGGGCAAATAAATTATAAGTTCCGCCATATAAAGTTGAGACGGAGGCAATGTTGTCTCCCGCTTCTGTAATCGTTTGGACAGCATAGGTAATCGCTGCCATTCCAGAAGCCAAGGCTAAAGCACCAATTCCTCCTTCGAGTGCAGCAAGACGTTGCTCAAGCACAGCAGTGGTCGGGTTCATAATGCGAGTATAAATATTGCCCTGAACTTTTAAATCGAAAAGGTCGGCACCGTGCTGTGTATTATCAAATGCATATGAAGTGGTTTGATAAATAGGGACCGCAACCGCTTTTGTTGTTGCTTCGGGTGAGTAGCCAGCATGAATTGCTAAGGTTTCATCTTTATAAGTCATGATTACTTCATCTTCGTGAGTTAAATATTGAGCGAGTCTAGCCTAAAATTTATGTACAAAATTGCAGAAATTCTGGTTTGTTTTCTAATTTTAGGAATAAAGATAGAAAAATATACGCTGAAAAGCTGTATAAATCTTATCCATAAACATTTTGCAACTTATTGAAAAAGAAAATTGTTTGATAAATCCGTACGATGGAAATCATAACTTCAAGTTGTTGGGGTTTTCAGCGTATAATACGCGCGATTATTTATCGCTTATGCGATGTATTGGTTTTTCAATTGAGGAGTCCTGCGTGGCCCAATATATTTATACGATGAACCGAGTGTCTAAGATGGTTCCGCCAAAGCGCGAAATCTTAAAAGACATCTCTTTATCATTTTTCCCGGGTGCCAAAATTGGTGTGCTCGGTTTGAACGGTGCAGGTAAATCTACCTTGCTTCGTATTATGGCTGGCGTAGATAAAGATTTCTCTGGTGAAGCTCGTGCACAACCTGGAATTAAAATCGGCTATTTAGAGCAAGAACCACCTCTTGATCCGACTAAAGACGTTCGTGGTAACGTTGAAGATGGCGTGCGTGAAGCTTTAGATGCATTAGAGCGCCTTGATCAGGTTTTTGCAGAATATGCAGATCCGGATGCAGATTTTGATGCACTTGCAAAAGAGCAGGAAAAATTAGAATCAATTATCCATGCTTGGGATGCACATAACTTAAATAACCAGCTTGAAATCGCGGCAGATGCCTTGAACCTTCCAGCTTGGGATGCAGACGTAACTAAGCTTTCAGGTGGTGAACGCCGTCGTGTAGCACTTTGCCGTTTATTGCTTTCAAAGCCAGACATGTTGCTTCTTGACGAACCGACGAACCATTTAGATGCAGAATCGGTATCTTGGTTAGAGCGCTTCTTGAAAGATTTCCCTGGCACAATCGTTGCGATTACGCATGACCGTTATTTCTTGGATAACGTTGCCGAGTGGATCTTGGAGCTTGACCGTGGGCATGGTATTCCTTACCAAGGTAACTATTCTTCTTGGTTAGAGCAAAAAAATGCTCGTTTAGAACAAGAGCAGAAACAAGAAGAATCTTTTGCTAAAGCATTGAAAAAAGAACTTGAATGGGTTCGTTCAAATGCGAAAGGTCAGCAAAAGAAAAACAAAGCGCGTATGGAGCGTTTTGAAGAGCTTAACTCTAAAGAATTCCAGCAACGTAATGAAACGTCTGAAATCTACATTCCACCTGGCCCTCGTTTGGGTAATAAAGTTGTGGAAGTGGAAGGTATCAGCAAATCATTTGACGGCCGCGTATTGTACGAAAACTTATCGTTTACTGTACCTCCAACAGCAATTGTGGGTATCGTTGGTCCAAACGGTGCGGGTAAAACGACTTTATTCCGTATGATGACTGGCGAACAGCAACCTGATACAGGTACTGTGACTCTAGGTGAGTCAGTTAAAGTGGCTTACGTGGGTCAGATTCGCGACACTCTAGACAATAACAAAACTGTTTGGGAAGAAGTGTCTGGTGGTTTAGATATCTTGAAAGTGGGCGATTATGAAATTGCTTCACGTGCTTATATCGGCCGCTTTAACTTCAAAGGTCAAGATCAGCAAAAACGCGTAGGCGAATTGTCTGGTGGTGAGCGTAACCGCTTACAACTTGCGAAAATTTTACAGCAAGGTGCAAACGTTATCTTACTGGATGAGCCATCAAACGACTTGGATATTGAAACTTTACGTGCGCTTGAGGATGCAATTCTTGTATTCCCAGGTACGGTAATGGTGGTATCGCATGACCGTTGGTTCCTTGACCGTATCGCAACACACATCTTGTCATTTGAAAATGAACAGCCAGAATTCTACACAGGTAACTATGCAGAATATGAAGCATACCGTCAGTCACGTTTAGGTGAAGACGCTGTTCAAAAACGTACTAAATACAAAAAAATTAGCGGCTAATCTCTGTTAATTTAAAAAACCAGCCTAAGGGCTGGTTTTTTATTTTAAGAAAATGCGAGCTTGCTAAACGCTTCTTGTAAGCAGCGTTCAGCATCGGGATGTCCCTGACTTGCTGCTTTTTGTAGCCATTTTTCAGCTTCACGATAATTCTTATCTAATCCAAATTGACCATTTAGATAACCGATACCAAGCTTAAAAGAAGCGTCAGAGCTACCACGTAAAGCTGCTCGTAGGTAGCACCACATAGCATTTCGGTCGTTAGGAGTTACATCTAACCAGTTTTGCATACGTTCATGGTCTTGCTCGGCTAGTTCCTCAAAGCGTAAACCCTGTTCAATTTCATCAACTGCTTGTGAATGCATATCAGAAGGTAAGTTTTCAAAAGCAAACAAGTGATTAAGCCTATACTTGATTGATTTCATATTCATGATAGTCTCCCTTGTTCCTCAATTTAATTGAATTGACTCACACTTTTAAGCTAGTCCCTTATATTGAAATATTATGTTTTTTTTTGTAAATGTGATATAGCGCATTTGGATGAAAAATAATGAAGTTTTGGCTTACATAAAAGTTACACGTGTTTTTACGCTAAGTGAAACTACTATGAGAATAGTGGCATTCTTAAGGGAAATTAGAGCTTTTAAAATTAAAAAATAGCTATTATTTAACGCAAAAGACTTTTGAGAAAATTTATAAATATCAAACAAAAGAAATTTCTTTAAACAAAACCAGCTTAAGAGCTAGTTAATTAGTTTTGCCTAGGAACTTCTATTTTGTAAAGTCACCTCGTAAGTCTGCCCATATCAGAGAAGGGGCCACCGTGACCACATCAAATGCCATCGCTAACGGATAAAGTGCCATACGAGTTACACGTTTAAACGGATGTTTCTTTGTTATTTCATATTTTTGCTGTAAGGCGATAGGATAAGGAATGGGAAGGGTTTGTTGAATTTTTTGTATGTCTGGAGCTTTATATATTTGTCCTTTAAAGCTAAGAAAAGCGTAAGGATATAAAACATCTTTTTGATTTTCTATCACAACAAAATGATTTTTAAATCCTAGGTTTTTTAAATTTTCTTTTTGTTGTTCAGAAAGAGAGAATAGAGGAGTTTTATATAGGAATTGAAGTTCTCCATGAAAATGATTGGGATCATCCATGGTCAGTACCAGTGGGGACGGATTGGTCAGACTTCGCTGATCTGCTGGGATTGCATGAAGAAGTTTTGATAGCTCAGCGCTTCCCTCGGTCATTAAATAATTATAGTCTTTGCCTACAAAGATGATCCCTTGTTCTTGCTGGTTTTGAACAGCTTGTCCTAAAGCAATGATTTGATCTTTTGCTAAAATGATCTTCTCGGTTTTTGTGGTTTCGTTAGGTAAAGCTTCTGAAAGTAATGTCGTGGCACAAGCACTCAAATTTAAACAGACGACAACGAGTAGGGTAGAAAATAGTTTATACATTGCAGGAACTCAAACAGGAAATTAATTTTTCTAAAGAAAAAACTTTTTTAAAACAGCGATAAATTAACCAAAAATCATTTTGTAATTTTATTACATTGGTATCGCTTGCTATAGTGACTTTGTGCAATTTACTGTCATGGTGTACCGTTGCCACGTTCTACAGTTTTTATGTCCGTCTTGTTTAGTTTGCTTATATTCCAAAGCTTATGGAATGTGGCAGCGGCATTTTGCGTGCATAAAAATCAGGAAAAGGCATTACAACATTTCGGTCATCATGCAGATTTAAATGTATATCAATCTTCAGACCATATGCAGACTGAACATGTTGGTATTGTAGAAAATTCTGAGAATGCTCCATTAAGCTGGCAAGATCATCACGATCATTTACCTTCATGTTTTCATGTAGTGATGACTGAAAATGCACAACAAGCTCAAGAACCTTTTGTGCGTGTACATGAGCTTTCACAAATCTATTACTGGTCTAATTCTTATCAGTCTCCGTATCTTGGCTCTTTAAATCCCCCTCCTGTCTTAACCCTGCTATAGGTGGGGTAGCCGAAAAATAACCCACCAGAAATTTATTTATTTCAAAGGGTTATTTTATGCTTAATTATATGTGCAAACAAAGCGCAGCAATCTTCTATGTAGATTACTCGTTTAAACATTCACGTCTTTATGTTAATGACAAGGCGGGATATAAGGTTCTGTCAAATCTTTCCGGAAAACAAAAATATCATTTTAATGAATCGGTTATCTCATCTCTGATGATTCACAGTGATGGAGGTTTATGGAAATGAATATTTTATTTACCCCCCGTGTTAGAACTGTGAGCTCCCGAGTGATTGGGCTGATTTTAGCTATTATTCTTGCTTTAAGTTTTAGTAAATGGCATTTCCAAGCGGCATTTATAGAACATATTTTATGGTTCTTTGGATGGTTTTTTGTGGGCATCGGAGTAATGGGAAGAATATGGTGCAGTCTTTACATTTCCGGATTTAAGAATGCCAAGTTGGTGACAGACGGTCCCTATTCTTTATGTAGAAATCCACTCTATCTGTTTAGTTATCTGGGTGGAGTCGGGATCATGTTGATTACAGAGACGTTTATCTTTCCAATAGTATTCACGCTTTATTTTCTCTGTTACTACTATTTTGTTATACGCCAAGAAGAAGCATTCCTGAGTGAAAAATATGGAACTGCATATTCAGATTATATAAAGACAATTCCACGCTTTTTACCAAGTTTCAAAAATTTTAAAGAGCCTGAGTTCTATCAGGTTTCACCGAAACATTTCCGTATTTTTTTGACGCAGGTGGTGTGGTTTATCTGGGTTGCGGCCTTAGTCCAACTTTTTGATGAGTTGCGACTGCACGGTGTTCTCCCTTCATTGTTTAGTTGGTTCTAAAAATGAAATGAAAGTATATCCGCATGCTTCTTAGAGATTCAGAAGATTTGTCCTGAGGTGATTAATTAAGGCATGCGAAAAATTAATTTTATTTCTGGGTTAAATCCTTAAATAAATTCGGAATATTTAGATCAGGTGATTATTATGTCTATTAAACTAAATAAAAAATCAGTTTTGCTGATTTTACTTCTTTCAACAAGTTTGGCTCATGCTGATGGAGGGTTAATATTCCTCGAAAAGAATATTAAGTCTCAGCAAGAAACAAAAGCTAAAGCTGAAAAAAGTAAGAATCCTCATTTAACTTGTAAGCGTAAATAATTTTTATTTTTTAGGAAACTAATTACTTAATAATTAGTTTCCTATGAGTAAAGATAAAAATTCTTAATGATTTATTCTTATCTTTACTCAGGCGAGATTAGGATCGCTTCTATACTGCTATTTATAGATGTAATTTTATTACATGCCGATAGCCTGCTATAGTGGCTTTGTTCAACTTCTTAGTTTAATGGTGTGCTGTTGCCACGTTCTGCACTTTTCATGTCCGTCTTATTCTGTTTGCTTATATTCCAAAGTTTATGGAATGTGGCAGCAGCATTTTGCGCCCATGAAAATCAGGAAAAGGCATTACATCATTTTGGTCATCATGCAGCGTTGAGTTATGAAGCTTCACAGCATAGCCATACGGAAAAGACAGATATCGTAGGAACTACTCATAAAGCTCCTTTAACTTTGTCTGATCATCATGACCATTTACCTTCATGTTTTCATGTTGTGATTGTAGAAGCACAAGAAAAACTTGTTTCACCGTTAATACTGTCATCTGAGCCAAAACAACAATATTATTGGTCCAATTCTTATAAGTCCCCTCATATTTCTAAACAAGACCCGCCTCCTGTTTTAACCCTGCTATAGGTGGGGTAGCCGAAAATTAGCCCACCAGAAATATTATTTATTTCATAGGGTTATTTTATGTCTATTTTTTTATACGAAAAGCGTTTCGTTAGTCTGAACACATCTTGGGTACTGAAATCATTAGTTGTTGCAGTTGCGCTTTCAACTAGCGTTGTAACAACTGTTGCTAGTGCAAATCAGAACCTCACGCAGAATACTCAATCGCAGCAGGTACAGAAGGTTTTAACGTTTGAGCAGGTGCTTGATCAGGTTAAGCAATTTCAGACTCAAACAGGAATTTGGCAAACTCAACAAGATATTGCCGAGAGCAATATCAAACAGAGCCAGCTATGGGAAAACCCGACGGTTTCTGTACAGCAAACGGGTTTTAAATCTGGAAAAGATCAGGAATTAGAACTCGGAATCTCGCAAAAACTAGATATTTTTGGTGTACGTTCCGCAGCAAAAAAACTAGCAAGTGTTCAGCAAAATCAAGTTGAGTTAAATCAGGTTTTATATGAGGCTCAACTGAAGCTGGCGGTAAAATATTTATGGTCACAAGTATCTATTTTAGAGCTTGAACATGAAGTTGCTAAAGCCCAGTTAAGAACGAGTAAAAATCTTCTTGATGCTACCCGCTTACGCTTTCAGGCCGGCAGTATTGCTCAGGTTGATTTAGATCGAACTCTTATGACGCATGTTGAAAATCAGCGTTTATATCAGGAAGTTGAATTATCACTGAGTAGTGCTAAAAGAAAATTGGCTAACTTATGGGGTGAGACAGAAGATAACTTCACCTTACGCCCGGATATAAAAAGTGCGTGGCCTTTAAAAAATGAAAGTGATATCGACCAATATCTAAAACAGAATTTGTTAGAACAGTCCCTACAGCTTCAAGCAATACAACAAAATTCTGAAATTAATTATTTAAAGGCAAAAAATCGGCCTACGCCTACTGTAAATATGGGCGTGGTTCGTAGTAAAACCGCAGAAACGAGCAGTACCGAAAATCAGATTCGAGTAGGTATAGCAGTTCCTTTAAACATTTTTAATCGCCAGCAATATGCACTCAAAGTTGCTCAAAGCAAACTCGATTTAATTGACCAGCAGCAGAGCTTTTATAAAAAGCAAAGCCAGAATTCCATCCGTACTCTACAGTACGAGTTAGCGAGTTTAAAACAGCAATATAATTTAATGAATGAGCAGCAAATCCCTTTATCAGAGACGGTACAAGAGAAAATGTTGCTTGGCTTTAAAGTCGGTAAATTTGCAATTACTGATGTCCAGCAATCTACCCTTCAATTACAAGAACAACGTTTGAAAAAAGTTCAACTACTTAAATCTGCTTGGCAAAAAGCAATTGAGGCAGAAAGTTTAGCTCTCGGGATCGATCCAAATATGGTGATGTCTGGAGATGCATTAAATCAAATTAATCAAAATTTATGGCAAGACACCTATAAGTTGCCGACAGTTGGAGGGGTAGAGTAATGTCAGTTAAAAAAATGAAAAACCAATGGTTTATTGCTATTTTGCTGCTGATTGTCTGCCTTGCTTTAAGTGCTTGGTTATTTTTCTCTGGAAAAAAACAGCCTAATACTGAAGGTGAAGAAGAGCATGCAGAGGGTGAAGCTGGTCATGAAGAATCTGAAAAAGAGGAAGGAAGTTTAAACCTAACTTCTAAGCAACTGGTTGAATATGGAGTGAAGTTAGAGCAAGTAGGACGTGGAGAAGTTGAACAGAGCCTCTCTTATCCTGCCAAACTGGTTGTAAATACAGACCAGCAAGCACATGTCTCTTCAACGTTTTCTGCGCGTGTAGATAGCGTAAATGTTGTGTTGGGACAACAAGTTGAAAAGGGTCAAGCGCTTGCAACTTTATTTGTACCGGATTTGGTCGATCAACAAGCCAATTTAAGCATGGCACAAGAAGCGTTGACATTAGCGCAGCAAGATTATCAGCGTGAAAAGCAATTGTGGGAACAAGGTGTTTCAGCACGTCAAGATTATCAGCGTGCTTACAATGCTTATCGTCAGGCACAAATTCAGGTACAAGCTGCAAATAGCCGTTTATCTGCCTTGGGAGCGAATCGCTCAAGTAAAGGCCGATATGTTTTAACTGCGCCTTTAAGTGGTGTAATCAGTAATAAAGATATTGTCATTGGTGAGCAAATTGGTCCTGAAAAACAATTATTTGTTATTGATCGCCTAGATCAGTTATGGGTCGAATTTGTGCTACCAAGTGCAAATACCAATATTCAGCCTAATCAGGAAATTGAATTTAAATCACTGCAAACGAACAACATTTTTAAAGCACAGGTACAAAGTTTAACTTCAGAAGCGGATACTCAAACTGGTCGTCTACAGGTTCGTGCCAAGGTACTCACACCTTCAAAAGAATTACGCCCTAACTTAATGGTCAATGTGTTACTGAAACAAAATAATGCAGCGACTGTATTACGAGTTAATAAGACAGCGATACAACAGATTGATGGCAAGAATGTCATCTTTATTGCAAAACAGGAGAAGGACAAAATTCATTTTGCTCCTGTTGCGGTAGAGTTAGGCAATTATTCTTCAGATGCACAATGGGTAGAGGTTAAATCTGGAATTACTGAAAAGCAGCAATATGTGACTCAAGGTAGTTTCTTGCTCAAGTCCGAACTTGAAAAAGGGGAGGCTGAGCATGGACATTAATAAACCTGATTTGCCAAAGGCTGAAGGTTTGTTTGATCGAATTATTCAGTTTTCAATTAACAACGCCATTTGGGTCATGATGTTTGTTATTGCTTGGATTGGTGTCGGAATTTATAGCTATCAAAAACTTTCAATTGATGCTGTGCCTGATATCACCAATGTACAGGTACAAATCAATAGTCAGGCCAATGGTTTTACAGCACCAGAAGTTGAGCAAAGGATTACTTATCCGATTGAAAATGCCATGTCTGGTATTCCAAATCTGGAACAGACTCGTTCAATTTCCAGATATGGTCTTTCTCAGGTCACGATTATCTTTAAAGATGGTACTGACATTTACTGGGCAAGACAGCTGATTAACCAACGTTTACAAGAGGCTAAGAGTGCTTTACCAGATAGCATTGATCCGCAAATGTCTCCAATTTCGACTGGACTCGGTGAGATTTATCAATGGGTGGTAAAAGCAGAGCCAAATGCTAAAAAAGCAGATGGTTCAGCTTATAGCGCGATGGACCTGCGTGAAATTCAAGACTGGATTATTCGGCCCCAGTTACAACGTGTACAAGGGGTAGCCGAGGTTAATAGCATTGGTGGATATAACAAAACCTATGTGGTCTCTCCAGATCTGACACGGTTACAACAGTTGCAAATTCCACTCACCGACTTACAGGATGCGCTTCAAAATAATAATGAAAACCGTGGTGCCGGATTTATTGAAGAGAATGGCCAGCAACTCACAGTTCGTGTTCCGGGTATGCTGACATCGATACAAGACATTCAGAACGTTACGGTCGCCACGAAAAACGGTTTGCCTATAAGGGTTGCTGATGTAGCGTCAGTATCGATTGGTCATGACTTGCGTACGGGTGGTGCTACCTATAATGGACAGGAAACTGTTTTGGGTATCGCCATGATGATGATGGGTGAAAACAGTAAAACCATTGCCAAGGCCATTGACGACAAAGTTCAGGAAATTCAGAGATCACTTCCTCAGGGCGTGGTGATTGAAACAGTCTATGATCGTAGTAGCCTCGTAGATAAAGCGATTAAAACAGTAGCTAAAAATTTGATTGAAGGGGCGATTTTAGTCATCGTTATCCTTTTTATTTTTTTAGGAAACTTTCGCGCCGCTTTAATCACTGCTTGTATTATCCCATTGGCAATGCTTTTTACCTTAACCGGTATGGCAGAACAGAAAATCAGTGCCAACCTGATGAGTCTGGGCGCTTTGGACTTCGGGATCATTGTTGATGGGGCCGTTGTTATTGTTGAAAACTGTATTCGGCGTTTAGCTGAAGCGCAGCATTTAAAAGGTCGCTTATTAACACGTTCCGAACGTTTCACTGAGGTCTTTCTAGCGGCTAAACAAGCACGCCGACCATTAATATTTGGTCAGATCATCATTATGGTCGTGTACCTACCAATTTTTGCTTTAGCAGGCGTTGAAGCAAAGATGTTTCATCCTATGGCAATGACCGTTGTCCTAGCATTATTGGGAGCAATTATTTTATCTGTGACCTTTGTTCCGGCAGCAGTAGCTCTGTTTGTTACGGGTGAAGTGAAGGAAAAAGAAAGCCGCTGGATGATGACGCTGAAAAAAGGTTATGCAGGCTTACTCGATAAAGCATATGCCTTTCGATATGTTGTTGTCACAGCAGCGGTCAGCATCTTAATTTTGACAAGTGCTATTGCAACAAGAGTGGGGAGTGAGTTCGCACCTCAACTCAGTGAGGGTGATTTTGCATTACAACTCATGCGTGCACCGAGCACAGGCATAGAAGAGTCGCTTAAGATTCAAGAGAATGTAGAAAAGCAGTTACTCAAAGCTTTCCCTGAAATTAAAGCCATTTTTGCAAGAACAGGAACAGCCGAGGTTGCTACCGATGTCATGCCTCCAAATATTTCCGATGGTATTGTTCTATTAAAGCCACACGATCAATGGCCAAACCCTAAAGAAACGATAGATGAATTGCGTACCAGAATGCTGCAATTCGTGAATCAGATTCCTGGTAATAACAGTGAATTCTCGCAACCGATTGAACTACGTTTTAATGAACTCATTTCAGGCGTCCGTAGTGATATCGGGGTGAAAGTTTTTGGGGATGATATGCAAGTCCTCAATCAGGAAGCGGAAAAAATAGCCCAACAGCTACGTAGTATTCCAGGTGCCAGTGAAGTCAAAGTTGAACAGACTGATGGTTTGCCATTACTTAATGTAGATGTTGATCATGCTCTGGCTGCACAATATGGATTATCAGTCAAGTCTATTCAGGATATTGTCGCTGCGAGTATTGGAGGACAAAGCGTAGGGCAAATTTTACAGGGTGATAGACGTTTCGATTTTGTGATTCGTTTGCAGGAAAACATGCGTACGCCTCAGCAGCTAGCACAATTACCGATTCGCTTACCAAACGGCGGTCTGATCCAGTTACAAGACGTTGCCAAGGTTGAGAATATTCTGGGCCTTGCTCAAGTGAGCCGTGAAAATGGCAAACGCCGAGTGATTGTGACGGCAAATGTGCGTGATCGTGACCTTGGGTCTTTTGTACAAGAGATGCAAAGCAAACTGGCGCAGCAAAAGCTACCTAGCGGTTATTGGTTAGGCTATGGAGGGCAATTTGAGAATCTTGCTTCTGCCACTGCAAGAATGCAAATCGTCGTACCGATGGCGCTCATCATGATCTTTGTATTGCTGATGGCGGTATTTAGTAACTTTAAAGATAGCTTACTGGTATTTAGTGGAGTTCCTTTCGCTCTGTCTGGTGGATTAGTGGCTTTGTGGCTGAGAGATATTCCGCTTTCTATGTCTGCTGGAGTCGGGTTTATCGCTTTATCAGGTGTTGCGGTATTGAATGGTTTGGTCATGCTCACATTCATTAAAGAGCTAAGAGCAACCCTAGATGTTCATACAGCAACTTGGAAAGGTGCTGTACTGCGACTACGCCCTGTATTAATGACGGCATTTGTTGCTTCACTTGGTTTTATTCCAATGGCTTTAGCAACTGGAACTGGTGCAGAGGTACAACGACCTTTGGCAACGGTAGTAATCGGTGGCATTATTTCATCTACGATACTAACGCTGGTTTTATTGCCAGTCATTTATCGATGGATGAATGAAAGCAAGACGAATAAAGTTGAGCATTCATAATGTCATCGATTTGAGATATCTTTTTTGATGAAAAAGTTTGAGTCAGAAAAGTATTTGAAACAGGTAAAGGTAAACATGAATTCATGGTTACTTTTACCTCACCATAAAGATAAATAATAAGGAGTCCGCAAAATGGGTGGACAACATGGTCATGACCATAGTCATGCTGTAGTGACTGAAGGTAATGCCAAGA
The DNA here is from genome assembly GCF_031799025.1 of Acinetobacter sp. V115_6. Taxonomy (NCBI): domain Bacteria; kingdom Pseudomonadati; phylum Pseudomonadota; class Gammaproteobacteria; order Moraxellales; family Moraxellaceae; genus Acinetobacter; species Acinetobacter sp. V115_6. The sequence continues at coordinate 2,642 of NZ_JAVQNO010000005.1, read as the reverse complement.
AATTAACGATTGCCTTGGCGCTTACTACGACATTTTTAATTGTTGAGGTTATTGCAGGTTTAATCACACAAAGTCTGGCGTTGCTCTCTGACGCTGCGCATATGTTTACAGATGCAGCTGCTTTGGCAATTGCTCTGGTCGCAATTCAGATTTCAAAACGTCCCGCTGATAATAAGCGTACTTTTGGTTATCAACGCTTTGAAATTCTGGCCGCTTTATTTAATGCACTCATGCTGTTCGTGGTGGCAATTTATATTTTATATGAAGCCTATATCCGATTCTCTAAGCCACCTGAAATTCAAAGTGTGGGAATGTTGGTTGTAGCGACTATTGGTTTGGTAATTAACCTCATCTCAATGAAAATCCTGATGTCGAGTGCCAATAACAGCCTAAATGTGAAAGGTGCTTATCTAGAAGTATTGAGTGATGCACTAGGTTCAGTAGGCGTTATTATTGGTGCAATTATTATTTACTTCACTAATTGGTACTGGATTGACACGCTTATTGCAGTACTGATTGGATTTTGGGTATTACCAAGAACATGGGTTTTACTTAAGCAAAGTATTAACATTTTGCTCGAAGGTGTGCCAGAAGAGGTCGATATTGAGAAGCTACGTGCAGATTTACTTTCTTTAAATGGTGTGGAAAGTATTCACCAACTCAAAGTATGGGCGATCACTTCTAAAAACATCCATTTAACAGTGCACTTATTTGCGCCTGAAGCTGATCGTACCAAGTTGTATCAAGATGCTGTTGAAATGCTTTCCCATGAACATGGTATTGGTGAAGTGACATTGCAAATTGAGGACGATGCCGAGATCAATTGTCAGCATATTGCTCAACATGCTTCGCATAAACATGATGATGCAGATAATGCACATTCACATCAGCATTGAGCTGATGTGAACAGTTTTTTTAAATTTCCCATTCGTTATTGCAGTCACGGCATTTCCAGTGTTTTTGTGACTGCATAAATGCCTGCATAGACAATTTGAAATCAGGCAAATCACGCCAGAACATAAAACCTGCCCCTACAGTAACCACAAATGCAACTACTGTTGCGATTTGAAGAGAACTACCTGCACCATTGCCAAAAATCCACATAAAGATGCTAATGACTACTAACAGTAAAAGCACAAAAATTGCAGGAATCAAGATAACCAGACTTTTAGGAACGACAGGTTTTGCGCTGTTAACGCCTTGGCTCACAGGCATAATTTTAACACTTTGACATTTAGGGCAACGATATTGCATGGGAACTCCACATTTAGTTTGAATCTATTCTAACGGAAATGTGCAGAAAGAAAAAAATTTGTAATATATCGATGAAATGCATTGAGTTAGGAGAAAAATTACTTATGGATAAACAAAGAAATATAAAAAACGGATGATTTATCCGTACACATAAAAAATAAAATAATATTGTAGAGCATGCTAATCTACAGAAAAATGAAGTGTGATTAGCACAATAAATGAGCTTAAATACTCGAATAGGATGTGGGATAAATATAAAAAGGAGAGAGGGACTTGGGTCAACAAGATGACAATAAGTCGCAGCGTACAACGACAGCACCGGTTTTAGCTACCCCAGATACTGCTAAACCGTCATTATCTCGTCGATTACTGCATAAGACATTACAACATGCCCAAGATGCAGTTGGGTTTGCTAGCGACACGACACGTAATATTGCAGAGGTTGCCGATGCTGCTTTGGACGCGCTCGATCAAGTAACTACGCATACACGACGTGGAGTTGTCGGAATGACAAATCTGGCAGCTGGCACGGTAAGAGATATGGTGTCTGAAACCAGTGAAACAGCACGCCAAGTCGCGTTGATTATGGCTCGAACTTTTTTAGGAAAAAGTACCTTAACGTTGTACTTACCTGAAATGTTATTAAATAATCAGATTCGTAAGCGCATAGATCGCTCAGAAATTGATGATATTAAAATTAAGTGCGGCAATGACAGTTTCCAAGTGGAGATTGATGGGCATTATCATCGCTTCATGTATCGTTTGAGTTTAGATTTTAAAGTACTGGAATGCCGTATTGGGCAGGAAAAATTCTTACGCCTGCGTCAAATGGATGAAAGTCTTGATGTCCAGATTCGACATGGCGGCACCTTGTCAAATTGGGCTGTACGCCGTATTGGTCGAGTTGGTTTCGAAGTGGTAAATATGTTACCTATTCCATCACTCATTAATCACTTGATTGGCGATATTCCTGGAATCCAACGCGATGGTCACCGGATGTGGTTTATTGATCTAGAGCAAGCAGGATTTATTGACTTTATTAACAACCGTTCATGGATGGTTGAAAAGCTTCTGAGTTTGACTGATTTTAGTATTTTACCGGGCTTGAATATTTTGAGAGAAAGTCGCGAGCTTGTGCAGCAGCTCGTAGATCAGTTTGAAATTAGAGGACTACGAGTGCAGTCTGGTCGTCTTGAAGTACAAGTAGGAATTGCGGGTTGATAGAGCATATAAAAAGTTAATCATAGATTGGCTTTTTATTTTTTAGGCAAGAAAAAAGCCACTGACGTTATGCAGTGGCTTTTTAGAATTTGGCGTCCCTACGGGGATTCGAACCCCGGTTACCGCCGTGAAAGGGCGATGTCCTAGGCCTCTAGACGATAGGGACT
>NZ_JAVQNO010000004.1:0-29462 GCF_031799025.1 Acinetobacter sp. V115_6 | reverse complement strand
TAACTGTTTTTCAACAAGTTTCTATCTGCATCACCGCCGATGGATGTGCATTATAGACCATTAAATTCCCTTTGCAACCCTTTTTTTAAATCAACATCTCCAACTGAATACTTTTTAAGCTTTTTAGTCAATTTTAGATGAGATATTAAACTTTTTTTACGTTACCAACTTCATGTAGAATAGATTATTCGTGCAATAGTTTGGCATTAACTCATCATGTGGCAGTTCGCTAAAAAAGTATTTGTTTGCATACTTGTAGTGTTTGCTACGAGTGGGCCTTGTTATGCCAATTCAAAACATAACTTTTATGTACTTACTTTATCTATTCTAAGCTATAGCAAATGGGAGAATGTAAACACTCCTACGCTGTGTATTATTGATAACCCTTCTATTACATCTACATTTCAATCTTACATCCAGCAAATGTCTTATAATTATCGTGTTCAAACTGTAAATGCGAAAGATTTTGCTCGGTCACATTGTCAAGCTGTCTACTTTTCTACTACCTCTCCACAGCAACAACAAAATCTTATTCAAAACTATCCTTATCGCTCTTTACTTTCTTTAAGCATTAATAATTCAGAGTGCGAAATAGGAAGTATCTTTTGTTTATATAACCAGAATAATTACACAACATTTAAAGTTAACTTAGATGCTTTAAGTCACTCCAAAGTTCATATTGATCCGAGAGTATTACTCTTGGCCAAGAATGCGGAGTAAGGGTTATGATATCAAAGTTGTATCAATCCACTTCACTACATGCATTATTTAGAAAATCTCAATTTACTATTTTTGCTATTACTTTTTTTATTTGCTCTTTTACGTTTGTATCAATTTCTGTTTTTACAATGGAAACTTATGCCAAACAAAATTTGCAATTGCTTAGTCACACTCTATTAGAGCGCATTCAACCCGCTGTAGTATTTAATGATAAAATTACAATAGAACAAATTTTAAATGAGTATACGAAGGATCATTCAATTCGTACGATTCATATTTATGACTCGGAACATCATTTAATTGCTCAAAGCTTCAAATTATCTAGTCAAACTTCAATTTTAGAAGGTTGGTTTGATCATTGGTTTTTAAACGAACCCGTTCATCTTACAATTTATCATCATGAACAAAATGTAGGTGAGCTAACACTTTTTGGTAGTTCTGAAAAAATATTGCAGTTCCTCAAAATGATTATGGTAGGGCTTGCAATTGCGATGTTGTTTATTGTTTGCGCTTTATGGTGGTCAGTAAACCTAACTTATCGCCAAATTATGCAGGCTATTTATCCACTTACTAATATTGCTCAAATTGTAAGTGAGCAAAAAGCCTACAATCTTCGTTTTCCTTATAATCGTATTAAAGAATTTCAAGATTTAAATACTGTATTTAACGAGTTACTTGAAGAAATTCAGATATGGGATAATCAGTTACAAAAGGAAAATCGTAAATTATCCTTTCAAGCTCATCACGATCAGCTCACCTTGTTGCCTAATAGACATTATTTTTACCAAATTCTTTTAGACATGTTTGATGATAAGGATTTCGACAATAAGTCTGCATTATTATTTATAGATAACAATAACTTCAAAGCAATTAATGACCAGTTTGGTCATTTAGCTGGAGATGAAGTTTTAAAAGAAATGGCTAATCGCTTACAAACTCGTCTACGCCATCAAGATTTTATCGCTCGGTTAGGTGGTGACGAATTTGCTGTTATTTTGCATTCCATTAGCCATGCTGATCATTTAATATCTATTGCTGAAAATTTACTCGAAAGCTGTAAAGAACCTTTGCATCTAAATGGTCAAACTATTTATTTCAGTTTTAGTGTAGGTATTGCTTTATCACAATTTGCATCTAGCCCCGAAGATTTCATTATGCAAGCAGATCAGGCAATGTATAAGGCTAAAAATTCGGATGAACACTGGTTTATCTATAAACCTGAAAATTAAATTTAGGCTAATCTATGAATACAAGATCTTTGAAACTCTCCTTTATTGCATTGATATGCATTACTCTTGCAGGGTGCCTGAGTTTTGGTCCATTAAAATATCGTCAAGTAAAGTTGCTCAAAAAAGAAGGGTTCGTTCTTACTGATGAAGGATGGACTTTAGGTTTACCAGAACGTTTGTTATTTGACTTTAATAATGCAGAGTTAAAACAAAGCCATGAAGCTGAATTAGCACGTCTAGCAAACCAATTAAATAAATATGACCTAAATAAATTGAAAATTGTGGGTCACACTGATGATGTTGGTGATGCTACATATAACCAAAAGTTATCTGAAGAGCGGGCACAAAGTGTGGCAAATCTTTTCTTAGCTCGCGGATTTAAAAAAGAAAATATCTATGTGATCGGCCGTGGATCAACACAACCGTACGTTCCGAATACTACCAATGAAAATCGTGCGATTAACCGACGTGTTGCAATTGTCGTTATCCCATAATTTTCAATTTATAAAAAAGCCAATCCTTTGTGATTGGCTTTTTTATTTTAAACTAGCTCAATAATATCAATGGTTGGTGGCACTCTAAAGCGTAAAGGGATTCCAACCATTCCTGTGCCGACGGTAACAAAGACATCCGCATGCTCATGAGAATAAAACCCACGTTTATGGCCTAAAATTGATACTTTTTTCATAATATAGTTAGTCAACCATGGAAGCTCCACCTGCCCTCCATGAGTATGTCCAGATAACATTAATGGTCGATTCGGTAATTTAGGTACCATATCTACCGTATCTGGATTATGAGACAAAATTAACCAAGGTTTGTCCTGCGGTAAATCTGGCATGGAACGCATATCAGTTTTTCCTGCCCAAAGATCACCAATACCAATCAAACGAAACTCTTCAAAATCAACAATCTTGCCTTCGATATCCACAACTTCATTATAAAATAATGCATCTTTTAATAATTGTTGAATCGGCGGGCCAGGATATTGCTCGTCATGATTTCCAGGAACTGAATATACAGGCGCCTGAATTTCTTTTAAAACACTTAACTCTTCAATTAGTCTATCTTCTGGTTCATATGTCCAGTCACCAGCGACTACGACTAAATCAGGTTGCTGTTCATTTAATTTTCTAACTATGGTTTTGAGTTGGCGTTCATGTCCTGAAAACAAACCAATATGTAAATCTGCGATTAAAGCTACTTTTACTGGCTTATCAAAACTACGATCTGGGTTTAAACGATATTGATGAGTATCAACACGGACTAAATGAGGTTCGATAAATCGGGCATAAATTAATACCCCACTTAAGAAAAAGATGAAAATACCTTGATGAATTGAATAGTAACCGATCCAAGCAGCATATAAATTAAAAAACCAGAGAGGAATAAGTAGATAAGAGAGATAAAATGCGAGTAGATGTACAAAAGCTTTAAATGGATGAATCGTCTCCGTTCGTGATTGATGAATCCAAGCCTCAGAAATTCCCCATAGAGCAAGTATTGAAAAAATAAAGTAAAAACAAAAAATGATTGAATTTGGATTCCACATTACGACTCTCGACTTATCTTATATTGATTGCTAGTAATCAAATTCAATATTTATCTTTCAATATGCACGAATTATACTCTAGCTCACCTTATCGTATGTACTGATTATGGCACAATCCTTTCATTCCAAACAGCTTCAAACGAATCAACAAGCTAAAGGCTTTTTGATAAAAGCCTCTATAGTCCTATGTTCAAGTTTTGCTGTGGGTTTGACAGGATGTAGTACTCTGCCAAAACATGGTGTTGAACCAGTACAATATGCAAAAGATATTGATACCTCTGAGACTTCACTTTCCAAAATTATCACACCTTTACGTCAGCAAAATCCAAAGTTAACGGGTTTCCATGTTCTAAATGATCCGCTGGAGGCTTTAGCGGCTCGACTTAGATTAATTGATAAAGCCGAAAAGACTTTAGATTTACAATATTACATCTGGGATAATGACAAAGTTGGTGCTTTAGCCTTGCACGCCATTATTCGTGCAGCTGATCGAGGTGTAAAAGTTCGGCTTCTTATTGATGACAATAATGCAAAAAAAATGGAAGGGATTTTACTTGCCCTTTCTCAGCATAAAAATATTGAAGTTAAGCTTTTCAATCCCTACCGTTTCCGCAAATATCGTGCGATGGATATGATGCTTGATTTAAAACGTATCAACCGTCGTATGCACAATAAAAGTTTTATTGCCGACAATGAGGTTGCTCTTATTGGCGGACGCAACATGACCAATCAATATTACAATGTAAGCGATAGCTATCAGTTTTCTGATGTCGATGTAATGTTGGTAGGTGCTGCTGTGGATGATATTGTGAATTCATTTGATGATTACTGGAATCATGAATATGCATATTCAGTTCAAAGTATCATAAATCCTGAGCAGCACCGTTTACGCTATGAAGGATTAAAAGAACAACTCGAAGCACACTATCAACAAGCTACCGTTCAAAACTTTCTAAACTTAACCGCAAAATCTCATGCATTTGATCAATGGCTAAATCACAATATTCAATTTGATTGGGTCAAAGCAGAAGTCGTAAAAGACTCACCTGATAAAATCAAATCGAAAGCTAAGAAAGAAGAACACCTCAATTTCCAGTTAATTAATCATTTGGAAAAACCAGAAAGTAACGTTGACTTAATCTCTGCTTATTTTATTCCTGAAAAACAAGGTGCCAAGATTTTAAGCACGCTTGCCAAAGAGGGTGTTGAGGTTCGAGTTTTAACGAACTCTTTCAAAGCGAATGACGTTGCTGTTGTACATGCCTTTTATGGGAAATATCGTAAAGAACTGCTTAAAAACGGCGTACAACTTTATGAATTTTTACCGACACCAGATAAAAGAGATTTAAATAAAAATACAGATGAGCTTGCTACTAAAGCTAAAGTAAATATGAAAGGGCTAAGCCGATCAAGTTTGCATACTAAACTTATGGCATTAGATGAGCAGGTTTTTATTGGTTCATTTAACTTTGATCCGCGCTCGGCTTACTTAAATACTGAAATTGGTGTGATTTTAGATAGCCCATCGCTGGCTAAGACGATTCACCATACAATGGATGAAAATTTAAATAAGTATGCTTATAAATTAAAGCTCGACACTAACAATCATATTTATTGGCAGCAAGAAACTCCAAATGGTCCTGTAATTTATAGACAGGAACCTGAGATGAAATGGTGGCAAAAAGCAGGCATGAAGTTTCTTTCATGGCTGCCACTTGAAGGATTTATGTAATTAGTTTCTTGGCTTAAGTACTTTCTGATGTAGTTGGGCCAAACCTTCCACCATTTTTTCTTGAACTTCGCGCGTTAAACTTTTGACGTCATGTCCTTCCACTGAAATAGGAGGCAAAGTTAACAGATGAGCTGTTACTTTAGGCATTTCAAGTACGCGTTGAATATGTTCGGCAAATGTCATGTCACCAATGAATGGCGCAACTGTATCTAATTGTCCATCGCGATTTACATAACAAATCAAACAAACCTGTACTGGACGCTGTGCTTCAATCGCTGCTCCTAGTAATCGTCCATGAACTTTTTTAACAGAATGTCCATCTGTAGTTGTGGCTTCAGGAAAAAATAATACTGGAATATTCTGTTTTAAAAATTCAGCAATTTGCTCACGAATTCTGACGGAATCGCCAGATCCACGCTTAATAAATAACGTTCCACCACTTTTGGCTAAGTTTCCTAGAATAGGCCAGTTTTCAATTTCGGCTTTAGCCAGAAAGAAAACTCGTGCACCAGAACCTAGAACTGCAACATCCAACCAAGAAATATGATTACTTACCCATAAAGCTGGCTCTCTAGGAATTGTGCCATGTACTTCTATATCTAAATTAAAAACCTGACATAAACGGCGGCAAAAGTATTGGACATAACGTGTATTAACAGGATTATTAGGATCTTTATAAAGCCCATGTCGATAAACTAGATAAAAACCTTCACTAATTGCGGCCGTGGCAGAAGTGACCTTTTTTCCGTATAAACCTATTTTTGATAATTTCTTTAACGTTGAATTAACTATACTTTGCGTTTGAGCCATAAAATTTCACTAACGATTAATCATTGTTATACCCATCTCAAGTCATTCTATACGTTTCGTAATAAACTTGCATTGACGATAGAGAATGGCAAATAAAATAAATCTGAACACTAGACTAATCTCATATAACTAATCTAAAGGATAAGAACAAACGCTTTCCCCTTTTGCTTAAGTTTCCTCTAGAATAAAGTTTTCCCATTTTCAGGATTTATAGCCACGTGGAATATGTTGATCGGCATCAAGGCGGTGAACGCACCATCTTAGTGAGTGTTTCTGTACAATTATTAGATGATCTGGATGCCGAAGAGTTTGCTCTACTTGCACAGTCTGCTGGTGCAGATATCCTTGAACATATTAAGGTTCAGCGTAATAAGCCTAATCCTAAATTTTTTATTGGCTCCGGAAAAGTCGAAGAAATTGCAGAGCAAGTTCAGGAGCTAGAAGCGAGTCTGGTTATCTTTGACCATGCGTTATCACCTGCTCAAGAACGAAATTTAGAAAGAATATTAAAATGCCGAGTTATTGACCGCACAGGCTTAATTTTAGATATTTTTGCGCTGCGTGCCCGTACGCATGAAGGTAAGTTACAAGTCGAACTTGCTCAGCTGAAACATTTATCTACTCGTCTTATTCGTGGTTGGTCTGCCGACTTTGAACAACAAAAAGGTGGTATCGGCTTACGTGGTCCCGGTGAAACACAACTAGAGACAGATCGCCGTCTCATTCGTGTTCGTATTACCCAATTAAAAGATAAATTAGACAAAGTACAACAGACTCGTATGCAAGGGCGTGCTGCAAGACAAAAAGCAGCTATTCCAACGGTTTCATTAGTAGGTTATACCAACGCTGGTAAATCGACTTTATTTAATATTTTAGCTAATAGTGATGTCTACGCAGCTGATCAACTATTTGCAACACTCGATCCAACCCTACGCCGTTTAGACTGGGATGGTATCGGTACTGTTGTGCTAGCAGATACAGTAGGTTTTGTACGAAACTTACAGCATGATTTGGTTGAATCATTTAAAGCAACACTTGAAGAAACACTAGAAGCGACCCTTTTACTGCATGTTATTGATAGTAGTAGCCATGACATGCTTGACCAAATTGAAGCAGTTGAAGGTGTATTAAAAGACATTGGCGCTGATGCTCCCGTACTTCGGGTGTACAACAAAATTGACCTAAGTGGTGAAGAGGCCAAAATCATTTATGCTGAGCCCCACGTCCCAGATCGAGTGTATATTTCAGCTCATTCTGGTCAAGGTCTAGAGTTACTCCAAAAAGCAGTACAAGAATGCTTAATGGGCCAAATTCAAAAGTTTTCACTCGTTCTTAAGCCTGCTTATGGCAAATTACGTACTCAACTTTATGCCTTAAATGTGATTGAGTCTGAACATTATGATGATGCGGGCTTATTACATATTGATGTGAAGATTGCACCACATAAGTTAGAAAAGCTGATTCGCCAAGCAAAGCTTCCATTGGATGAAATCTTGGGAGAACACGCAAGTCAATTTAAGCGCCCCTTGGAAGAGTTTGAAATCAAGGGCGATATCAGTTAAAACTTGATAAGTAAACTTTTAGAGATAAAAAATATGGATAAGATCAAAAGTATAGACTGGACAGCATGGGTAATTACATTACTACTCATTATTGGTTTTCGTGAAGGCTCTGTCGTTGTCATGCGTGCTTTTGGTCATCCAGAATTAGGTAATCTGGTCGGTCTAATCAGCTTACTTATTATTTTACTAATTTGGAGAAAGTTTAAAAAAATTCCACTTCGAATAGTAGATACCAATAATAAAATCATGAAAGAAAGTGGATTTGCATTTTTACCTATCTGTGCAGGTTCATTAATTATGCTCGTACATATGGGTAAAGAAATTCCATTATTTCTTTTTGTTTTGGTGGTCAGTACCCTTATACCTTTGTGGGTCTATGCAAAAATGGCAAAACGTTGGTTATAAGGAGAATAAAATGTTTACGATTTTCTACGGATTTTTGATCACATTAATTGGTTATCTGTGTGCAAAGCCTTTAAACCGACGTTTCCCGCAAGTTCCACTTTTAGTTTTTGGCATGTTCCTTGTAATTGGCTTACTTTCAGTTCTACATGTGCCATATGAACAGTATCGTCTTTATGTGAATGACTTATTTGGTCATCTATTAGGTTATGTCACTGTAGCCTTAGCCATTCCCTTAGCTGCAATGCGTTACGATGATCTTCCAATTAAATCGGTCATTGGTATTTTACTTTTTGCAAGTATTAGCGCCGTTGCCCTACCTATGGGGCTAGCATATTTGTTACATATGTCCGAACCTACAATTCTTGCATTTGCCACCCGTGCAGTAACTACTCCAATTGCTCTGAACATCGCAACTTTATTACATGCTCCTGAAACACTTGTGACCCTTATTGTTATTTTGTCTGGGGTAATTGGCGCAGCATTCTCACCATTCTTACTTAAACATATTCATGATGAGAGAGCATCAGGTTTAGCCTTGGGTTTAGCTGCACACGCCATCGGAACAGCTCAAGCTTGGCAACGTGGGCCTGTTGCAGGCCGTTACGCTGCATTTGGTATGGCATTGAACGGTGTATTTACTGCAATTTGGCTACCAACATTAATGTTATCTTTTGGAACACCATAATTAAGAAGTTGATTAAATAAACATTGAACGGTCTATCAATTCCAAATAAGATGACCTTTCAAAGTTAAAAGGATTTTTAATTATGGGGAAAATTTTTATTGGAGCTCTGCTCTTATTGGGGATTAATACTGCTACATTCGCAGCAGATATTACAGGTCTCTGGCAAACAATTGATGATAAGACAGGTGCTCCCAAAGCACAGGTAGAAATACGAAAAGAAGCGAACGGGACATATGCCGGGAAAATTATCAAAGTAACGCCACGCCCAGGTTATACGCCTAAAGAAATTTGTGATAATTGCCCTGCGCCATATACCAATAAACCGATTTTAGGTCTGGATATCGCAACTGGTTTAAAACAGGTAGATGGACTGAACTATACTGGCGGTAAAATTTTAGATCCGAATACTGGTAAAGTTTACGGGCTTAAAGCAAAACTTAGTTCAACTGGCAAACGCTTACATATGCGCGGCTATCTCGGAGTTTCAGCTTTAGGGCGTAATCAAATCTGGATACGAGTAGAATAATAGTTCCCAATAAAAAGCCGCTTCTGCGGCTTTTTTATTTTTAACTCAGCTACAAGCTTCATCTTACGTTCATAGCAAAGCGTTGCTTTTCTTATATTTGCACAGGATTTTCAACAGAAAAAATTTCTTTGTCTTCAATACGATAAGCCATTAATTTTCTGCCCCAAACACAGCCACCATCAATATTCTGGATCTGCTCATTAATAGTTCTGCCCTCGAGCGCAGCCCAATGACCAAAAATAATCTGATGAGTTTGTGCCGCTTTGCTCGGAAATTCAAACCAAGGTAAATAACCTTCGGGCATTGGTGCATCCAAAGAATCTTTAAAACTAAACTCTAAAGCCCCTTCGGCATTGGTTAAACGCATGCGAGTCAAATAATTGGTAATACAACGTAAACGCGCAGAACCAGTTAGGTTATCTTCCCACAAATCTGGTTTAGAACCATACATGTCTGCTAAAAAAGCATCCAATACAGATAAATCTTCGTTTGCGAGTACAGCCTCGACCTCTTTTGCCAACGTTACAGTTTTTTGCGCATCCCAAATACAAGGTATGCCAGCATGAGTAAGGATCGTATGCTCGTTTGGCAATAAACATAATGGCTGTTTACGTAACCAATCGATTAACTCATCACCATCAATAGCATCAATAACGTCTTGGGTACGATCTTTTTCTTTAATCTCTTTTAAACCACGCGCACCCGCAATTAAAGTCAGGTCATGATTTCCAAGTACAGTTGCAGCAGCTCCACGATCAGCAAGCTTTTTAATAAAACGTAATGCCCCTACCGAGTTTTCACCACGTGCGACTAAATCACCAGCAAACCATAAAAAGTCTTGATCTGGATCAAAACGTATTTCTTTAAGCAACGCTTTTAGAGCTTCAAAACACCCCTGCACATCGCCAATAACATAGTTAAAACGCTTAGTCATTTACGCCACCATTTGATCGGCCAAGCCAACAAATTGGGCAAGTGTCAAGGTCTCTGGACGAGCCATTGGATCAACACCAGCTTTTTCAAAGCCATCTTCTGCAATCATACCTTTAAGACTGTTTCTTAATGTTTTGCGGCGCTGAGTAAATACATGGGCAACCAGTCGAGCTAAAGCTTTTTCATCTTTTGCTGTAATTGGCTTTTGATCATACGGAACAAGGCGGAAAACAGCACTCGTTACTTTAGGTGGCGGGTTAAATGCCCCAGCCGGCACTTCAAATAAAAATGTTGGTTGACAGTAATACTGAATCATTACCGACAAGCGTCCATATTCTTTTGTATTCGGTTCAGCAGTAATACGGTCAACCACCTCTTTTTGCAGCATAAAGTGCATATCTTTAACTTTGCTGCCAAATTCCAAGAGATGAAAAAGTAATGGGGTTGAAATGTTATAAGGTAAGTTACCGACTACACGTAATGGTCGGCCATCTTTTACCAGTTCGCTAAAGTCATATTTTAATGCGTCAGCTTCTATAATCGTCAAACGTTCAGGATGTGGAACACGTTCTGGTAGCCCAGCAGCTAAGTCACGATCTAGTTCAACTACTGTTAATGCATCACACTCCCCAATTAAAGGAGAGGTTAAGGCAGCTAAACCAGGTCCAATCTCAACAATATTGTCGCCTGTACGCGGACTTACAGAGCGCACAATTTTGGCAATGACTCGTTGATCATGTAAGAAGTTTTGACCAAAACGTTTACGAGCTTTATGCCCTTCATCTTTCGGGTTTAGGGCATTAATTTGATACATAGAACATTTCCAACATGAAAAATTTAGCTCGCTGCTAAAGATAAAGCTAAATCAACAGCGACATTTAAACTTGAGCTTTTTGCCAAACCAGTCCCAGCCAAAGACAACGCAGTGCCATGGTCAACCGAAGTTCGAATGAAAGGCAAACCCAATGTAATATTGATGGCTTCACCAAACCCTTGTGATTTTAACACAGGTAACCCTTGATCATGGTACATGGCAAGTACAGCGTCTGCATTTTTAAGATGTTCTGGAGTAAATAAGGTATCTGCCGGCAAGCTTAAACTCAATTTAAACCCTTGCGCCCGATAACTTTCGAGTACCGGATTAATGGTCTCAATCTCTTCACGACCCAAATAACCATCTTCACCTGCATGAGGATTTAAGCCACACACTAGTACACGTGGGTCTGTAATCTTAAATTTAGTTTTCAAGTCATGCAGTAAAATATCAATGACCTGATGCAATCGCTCTTTGGTAATTGCATCCGCTACATCTCTTAAGGGTAAATGTGTAGTTGCTAAGGCGACACGCAAGGTTTTGGTTGCAAGCATCATGACAACGCGCTCTACACCTGCAAACTCTTGATAGTATTCAGTGTGACCACTAAACAAAATACCAGCATCATTAATAACCGATTTTTGCACGGGTGCCGTGGCTACTCCCACACTTTTACCAGACATTGCATAATTTGCTGAACGACGCAGTTGTTCTAATACGTAGGCTGCATTAGCTGGGTTTAATTGACCATCAATAACTGCTACTTCTAAAGGCACATGCTCTATATAAAGTTCATTCAGAGATGATGACTCAGGCTGTCCGGTATATTCTATAAATTGAATATCGATCCCAAGTTTTTGGGCACGTTGCTCTAATAAGTCTCGGTCACCCAAAACAACAACAGGGCGTTCATCAACCCGCTTAGCCAAGCTCAAACAGATATCTGGACCAATACCAGCCGGCTCACCGGAAGTGACATATAATGGCAGCACAATCACTCCAGACACATAACAAGAATTTGTTTGATTTTAACATATCTGACATTCATCAGTTTATGGATTAAATTATATGGCTTAAACTGGATTTTTCTTGTGAGTTTGGACAAACTCGTTTAGAATGCTCGCTCCTTTTGTTTGGACAGATTCCATAGTCCAAACCAACTATAATAGGTAGTGGTTTAATGAAAACTCTCAGCGCTAAGCCAGCTGAAGTTCAACATGACTGGTATGTTGTTGATGCTTCTGGCAAAACTTTAGGTCGCCTTGCGACTGAAATCGCTCGTCGTTTACGCGGTAAGCACAAAACTTCTTATACTCCTCACGTTGACACTGGCGATTACATCGTTGTGATTAATGCTGAACAAGTTCAAGTGACTGGTAAAAAATCACTTGATAAGAAATATTATCGCCATACTGGTTTCCCTGGTGGTATCCGTGAGACTAACTTCGAGAAGTTAATTGCTCACAAACCTGAAGCTGTTCTTGAAAAAGCGGTTAAAGGCATGTTACCAAAAGGTCCTCTTGGTTATGCAATGATCAAAAAAATGAAAGTGTACGCTGGTACTGAGCATCCGCATGCTGCTCAACAGCCACAAGTTTTGGACATCTAAGGGATACAGCACATGGCTACTAATTATGGTACAGGTCGCCGTAAGACCGCAACTGCACGTGTTTTCTTGTCAGCTGGTACAGGTAAACTCGTTATTAACAACCGTACTTTAGAGCAATATTTCGGTCGTGAAACTGCTCGTATGGTTGTTCGTCAACCTTTAGAACTTTTAGAAGTTACTGAAAAGTTTGACCTTTACATCACTGTTAAAGGTGGTGGTATCGGTGGTCAAGCTGGCGCGATCCGTCACGGTATTACTCGTGCGCTTATCGCTGCTGACGAAACTTTAAAACCTGTTCTACGTCAAGCTGGTTTCGTTACTCGTGATGCTCGTGAAGTTGAACGTAAGAAACTTGGTTTACGTAAAGCTCGTAAGCGTCCTCAATTCTCTAAACGTTAATTCGTTTACCGAGTTGGACAAAAAGCCTTGGATTTTTCCAAGGCTTTTTTATTATGAAAATAGAGCCACAAAATGCAAACTTATAAATATAAACAAACTATCTCTTTAGAACCGTGATTTCCTAGAGCATTTTTAGTATCCTAATCGATTCACTCAACCACGTCGTCTTGTGATATGTCGGTCGAAAACACCTCTATTCAGGGGATTACCCTTTACAGTCATGCTGATGATTTCCGTTCTCATTGGATTCGTTTCTTATTAGCAGAAAAACAAATCAAATATCAATTGATCGTAACTGACCATGAAGACGAAGATTTGGCCAGCTTAAATCCTTACAACCAATTACCGATGTTGGTCGAACAAAATCTTAAATTATTTTCAGCGCCTATCATCGCTGAATATTTAGATGATCGTTATCGCCAAAGCAAGCTTTATGCCGATGCACCTATGATGCGTGCAGAACAGCGTCAGTATATCTGGAGACTTGAAAACGACTGGTTTAAGTTAGCAGATCACATGTTAAAACATGCTGACTCACTAAATGTCGAACAAAAGCAAAAAGCTCAAAAAGAACTACGTGAAACATTAATTTCACTTACTCCCCTATTTCAGCATTTTCCGTATTTTATGTCCGAGAATTTTACAATCTTAGACTGCATGCTTGCCCCTATCTTTTTAAGATTAAATAGCATGGGAATTGATTTACCAAAACAGCACTGTCGACCTATATTTTTGTACTGTAAACGTATCTTTGAACGGCCTTCTTTTGCTAAATCAATGACGCCTCAAGAGAAAAACCGTTACAATGAACTATTAAATATGGAATAGCGTGATATGTCTGAGCAAACTATTGATTTAACCCCTACACGTCCTTATCTTGCTCGTGCAATCTATGAATGGATTTGTGATAACCAGCTTACTCCTTATCTATTAGTTGATGCGACACAACCGTATACCGACGTTCCGCAACAATTTGTTAAAGATGGGCAAATTGTTCTAAATATTGTGCCCCATGCAGTTCATCAATTGCTTATTACCAATGAAGCTATTACATTTTCAGCTCGCTTTGGTGGAGCATCAAAAGACATTTATGTTCCTATTCAAGCTGTTCTAGGGATTTACGCACGTGAGAATGGACAAGGTTTATTCTTTGATCCTGAAGAATATGCCAATGTAACACCTGTAGAAAATACAGTAGAGTTAGAAGTACAAGAAGCAACTGAAACAACATCGACTAAGAAAAAACCATCGTTAAGAATTTTAGATTAAATTTAGAGGAAGAAAGCATGGCATTTGATTTAGTCCAATACTTTGCTGAGCAGATAAAAATTCAAAAGCCTCAGCTTTTAAATCAATATCCAGTTAATGAAAAAAATAAACTGATTGATGAGGTGAATATTCTTACGCTTGGAAAACTGATTAGTTTATGGCGTCAGAATGATAATAAGATTTATCAAGAAATCAAAACCTCAGATCCACTTTATATTCAAGAAGTTGCTCGTCATTTAACGACTTCTAAACATAATCAGTCGACTTTAAAAAATTCAGAACTAGAACAGAGTATTTCTGAAATTTTAACTTTGCAGTTAGCAGAACTTAATCAGCTCGATGAAACAGGTGGTTTTGGGCATAATGGCTTAAAAGAATTAATTTTAGGTCAGATTGAACACTTATCAGGTCAAGCTGAAGATTGGGTTTGGTCAACAAACCACCTAAATGAATTAATTGGTTCTAAACCTGTGGAACAAGAAGAGCTATCATTGGATACAACAATGAAGGAGTTCAACCAAATGGTTCACCAAGCCCAACCTCATCATGATGACGTGCATATTGAAGAACAAGCTGCCGAGATTTCTGTACCTACATGGTCAAAGATTGTTGCCCCTGTAGTTGCTTTAGCAATTTTGGGCTATCTCTACTGTATTTATACTCAGCTTGTTTAATTTAATTTTTATATAAAAAGGGGAATTCATTATTCCCCTTTTTATGATTAAAATTAGAATATTTTATTTTTCAATATTTTATTAACATTCTATTACAATTGTTTTATTCAGATTTTAAAATATATAATGTAAAACTCAGCACAATATTAAAAGCATAATGTAAAAATAATCTTATAATATTTTTTATAATCTGACATTTTCTGTCACTTATTTCCCAAAACAACAATTTCTCTATTTCTTTGATTTATTGACTTCAAATTGAGCAGAAATATAATGAATTTCAACTACTTTTAGGAAAAAGTAGTAAATATAATTTTAGAATCCTGAGAGATAAAAACATGGCTAAACTTTCTTTAGATAGCTTAACTGAAATTGATGGTTTTATTGCATCTGCACTTGTTGATTCAGAAAGTGGTTTATCACTTGCAACTCAAGGTGGTGGGGAAATTGATTTAGAATTGGCAGCTGCCGGCAATACAGAAGTAATCCGCGCAAAACGAAACATCGCCAATGCTTTGAAATTAAATGACAATATTGAAGACATTTTAATTACATTAGGTAAGGCTTACCATTTAATTCGACCACTAGAAAGTAATAATAATTTATTCCTTTACTTAGTCCTTGACCGTAGTAAGTCAAATTTAGCAATGGCTCGTCATGAGTTAAAGTCATTTGAAAAAGAGCTAGACTTTAGCTAATTAATCGCAGATGTGCTTTTTATATCTATTATAAAGAGCACATTAAAACCACTCTCTTATTCAATAAAATTTAATGTGATACTATGGATAGGCATTGCATAAATATTGCAACTTCTGGTTTAAGCTTAAAAGTTTCGGATGAATTAAAAACTTTAATCAGAAATTTAATATCTAATCAGTATGATATTAATTGGGTTAATATTTCTAATATTTATATTGATCTATTATTAATTAACGAAAACTTTTTTGATTCAGATAATATTCAAAATATTCTTCAAAAGAAAAAATGTCCTTATTTAAAAATTAGTAAGACTCCTTCAAAAAATGGATATCAAGTTGATGAACACACTCTGCATCTACCACTAGAAAAAGTAGAATCTCTACTAAGCTGGATAGAAATAAACTTATTATCGTATCTAAACGAAAAAAATACTGGTGTAGTTTCAGATTTATCAAATGAGCCACTGGTGATTGATGATAAGTTTATAAGGAATTTACACAGTCCAGAAAATGCCAGACTACATATTTTTGATGATAAAGGCACTTTAGCCATTATTGATAATAGAACTCAAATTGCTTGGTTGGAGCCCTCTCGTCAAAAAACACAAACTAATATGAGCTTTAACTTTGCTTTTGCAAAAACATCTGATTTTACTAAGGTTTCTCGTAAAAAAGATTATTATGTACAAGACTGGTTATGGAATCTGATTTGGACTTCAAACAATTTTGAGAATCTAGCCTCGAAGGATAGTTATTTTAAAATTGACTATTGGCCACAACCCTATCAAAAAGAATATAGAAAAGTGAGCCTACAACTCTCTGCTTGCTTTATACAGGGAGCAAAAATTACTGATGTGGCTAACCAGCTTAACATGTCAATTGATGATGTCTTGCACTTTGTTACAGCTTGCTTAATGGCAAATAATGGAAAATTTATTTCTGCGAATAAATGTGCTTACACACCAAATTTTTATTTAGAAAATTCAAATACAGACAATCATTTTTTTAAAAATTTTATAGGGAAGATTAGACGGCGTTTTGGTCTTTAAGGGAAGTTATGATTATACAGCAATATAAAATTGTCTTTGCAGGTAGTATGGGGGCAGGTAAAACAGAAGCGATTAAATCGCTATCTGAAATTCCAATTCTGGAAACAGAAGCATTCAACACTGATGTACAGAGCCACCAGAAAACCCAGACCACTGTAGGCATTGATTATGGTGAAATTACTTTAGATGATGGAATCAAAATCGGACTCTATGGCACCCCGGGACAAAGCCGTTTTGATTTTATATGGTCGGTCATTTGTGAAGGTGCAATCGGTGTTATTTTATTATTAGATCATAATAGTTCGAACCCAATTGCTGAGCTAGAAAGCTACTTAGAAACCTTTAAAAATTACAATGATAATATTGCGATTGGTATTACTCATGTTGACGAAAATAAAGAGTCATCACTTCAAAAATATCGCAATTGGATAAAAGCAAAAGGATTACCGTATCCGTTGTTTTTTATTGATGCACGTGAGGAAGAACAAATTTTAATGATGGTTGAATCATTAATTGCATCACTTGAAATTAAGGTAGGCCAAATATCTCAAGGGAATGATCATGCTTAGTATCCCAGCTCAAAAACGAACCGCTCCAACACAGTTACTACAACTTGCAAAAAATGAAGCTCATAATATTTTGATGAATACACGAGGTGTAGACTTTGTGATGATTTGCTCTTCTGATGGTTTTGAATTAGCGACCGTAAGTCATAAAAACTACCGTAACACTACAAAATTAGCAGCAGTGAGTAGCTCAATTTTGGCAATGGTCACTGCATTTTTAAAAGAGATTCAACTCACTGGTTGTAACAACATTACTTTAGATGCAGATAATGGCAAAGCTATTCTGACCGCTATTCCTGCTGTTCATCACCCAATGGTTATGGTTACGCTAAGCAATAAAGAGGTTCTTTTAGGACAACTATTATATAGTCTAAAAAAAGCAAGTCAGTTAATTGCGGAAGCCGATGGCGAATAAATCAGGACTTCTCATTTAAAATAAATACCGCTCTATATGAGCGGTATTTTTATTAGATTTGAATAGTAAATAACATTTGCCTTTTTTTTACTTGCTGGCCTTGCTGTCCTAAAACCTCTTCCACTACACCATCAACATCAGCTTTAATCTGTTGCTGAATTTTCATGGCCTCAAGAACTAATAAAGTTTGGCCTTTTATTACTTGATCACCTTTATTGACCCAAATATTCACCACAGCGCCATCCATGGGCGCACGAATTTTGCCATCACCGGCTACATCGGCAACTTCTGGTGCTGTATAAGTCACATTGCGAATCAGAACATTACCATTATTCTGATCTAAATAAAGCTGCTCTCCATCCAATACGTATTGCACACGGCGGCGCACGCCATTCAACAGATAGATCAATTGTTCTGCTGTTTTTTCAACAACCTCAATACTTACAGTTTGCTCACAGAGTTGTACCGTAAACGTGTTATTTACAGATGAAAGCTGTAATTGGATATTCTGATCATCATATTTCAACTTAAAAGGTAACGGCACGCCAAGACCTGTTTGCCATGCCGCAGTTCCTTTACTTTGGCTAAATAATGCTGCAGCAATGGCTAAGCTTTCTAAAGATAGAACCTGCTTATGTAGACTACTATCATCTTGAAAATGCTGCTGAATAAATGCGGTATTGGTATCTCCGGCCACAACAATTGGATGACGCAGTAAATTGACCAAGAATTGCTTATTGCTATTTACACCCAGCAAAACACAGTCATCGACGGCACGCGCCAATAAACGAATTGCATCCTCACGGGTTTTACCGTATGCAATCACCTTTGCTACCATCGGATCGTAAAATGGACTGACTTCATCTGTTGTTAACATGCCATGATCTATTCGTACATTTGGCAAAGTTGCAGGCTTCCAGCGTAAGACTTGACCAGTTTGAGGCAAAAAATCCTGACGCGGATCTTCGGCATACAAACGTACTTCAATTGCATGTCCAGTTAAGGTCAACTCATGTTGTTTTAAAGGTAACTGTTCACCATTGGCAACACGTAACTGCCATTCAACCAAGTCTAATCCTGTAATAAGTTCAGTGACCGGATGCTCTACCTGCAAACGAGTATTCATCTCCAAAAAGTAAAATGCACCCGATGCATCTAGCAAAAATTCAACTGTCCCTGCCCCCACATAAGCACATGCTTTCGCTGCTGCCACTGCGGCCTCACCCATTTGCTGGCGTAGTTCAGGCGTCATCACTGGACACGGTGCCTCTTCAACAACTTTCTGATGACGACGCTGGATCGAACAATCGCGCTCAAACAAATACACATAGTTGCCATGTGTATCGCCAAAAACCTGAATTTCGACATGGCGCGGAGCAATGACTGCTTTTTCTAAAATAAGCTCGCCAGAACCAAATGCATTTTCAGCTTCTGAACGTGCTGTTTGTAATGCCTCAATCAATTCAGATGCTTGTTGTACCAAACGCATGCCACGACCGCCACCACCCGCAGAAGCTTTAACCATCAAAGGAAAGCCAATTTGCTCTGCTTGTGTAGCCAAATATTCAAGGTCTTGTCGCTCATCTTCATAACCTGGCACACAAGGAACACCAGCTTTGATCATGGCAATTTTGGAGAGGCGTTTACTGCCCATTAACTCAATTGCTGAAGCGGTTGGCCCAATAAAGGTAATCTGATTGTCGATACACGCCTGAGCAAATTCAGTATTTTCTGACAAAAAGCCATAACCGGGGTGAACTGCATCCGCCTCCGTTTTTTTGCAAGCGTCAATAATTTTAGCGATAGAGAGATAAGACTCCGATACTTTTGAAGCACCGATATAGACAGCTTCATCCGCCTCTTGCACATGGCGAGCATGACGGTCAGCATCGGAATAAACTGCGACAGTCTGATAGCCCATGGCTTTGGCTGTCTGCATAACTCGAACTGCAATTTCACCACGATTGGCAACCAGTACTTTTGAAAATTTCATTATTTTTATCCTTATCGCTTATGACTCATCGGCCCAATTTGGCAATCGTTTCTGGATAAAAGCCATCGTTCCCTCTTGTCCTTCAGCACCACCAACCGCTTGAGCGAACTGCTGTGCAGCATCATTAAGCAATTCATTTAAATTTTCATTGAGCGTTCGATGTAACAATGCTTTAGTTACACGCGAAGCCTCTGGTGCTGCTCGTTTAATGTGCTGAATGGTTTCCTGTAAAGCTTGTTCAAGTTCGATTTCATTATGTGCAATTTGATGAACCACACCAACACTCAGTGCAGTATGTCCTTCAAAACGCATGCCGAGTAAAGCAAGTCGGCGTGCTTGAGTCAGGCCAATACGTTTCACCACAAAAGGAGCAATTTGCGCAGGAATTACACCTAGACCCGTTTCAGGTAAACCAAACTGAGTATTGTCACGGCTAATGGCAACATCTGAAACACAAGCCAGACCAAAACCACCACCTAACACCGCACTCTCTAAAATCACCACAACAGTCTGCGGTGCAGCTTCGACTTGCTCAAGCATGGCGCCAAAACGACGGTTAAAATCCACATAGGGTTGTAAGCTACCAACATTGGCTGCTTCAACACGCAAAGCCGCCATGTCTTTAATATCACCACCTGCGCAGAAAGACCCACCTTCACCACGGATAATCACTGCACGAATTGAAAGGTCATCACGAATGGCAGTAAAAACTTGTTGAATCGCATTCACCATATTCAAGTTCATGGCATTACGACTCTCTGGTCGGTTTAACCAGAGGTATAAAATACTGCCGTCTTGTTCCAATTGAATGCTGTCATCAATATCTATAGCTTGTAGAGAGGCTGAAAGTGTCATGGCTGATTCCTTATTTTTGTTTTTTTGGCAAGATATCCATAAGTTTGCAGATAATCCCCAACATAATCTCATCTGCCCCACCACCAATAGACCCTAAGCGACCATCACGGTACAACTGTGATGCAGGGTTATCCCACATAAAGCCATTGCCGCCCCAATATTGCAAACAGCTATCAGCAACTTCACGAGTTAAACGTCCTGCTTTGAGTTTTGCCATAGAAGCCAGCTTGGTCACATCTTCCCCTGCAATATGCTGTTCACAAGCTTGATAGGTTAAGGCTTTAAGCGCCTCTACTTCGGTCATGAGTTCAGCAAAGCGGAAATGGATATATTGGTTATTAATGAGGGGTTGACCAAAAGTGGTACGCTCTTTTGTATAGTCGATGGTCTTTTGGATTAAATTTTCCAACCCGCCAATCGCATTGGCACAAGCCCATAGGCGCTCTTCCTGAAATTGCATCATTTGCATCATGAAGCCCATGCCTTCGACACCCACTAAATTACGCTGTGGTACACGTACATTATCTAAATAAACCTGCGCTGTGGTCGTTGAACGCATCCCTAATTTATTAAGTGGCTCTGAAAAACTAATCCCTTTGGTTTTTGCTGGCACAATGATCATCGACTTATTAACGTGTGGTTTATCATCAGACGTATTGGCTAAAAGACAAAAGAAGTCGGCCTGCAATGAGTTTGTAATCCACATTTTGCTGCCGTTAATGACATAGTCATCGCCATCTTTTTTAGCAGTCGTTTTAATAGCAGCAACATCCGAACCAGCATGTACTTCTGATACTGCAATGGATGCTACATATTCTCCAGCAATGGCTGGTGTTAAAAACTCATCACGTAACTCTTTACTACCAAAACGTGCCAAAGCAGGTGTTGCCATATCGGTTTGTACACCAATAGCTAAAGGCACCCCGCCACAAGCCGCATAGCCAATTTCTTCTGCAACCACAAGGTTATACGAATAATCTAGCGCTAAACCGCCATTTTCTTCTGGCTTACAAATTCCTAATAAACCAAGATCACCCATCTTTTTAAATACGTCGTGGATTGGGAACTGCCCTTCAGCTTCCCATTCTGGAATATGTGGATTCAGCTCATTTTGAACAAATTGACGAGCTGTACGGCGCAATGCCTCATGTTCAGCAGTAAATTTCATTGTGTTATTCCTATTAATTTTTTTAATTACGGTAAAGATTGATTAAAAACGGGACACACCAAAACGAGTTGAATTTAGCTCTCGTTGCTGTGCTTCATAAATGGTTTGTAAAAGGAAAATTAATAATTTCCGAGTATCTCGCGGGTCAATAATGCCATCGTCATGTAGCATGGCCGTATTGAAAAGCGCGGTGGATTGCTGTTCTAATTTCATAGTCGTACTTTGCTCAAGAAAATCGAGCATTTGCGGATTAGGCTCCTGACCAGAAGCTTTTTGTTTTCCTTCGGCAACAATACGCAGTACTTTTCCAGCTTGTGCAGCACCCATTACAGCAACATGCGAATTTGGCCATGCAAAAATAAAGTCTGGCGATAAACTCCGACCACACATTGCGTAGTTACCTGCACCATATGAGCCTGCCACAACAATTGAAATTTTAGGTACAGAACAATTGGCAACCGCTTGAATCAGTTTTGAGCCATGCTTAATAATGCCATTTTGCTCGGCATCGGTTCCCACCATAAAACCTGTTGTGTTATGCAAGAACAATAATGGACGCTTGGTCTGTTCACACAAGTGTATAAACTGAGCTGCTTTCGCTGCTCCTTGAGGCGTAATCGGACCATTATTGGTGATAATACCGATATGTAGTCCGCCAATTTTTGCCCAGCCACATACCGTTAAATCATCATATTCCTGTTTAAATTCTAGAAAATCTGAATCGTCAATAATGCGCGCAACCACTTCTTTCATGTTAAATGGTTGTTTAGGGTCATTTGGAATCACACCTAAGAGTTCATCGACATCGTAACGAGGTTCTTTATAAGTTACATCAACTGGTTTGATTTGCTCTTTCCAGTTCAGATGTTCAAAGATTTCACGTGCTAGTCGAATCCCATCGGCATCATTTTCAGCCAAATATTCTGCTGTTCCAGCTACCTGCGCATGCATTTCTGCCCCGCCCAACTCTTCAGCTGTTGCCACTTCGCCAGTGGCAGCCAAGAGTAAAGGAGGACCTGCAAGAAGCATCTCTGTTTGCTTACGTACAGCAATTACATAATCTGAAAGACCGGGCTGATAAGCACCACCTGCCGTTGCGTTACCATGCACCACTGCAAGCTGTGGAATACCCGCCGCAGAAAGACGTGCCTGATTGGCAAATGTCATACCGCCATAAGTAAATACTTCAGCAGCATAATTTAAGTTAGCGCCGCCACTTTCGGTCAGCGTAATCAAGGGAAGTTTTTGTTCTAAAGAAATTTTTTGCAAGCGCAAGGTTTTCTGCACACCCATAGGAGACATGGTCCCGCCTTTAATCGCACTATTACTTGCAGAGACCAAACAGCGCACACCACTGACAAAACCAATGCCGGCAATTACGCCACCACCAGCTTCCGAACCATCTTTATCATCATGCATGTTGTAGCCAACCAAACCGCATAGTTCGATAAAAGGAGAATCTGCATCGAGTAATAACCGTAGACGCTCATGCGGCAAAATCTTGCCTTTCTTGTCAAACTTCGCTTTGGCAGCATAAGACTTATCAATGCTTTTTTGTTGAATTGCACGGACTTCACTCAGCTGAGCAAGCAGTGCCTCTTTATTCTTTTGATACTGTTCACTACCAACAGTAATTTCGGATGGAAGAATAGTCATTGTTATTCCTCCTCAGCCTCAGTCTTTTTCTGAAAGATTTCAGGAATAAACGCACGATGGAAACCATTATAAGATTCACTATTTGTCGCATTAGCTAATGGATACATACGCGTCCCTTGCGATGCAGCACCATCAATACGCAAAGTTACACCGGACACAAAAGCTGCGGCATCCGAGAGTAAATAACAAATTGCCGATGAAACT
Source organism: Acinetobacter sp. V115_6 (assembly GCF_031799025.1). Lineage (NCBI taxonomy): Bacteria > Pseudomonadati > Pseudomonadota > Gammaproteobacteria > Moraxellales > Moraxellaceae > Acinetobacter > Acinetobacter sp. V115_6. The sequence goes on along the minus strand of NZ_JAVQNO010000004.1, from coordinate 5,939 downwards.
TCTGATTCTGTCCCCATACGCTTTAATGGTACATTGCCAGCAAGACTTGGAATAATCACTTTGGCAAAATCACCGCTATAATTATCCATCCCTGATGACACAATCCACCCCGGTGCAACAGCATTTACTCGAACGCCCGATTTACCCCATTCAACCGATGCTGTTTTAGTAAGGTTATCCACCCCTGAACGTGCTGCACCCGAGTGTCCCATTCCCGGCATGCCACCCCACATATCGGCAGTCATATTGACAATACTGCCGCCATGTTTTGCCATCCATTGGTTATAAGCTTCACGCATCAGGTAAAATGTTGAGTGCAAGTTATTACGTATAACGGCATCAAAACCATTAGCAGAAATACTTTCCAAGGCAGATGGAAACTGACCGCCCGCATTGTTCACCAAACCATCCAATCTACCGAATTTTTCAATCACCTCGGCAATCATATTTTTGACTTGCTCTTCTTCACGGTTATCACAAACAATGAAATGAACCAAGCCACCATCTTCTATAATTTCTTGGCTTACTTTCTCTAATTTCTCAATTTTGCGTCCTGTAATCACCACTTGAGCGCCAAGGGCAGCAAGCTCATGTGCAGTACAACGGCCAATACCTGAGCCCCCACCTGTCATAATAATGACTTTATTAGCAAAAGCATCTGGTCTAAAAATTGATTGATAACTCATCTTTGTTTCATCCATTCATTTTATTTTTCTAAAAGATGTGCCGGAACTTTTACAGGCATATCCAATAATTGCTGTGCAAATGCTTTACCTTGTGGGTCGATACGTAAGCTTGCAACACCACCGCCACCCAAGGCATTCTCCAACATAAAATTCAGTGCATTTAAACCCGGTAACTCATAACGAATTACTCGCCCTTTCTCTGCATCCAAAACATGCTGCATATAACTTGCAACTGCCTGTTCAGTTAGTGCTGCACGAATCCACGGTAAATATTCTGTTTTACGCGCAATCACACCGATATTGCTATGATTGCCTTTATCACCACTGCGGGCATGCGCAATTTCAACCAAAGGAACTTCAATTTCATTCCCTTGATAAACCGCGCTTTCACCCGCTGCTAAAGTATTGAATTGCTCTGTAGAAGTGCCCCGAGGAATCTCAACCGGATAGCGGCTCCCATCAAAATCAATTTCAACATTCACCTGTTTTTTATCAATTAAAAATGAAAATAATTTAACAACTGGAGATGCTTTGGGTCGGCCTCCAACAATTCCTGCCAAGGCTGGAGCCATACCTGTCGAAGCTTGTGCAATTTCAGATGCAAAGAACATACATGCTTCTTTAAACATGTGTTTTACAGCTATTTTGACCACAACTTCACGGCTATTTAAAGCCTGAGCATGTGCTCCATAAGTACTTTCAATGCCTAAAATTTCTACCGATTTTTCACTAAAAGGCGGCACTGAACGCATTGCTAAAATACGCTCACATTTTGTCAAAATCGCATCAGCAATGGCTTGTGCTTTTTGTGGTGCCTCACGTCCTGCAATTAAAAAACTCACTAAAACCCGATAACCATCAGGATAAGTTGCACTCACTTTATATTGTGCCGTCGGTGCTTGCCCTGTTGCTCCCGTCACTCGTACGCGATGTTCACCAACCTGTTCTAAATGCACCTGACTAAAATCAGCAATTACATCGGGTAGTAAATATGCTTGAGGATTGCCAATTTCATAAACGATTTGCTCAGCAACCGTAGCAGCTGAAACCAGACCACCAGTCCCCTGTGGCTTGGTTACAACAAATGAACCATCTTCACTCACTTCAACCACTGGAAAACCCATATTGTCAAAGCCTTGTACCAAATGCCAATCGGTGAAATTGCCGCCTGTACATTGGGCACCGCACTCAATCACATGCCCTGCCAACGAACCTTGTGCCAATTTGCCATAGTCATCTAAAGACCATTTATACTCATGTAACAAAGGTGCAAGCACCACAGCCGAATCGACGACACGGCCCGTAATCACAATATCTGCCCCCAAATCCAAAGCATCACGAATAGCCACTGCTCCAAGATAGGCATTACTGCTCGCTACTTGTTCGGGTAAAGGTTCATCACTAAACATTTCCTGAATATTTCGCTGCTTAAGCTGCTCATGTTTTGGTAAAAGATCATCACCTAAAACCACAGCAATTTTCAGGTCTAAGCCATACTCTTTAATAATTTTTTGCAAGGCATCGCGGCAAGCCAATGGATTAACACCACCAGCGTTACTAATCACCTTAATCTTTTTTTCTGCAATTTTTTTAAGTAGAGGTGCCATCACCCGACTGACAAAATCCAAAGCATAACCATGCTTTGGTTCCACCATCTTCGCTTTTGCCATAATCGACATCGTGATTTCTGACAAATAATCAAAGACCAAATAATCAATATCGGTTAAATGCACCAATTGGAAAGCCGCAGTGTTGGTATCACCCCAAAAACCCAAGGCACAACCTATTTTTACGACACGGTGATCATCCTGCTGACTACTTGTCATTTCATTTCTCATTATTCTGTATAAAAATTACGCTTAACCATACCAAGCAAGCGCTTGGTTTGTAAAGAGCAAAATGTTATTGTGAAATTGACTAAAACTGCCAAACTCGACAACTAGCCGAAAACATGGTGAGATTTAGCAAAATTTTTTCCGTAAATATTTTTATATAAAGGATCCAGCTTTCGTATGATTGCTACTTCAATTGAACAGATTCCAAATATTTCTTGCTTTGATGATAGTCCACGTGGTCGTTTATTACAGGGGGCTGCCTATCTATTTCACAAACAAGGTTATGATAAAACCACTGTCCGCGAACTTGCTCAATTTATTGGAATTCAATCAGGTAGCTTATTCCATCACTTCAAGAGTAAAGATGACATCCTCGCTCATGTAATGGAGCAAACTATCATTTACAATCTTGCTCGTTTAGAAGAGGCCGCAGCTCAATCTACCGATCCAGAACACCAATTACGAGCTCTTATTAAAGCAGAACTCATTTCAATTACTGGAGATACTGGTGCAGCCATGGCTGTTTTAGTTTATGAGTGGTTTGCGCTGTCAAAAGAAAAACAAGATTATCTTTTAGAAATGCGTAATGAATATGAACAAATCTGGTTAGATGTCATTGAAAAGTTACGCATTCAAGGCAAGATAAAACATGATGCCTTTATTTGGCGAAGATTAGTTGGTGGTGCAATTTCGTGGACCGTAACTTGGTATAAAGCTGAGGGTAAAGTCAAAATTGATGAGTTAACAGAAATGGTGTGGGAAATGGCTTTGAAATAAAAAGGTGGCTCAATGACCACCCTGCAAGAATTAATAACCGAGCTGCTTACTAATCAAATCTTTCATAATTTCTTCAGCACCACCGCCAATCATATTGACCTTTACTTCACGGTAAATACGTTCAGACTTAGTACCTCGCATAAAACCCATACCTCCCAACGTTTGTACAGCCGCATCAGCACAAAATTGCATAGTGCGAGTCGCAACATTTTTCAGCATCGAGATTTGAGCGACTAACTCAGGCCCTTGTAGTTTTGGCTGAGTCATTTTCCATGCAGTTTCTTCAAGTAATGCCCGTGTTGAGGTTAATTGCGTTGCCATATCTACCAATTTATGACGAACCACTTGATGATCTATTAATCGCTTACCAAAAGTTTTTCGTTGCTGTGCCCAATCTAGAGCTTCTTCATAACAGACTAAAGCATAGCCATACGCTACTACACCTAAAAAAAAACGCTCCATATTAAAGTTATTCATAATAACTTTAAAACCAGCATTTTCCTTACCAAGAAGATTTGAGGCAGGCACTCGTACTTGATCAAAATGCAAATGCGCCGTATCTGAAGCCCACCATCCCATTTTCTTTAAAGGTGTTTTAGTAATTCCTTCACTGTGTGCATCAATGAGCAACATTGAAATGCCTTCAGCACCTGTTTTGGTTGGGTCTGTACGCACCGCAACTGTATAATAATCTGCACGAATTCCCGATGTGATAAATGTTTTTTCACCCGAGACAATATAATAGTCACCATCACGAACAGCTTTAGTCTGTAATGCAGCGACATCTGACCCTCCTCCTAGTTCAGTAATCGCCAATGCTGAAATCTTTTCCCCAGAAATAATCCCCGGTAAAACTTTGGCCTTTAATTCTTCACTACCAAAATGCTGAATTGGTGGAGCACCAATGGTATGTACCATGAGCGAAATATGCACACCGCCTGAGCCAGCCTTCGCCATTTCAACACCTGCAAGCAAAGAGTAAAAAGGGTCAGCATCAGGAATACCACCATATTCATCAGAAAAACCTAAACCTAATAGACCAATTTCAGCAGCCTTTTTATAGAGCTCTCTTGGGAATGTCTCAGCCTCATCCCATTCATTAACGAAAGGAGCCATTTCTTTTTGTACAAATCGACGAACATTATCAGCAAAAGCAATATGTTGTTCATTATAGTAAATTGGGTTTGGTTGCATTTCTACAGATGTCCTGATGTTTTTATTTAATTCCAGAACATATCTTGTCATGTTTGCCATCAATCAAAAGTTGCAAGAATCTCCATTTTCTTGGCATAAAACATCAAACCCTATTCTTTTTATTCAAATACAATGCAATACCTATACTCTTAAGCAACAACGGAAACCACGGGCAGCATAATAAGACTGTGCTCCATTATGATAAATAAAGACACGGCCATATCGACGGTCAGCAAAAAGTGCTCCATCTAGTTTACGAATCTCATTTGGGGTTTTGAGCCAACTTGATGTTTTAAGATCAAACTCTTCAATTTCTTGTAATTGGTAATATTGCTCTTCTGTTAAAAGTTCAACTCCCATTTCCTTAGCTACATCTATTGCGCTATTTTTAGGAGGATGATCTTTTCTAGATTCTAAGGCTTCTCGGTCATAGCAAAGGCTTCTACGTCCTTTCGGTGTCTCAAAAGAGCAATCTACAAATAAATATTCATCTTTCTGCTGATCATAAGCAATAACATCAGGCTCCCCTCCTGTATTTTCCATTTCCAGCAATGACCAAAGTTTATCAGGAACCTTAATTAGTTTATTTTGCACATCCGACCACTCTATTTCTGTATGACGATGTGTGTTTTTTTCAAATCTATTCTTTAATAATTCAAGGAGTAACTCTATTTGCTTTTGAGTTAGCTGTTTTTTATCTACCATTAAATAAGTCCTTATATTTATTAAATTGACCAGCCATCAAAATAATTTATTACATTTAGTATTAATACTTTATCCACCTAATATATTAATTGCAGAGATATAACTAAATCCAATATCTCTACATTAGGTTCCATAATTAAGATAATCAATAATCTTTTACTATATATTTAATTCTAAAAGTGTCCACAACGCTTACATCTATTACCATTTCTAAAAGAAAATAAAGGTAGGCCGAAAAACATAAACGCTAAAAAGGCAGATTTTTTTCCTTTAGTATTAACTTCTATATCCAAACTTCCACACTCAGGGCAACATTCTTTACTCTCCCCGAACTCTTGTTCAAGCTCATCACTAAAGTCTTTTTCAAGAAATGACTTTGCTTCATCAACATAGTTCTCTGGAACTAACAAACGAACCCCACCTAAAGCATTAGAATAAAACCAATCCATATTAATTGTATGCTCATTTTCAATATAAACAGGAATTCCAAATGCTTCTAGTTGAGTCTTTGCAATTTGTGCCTCATAAGGAAACGAGAAAGTTTTAACTACCATCCATTGCATATTAAATTTCTAATTATGTAAATAATTTTAGAGTAGCTTTATTTCTTTATAATTTGAATAAATTTTAATGTTTAAGATTGAGGATACAAATTCCCCAATAAAAAACACCCCCATTTATTAGAATGGGGGTGTTTAGAATAATGAGCTGGCGATGACTTACTCTCACATGGGTAACCCCA
>NZ_JAVQNO010000003.1:0-33867 GCF_031799025.1 Acinetobacter sp. V115_6 | reverse complement strand
GTGTTGGTGTTGGTGTTGGTGTTGGTGTTGGTGTTGGTGTTGGTGTTGGTGTTGGTGTTGGTGTCGGTGTCGGTGTCGGTGTCGGTGTCGGTGTCGGTGTCGAATCATTATCGTCAGACCCACACCCACTTAAAGCTATAAAAATCAAAGCTATGCTGCTTCCTTTTACTATGTTATTCATCACATGAACCCTTTTTTATTAAAAATGTGAAAATTTAACATTTTTAAAATAGATCAATTATAATGCAGTTGTAAAGATCAAATTTGAAAAAAGGTTCAACATGGCAGCTTATAATCAAATTGAAATATTCGAACAAAGCCAAAAATGGTTTGACCAATTGCCATTTGAATGGAAAAACTGGCTTGAAGAAAACTTAGAAAAGGGATGTGGAATTGAGCAATTGGTTGAGGTGTTAAAAGCAAATGGATTTGGTCCAAAACTTAAAGTAAATAATTTGAATCTTCAGACGTTATCTGATCACGATCAGGAATGGGTAATTGAGCAAATCTTAAATGAGAAGACATCTGCGGAAATAGTAAAAATATTGGTCGAGCAGGGGTATGAGCAGTTAAACATAAGTGAATATTTAAATAATTTAAAAAATAATCAGTTATATAAAGTTTTGGAGAAAAAGCATCATCAACTTAAAAAACGTGAATGGTTAATAGAAACTGTAGATCAATTGGCGCAGCTAAACTCGGACTATTGTAAAAAAATTCCTTCAATTACTGCTCCACAGTTCTCTGATTTTGTGAAAGATTACTATAGTCAACATCGCCCTGTAATTTTAAAAAAAGGAATAGAACATTGGCCGGCTTTACATAAATGGTCTCCTCAATATTTTGCTTCTAGATTTGGCCATCATTCGGTTGAAGTCCAAATGAATAGAAATTTAGATGATCAGTTTGAAAGACATTCTCCATCTCTAAAACAAAAAATGAAGATGTCTGAGTTCGTGTCAAAAGTTATGTCAGTTGATGCTAGCAATGATTTTTATATGACTGCAAATAATGCATCAAATAGTCATCAGATGCTTCAAGAATTATTTGCAGATATAGATGGTTTTGCAGATGGTTACTGTAATTTGGCTTTAAAGGATGAACGTAGTTTTCTATGGTTTGGACCTAAAGGAACATTTACGCCATTACATCATGATTTAACGAATAATATGTTGGTTCAAATTTATGGACGCAAAAAAGTAACTTTAATTCCTGCCTTACAAGTTCCTCATCTATATAACGATCATTGGGTGTTTAGTGAATTAAGTAATGCAAATAAAATTGATTTTGAAAAATATCCGTTGGCAAGATCAATCACTCCAGTGGAATGTATTTTGAATGCTGGGGAAGCTTTGTTTATCCCAATTGGTTGGTGGCATAGTGTAGAAAGTTTAGATGTCTCAATCAGTATTTCTTTTACCCATTTTAATGCGCCAAATCATTATGTTGATCGGTTTCCAAAAGAGGTCTAAGAATGAAAATTGCATCTTAAACCGTTCAGTGTGACAATTGCTCGGCCCATACTGTTTTTCAAATATGAAGGAAAATTGTTACTCTATGACCACACTCCAAACGAACAATGCAGAACTTAATCAGAAGCAGGTATTAATGTTAATGGAATACCTGACGCAATGGTTAATTCGTTCAGGAGTGGGATATAACGACTTTGTAACTGCTTTAAAACCTGTTTTCTATCAACAGGCTTTAAGTGAGCTTGAGCGTATAGAGCAAAAGCCAACTGATTCAGCAGTCAGTTTACTTTCAGGGTTACATCGCAAAGACGTGAATGCATTTAAAAAGGCAATACAGGCTGGTCAGCCTTTAACAGAGGCAAAAGTAGCAGAGCCAGTAAGTGTTCCTGCTAGGGTGATTGGTTTGTGGCTTGCAGAGGGATTGGCAGAAAAAATTCCATTTGTAAGTAATGATCAGGTTAGTTTTGAAAATTTAGTAAAGAAAGTCTCAACTGAAAAGCATCCAAGATCTATTTTGAATGAACTCGAACGCCTAAATATTGTGAAAGAAGAAGATGGCCTTGTGATGTTGCAGCAGCGTAGTTTTATGCCTGACGTAGAGCAATTTGAGGTTCGAAAATTATTAACGAGTAATTTAGAAGCACATTTAGCTGCTGGAGTTCATAATTTATTTCAGCCCGAAAAAGAACCCTATTTAGAACAAGCAATTTTTGCTGATGAACTAACAGATGAATCGATCACTCTACTTAAAGAAGCAAGTTTACGCTTATGGGAAGATTTATCACTACAAGTACTTAAATTAGCTATTGAACGTTGTGCACTAGATGAAGGAAAAGAGGGTGCAACTAAAACTTTCCGTTTCGGAGCTTATCAATATGACGAAAACAACTTATAAAAAATTAATAATATCCATGAGCTTCATTTTGACAAGTGGTCTTTTAACCGCTTGTGGAGAGGATTTATTCGCAGGTGGTGCAAGTTTAGGGGGATCAGGATATCCGACTAAACCTGGTAAACCGGGTGATTTTGAAACACCGGCCGATGGAGAGAAAGGCGACTCAAAAGATAATGAAATTTGGTTGCCTGCACCCGTTGAAGATGATTGTCATGGCTTACATCGCAAACTACAGTTTCTCAATAATGTAACGCGTGAACCCATAGAAAAAGAAACTGTTTTTAAATATGCACAGCAGTTAACTCTAAACGGTACTCTGGCTTTGCAGATTACTCAAACCAATAAGGGATTAGAGAAAATACAAGAAAAACAACCTGCATGTTATGTACCTTTAGAACTTTATTTACTTGGAAATACAAAGCGCTCTTACCCAGAAAATGAGTGTAAAGAGACTCAAACTTACGAATATCTGCCAGGTGAAACCAAAACTTTTATTGTCAATTATCCAGCATTTGATGTCATGAATGGTACTTGGAAATATGGTCTAGAAAGCACTTATTTGAAGAGTGATCAAGAGTTAAAACAATGTGAACCTTTAACTATCCAATTTAAAATAAGTGCACCACCTGAGCCGATTAAAATTAATTAAGTTGAGCCACTCATGAGCGATAAAATTTAAAGGGAAGTATGAGTTAAGCTTGCTCTAGCACTTTTTCATCATAAGTCATTTGGGCTGCTAAAACCTGTTCAATATTGGTTTCGGCCCATTCTTTTAATTGGAACGCCATTGAAGCGACATTTTGCCCCAGAGAAGTTAGTGAGTAATCAACACGAATAGGAGACGTATTCTGAATTTTACGCTCAATAAAACCATCTCTTTCCAGCATTTTTAACTTCTGTGATAAGACTTTAGGCGAAATACCTTGAATATTCTTTTTGAGCAAGTTGAAGTGCTGAGTTTCCTCTTCAAGTACATTTAAAATTAATAAAACCCACTTATCTGCAATTTTTTCAAAAAATAAACGAGCAGGGCAATGTTGTTGAAAAACATTATATTTTAGACATTCATTCATACTATTTACCTGCTAATTTCTTAAAAAATTGCCATAGTTACCAGTTAGTAACTAATTGACACCTAGTTTCTAAAATATATCATAAAGTGGAATTTAATAAAACAAAGGTTTGCTCCCATGTCTAACTCTAATATCGCGGTTGTATATTTCTCTGGTTATGGCCACACTAAAGTAGTGGCTGAAACGTTTGCAAACGAAATTAATGCTCAGCTCATCCAAATTGATCAAGAAGGTAATATTACTGAACAAGATTGGCAGACATTAAATGATGCGAAGGGGATTGTTTTTGGTGCTCCGACTTATATGGGTACAGCACCATGGCAGTTTAAAAAGTTTGCTGATGCAACTTCAAAAGTTTGGTTTACACGTGGTTGGCAAGATAAAGTCTTTGCAGGTTTTACAAACAGCGCGAGCTTAAATGGGGATAAGCAGGTTACTCTTATTCAATTACAGACTTTAGCATCGCAACATGGTGGAATTTGGGTGAGCCTTGGTTTATTACCAGCGAATACAAAAGATGCAACACGCGAAGATGTAAATAACTTAGGCGGTTCAGTTGGGCTTTTGGTTCAATCACCTTCTGATGCGAGTGTAGAGGAAGTTCCTACTGGAGACCTTGAAACAGCGAAACTTTATGCAAAACGCGTACAAGATATTGTGAACAAAATTTTTGGCTAATTTGACCATAAAAAAAGGCGCTTTAAGCGCCTTTTTTATTATTCATGTTCATTATGTTGAGGTGCCTGATATTTAAACCCTTTAGTTTTATAACCTAGGTATAAAATACCGAACATTGCCCACCATAAGCCATATTTTAAGGCTGTCTCTTCAATCTCAAGCCATAGGGCGAAGATACTGAAGAAACCAAGGAGTGGAATAATTACAAAGTTAAAAATATCTTTGAAATTCTTTGTGCGGCCATCACGTAAAGCATAGCGTGAAATCACTGATAAATTAACAAATGTAAATGCAGTTAACGCACCAAAGCTAATCATTGAAATGACAATATCTAAGCTCATGAAACCTGCTGCTAGTGCTACAACACCAACAATAAGAATATTGTATGAAGGCGTATAGTTCTTTGGACTAACATGACCAAAGATTTTTTTATTGATGACACCATCACGTCCCATTGCATACATCAAGCGCGATACACCTGCATGAGCTGAAATACCAGATGCCATGACAGTAATAATTGCAAAAGCAAGAACGTAGGACTGAAATAATGATCCGCCTACAAGTAATAAAATGTCTGGCTGTGTTGCTGCAACATCTTCAAAGTAGTTTTTAGGATCATTAGGGAAGTAAATTTGCATGAAGTAAGTACTGATGACAAAAATTACTCCAGCGATAAGTGCTGTTAAAAAAATCGCCTTAGGTAATGTTTTTTCAGTATCTTTAGTTTCTTCTGCTAAAGAACTTAAAGAATCAAATCCGGTAAACGAGAAGCAAAGTAATGTTGCACCAGTGACCAATGCCCCTACTGAGGTCAACTCATTCCAAAAAGGCTCTAGACTCCATAACTGATAACGGGTTGCTGCTGTAATAGGGCCTTCTGCATTATAGCCCATTTGTAATTTGCTATAGACCAGATAAGTAAATATACCGATGACGAGTAACTGTACAAATACAATGAGGCTATTAAAATTGGCAACAAAACGTGCACCGCGTAAGTTGATACCAGTCATGAAAGCGGTTAATACAATTACCCATACCCAATGATTGACTGTAGGGAATAATGCATCAAGATAAATGCCAGCCAAAATAATATTGACCATTGGTGAAAGCAAATAATCTAACCAAGATGACCAACCCACCATAAAACCAACATTAGGGTGAATTGATTTTTGTGCATAGGTATAAGCTGAACCTGAAGATGGATAGCGCTTAATCATATGTCCATAACTAATCGATGTTAGCAAAATGGCAATTAATGCAAAAATATACGAAGTCGGAACATGGTAATGACTTTCTTCGGAAACTAGGCCGAATGTGTCAAATAATGTCATTGGCTGAATATAGGCTAAACCAATAATAATAATATGCCAAAGACCTAGCGTTTTTTGTAGCTTAACTACAGACGGAGTCCCAGAGATAGTTGTCAACGGCGTTATCCTCATAATCGTTGATCAAGGATCAGCTTGGTGTTAAGGATCGTTTGAGACGAACGATCCCCCCTACAGAAAAAGATAAAGTGCGCCAATCTATCCTAAATTGATGCAAATTGTCAGTACTTTCATCGATTTTTTAGCAAATTTTTTGCCATATTTACAAATAAAATAATGAGTACAAATTTATAGCTGTAAAAAAGATCCTGATTTTATATATAAATCAGGATCTTACATAGAGGTTTATAATTTAACTTATTGTATTACCATGCCTTTTGTAAGATCTCTCGAATATCTTTTAGGCTTGCTTCTTTAGGGTTGTAAATAATTGAGCCATCATTTAGTGCTTTTTCTGCAACTTCATCGAGCTGTGCTTCAGTTACTTTACCAGTTTCACGTAAAGTACGTGGTAACTTGGTTAAAGTAAATAAACGATCACGCATTGCCAAAATTGTTGCAATTGCTCGGTCTGCACGTTGAGTTGCTGGAGTTTGTGCATAGATATCAGCACCAGCTAATGGCAATAGTAATTCACCAATTTTTTGGCCATTTACCTGCTTATTATATTCAAGTACATACGGTAAGAATAAATTCATACATAAACCATGAGGCAGGTGAGCAACAGCACCTAAAGCATGACCCAAAGAATGTACAAGGCCCACCATTGAATTAGAAAATGCAATACCTGCCATTGTAGAGGCTTGTGCTAGTTCTAAACGACCTTGTGAATCGTTCGGATTTTCAAGAACATTAAATAGGTTTTCACTAATCTTTTTAATTCCAGCACTTGCATAAGCATCGCTGAGTGGGTTGGCAGCCATACATGTATACGCTTCAACACAATGTGTTAAGGCATCCATGCCTGTCATTGCTGTTAAATGAGGTGGCAATGTAAGCGTCATGCGTGGATCTAAAATCGCTGCATGTGGCATTAAGTAATAAGAGGCAAATGCCAATTTAACATTCTTTTGCGTATCTGAAACCACGGCAACCATAGTCACTTCAGATCCCGTACCTGATGTAGTTGGGATTACGAAAAATGGTTTTAATGGTTTTGGTAAGTTGTGTGCACCAGAATACTGAAGTAAGTCATCTCCGCCTTCAGACACTAAAATGTTAGTTGCTTTTGAGGTATCAATAACTGAACCACCACCTACCGCAATAATCGCGTCACATTTATTCTTGCGATAAGCTTCTGCGGCAAGACGAACGACTTCTAAACTTGAGTCTGGTGGAACATCATCAAACACATGACCAATGACAGCATCAGTCGTACTGAATGCAGCTTCAATCGGGTTGAGTAAGCCATTTGCGCGCACACCTTTATCTGTAATGATGAGCGGGCGTTTTGCGCCTAAAGTCGCAAGTTCAAACGGAATATGTTCTAACGCAGCATTACCAGCAATGACTTTTACAGGACAAAAGAATTCGTAATATGGTTTAGCCATGTTATGCGCTCCGCTTGAAATAGGACTTAGCTACTTTTAAGTAAATATTTGCAGCTTCGTTGAATTTTTCTTTTAGGGTGAGTTCGGTTGGGTATTCTTTGACTGCAAGAGACGCAACCAATTTTGGTAAAATAAGAGATTCCATTTTATTTAGACAGCGTACTAGGCGAATGGCAGCAGATACATCACCATCAGCAATCATTCGGTCATTCGCAAATGCTTGGGCAGTACTTTCTTGAAAAGAAAATACTAAAAATGCATGAGTTACATGTTTGAATGTAATAGTTAAGTCTGGCTTTCTTTCAGCTCTTTTGAGTAGCTCTAACTGTTTGTCTTCTGTGACTCGAGCAAAAAATGCTGGTCCATTTGGGAAAACATTCATTGAAAGTACAAAGTGAACAGGAAATTTAGATACTTCCTCTTGTATTTCAGAGTCCACTTGACTTGCCATGACTAAGCCACGACCAACAACATCCATCATGAGCTTAACGTAGGCAAGTTGCAGAGTAGGCTTTACAGCTTTTGTCGAAATCACTCGCGTATCCCTTGTTAAAATTATGCAAAAGCAAATTTAGAGTAATTACTCTAATCTATTTTTATTTCATCGCAAAGCGATTTATTCGGTTTTGACTTCTGGGTCATTAAAGTACCCAGTATTCTTAATATACTCAATAAAGTCTTGGCAAAGTTGAGTGAATGATGGATAAGGAGTCACCAAATCTTGTATACGCACCATTTCTAAACCTGCATAGCCACAAGGATTGATCGTCTGGAATCCATCTAGGGCACAGTCCAGATTTAGCGCTAACCCATGGTAACTACGGCCACGACGAATTTTAAAGCCTAGGGAACCAATCTTACGGCCATCCACATAAACTCCTGGTGCATCTGGCTTTGCATACGCTTCAATTCCGTATTTTTTTAAAACATCTATCATGAATTGTTCAGCAAAACTGACCAATGTGCGTACGTTCCACTTTAGACGATTAAGATCAAACATGAAGTAAGCCACAAGTTGACCGGGTCCATGCCAAGTCACTTGTCCACCACGGTCAGTTTGTACTACTGGAATATCTGATGAAATTAGGATGTGTTCAGGTTTACCAGCTTGACCTTGAGTTAAAACATTATGATGTTGAAGTAACCATAACTCATCGGGCGTATCTTGATCTCGCTCATTTGTTAAGAGTTTCATGGTTTCAAATTTGCTTTGATAATCTTGTAAATCGTTCCATTGCCGAATGATTAAGTTAGGTTTATCAAGGCTCATCACAATATCTTCCTATAATTAGTTTATGCGGCACCCAGATCATATCTACTAGATAAAAGCCGAAAACCCTGTAATTTTAAAGGATTTTATAAAAGGAATTCTAAATATTTGTAAGGTTTTTCGTGGTCGTTAGGTTGTAAAATTTCCAAAAAAATACCACAGTAAGAATGCCTGACTGTGGTATTTATTGAAGAACTTAAAATTAAAGCGCAGTTCTAATCTGCGGACAAGCAGCCAAGTCAGCATAAAGTGCATGAACTTGTTCCAATTCTTCGAAGCGCAATTGTGCTGTTAAAGAATGATACTTGCCGGTGCGAGATTCTTGAACTTTTAATGTTGAGTGGTCGAAGTCTGGAAAATGCTTTACCAAAATATCGACTACAGCAACACGTAATTCTTCACCCGCATCGCCAATAAGTTTAATTGGATAATCCATCGGAAATACCCAAAGATGTTCTTGTAGTTCGCGAGATGGAGTGCGGTCTAACATAAGTTACCTCATGATTTGAAACGCCTGCATTATCGCAGGCGTTTATAGCTCTTTCTATTAAATGGGGCTTGGTTTTGAAATTTCAAGCTTTCAAAACTTAGTCATTTTCCAAGAAAGAGCGTAAATGTTCAGAACGAGAAGGGTGACGTAATTTACGCAATGCTTTCGCTTCAATCTGACGGATACGTTCACGTGTTACATCAAATTGTTTACCTACTTCCTCAAGTGTGTGATCGGTTGGCATATCAATACCAAAACGCATCTTCAATACTTTTGCTTCACGTTCAGTTAAGTTTTCCAATACTTCACGAGTTGCTTCTTTTAAGCCTTCTGAAGTCGCAGCATCAATTGGAGAAGTGATGTTTTGATCTTCAATGAAATCCCCAAGATGTGAATCTTCATCATCACCAATAGGTGTTTCCATTGAGATAGGCTCTTTAGCAATTTTAAGTACTTTACGAACCTTAACTTCGTCCATTTCTAAGCGTTCACCTAATTCTTCAGGTGTTGGTTCACGCCCCATTTCTTGTAACAATTGACGAGATACACGGTTGATCTTGTTAATTGTTTCAATCATGTGTACTGGAATACGAATCGTACGAGCCTGATCGGCAATCGAACGGGTAATCGCCTGACGAATCCACCAAGTTGCATAAGTCGAGAATTTATAACCACGACGATATTCAAACTTGTCTACAGCTTTCATCAAACCAATGTTCCCTTCTTGAATCAAGTCAAGGAACTGTAAACCACGGTTAGTATATTTCTTCGCAATCGAAATTACCAAACGGAGGTTGGCTTCTACCATTTCTTTCTTGGCACGACGTGCTTTCGCTTCGCCAATTGCCATACGTTTAGAGATATCTTTAATCTCAGCAACGCTTAAACTAAGCTCTTTCTCAATATCTGCAATCTTTTGCTGGAATGCTAAAACATCTGGACGAACTTTTTCTAAATGCGCCTTAATTTCAGCAGGTGCTTTAGCAATTTGTTCATCTAACCAAGCTGGATTAGATTCTTGTTTAGGGAAAGATGTACGGAATTGAGTACGGTCCATACGGCCACGACGTACTGCATAACGCATGATTTCACGTTCATTGGCACGAATTTGCTCATGTGTACCGCGAATCATTTCAGAGATGATGTCAAATAAACGTGGTGTAAATTTAAACATCATGAACACAGTAGCTAAAGCTTCTAAAGCTTCTTCAGCCTCTGGACTGTTACGACCATGCTTTTCAACAACAGCTTTTGTTTTAGCCCAAGCAGCTTCAAGTTCAGTAAAACGAACTTTTGCAACTTCAGGGTCTGGACCTGAATCACCTTCAGAGTCATCATCACCTTCAGATTCTTCTTCTTCATCGTCATCATCAAGCTTAACTTCTTTGGTTGATTTTGAAGATGATTCGTCCTCTTCCTCAAGCTCTTCAACTTCTTCTAAAACTTCAGGGATATCTTCATCGGTTTCAGGATCGAGGTAGCCAGATAAAATATCTGCAAGACGGCGTTCGCCAGTTAAAAAATCATTATATTCTTTTAATACAACTTCAACAGCATTTGGCCAGTAAGCAATTGAATTAAGGACATCACGGATACCTTCTTCAATACGTTTGGCAATGCTGATTTCACCTTCACGGGTTAACAGCTCAACTGTACCCATTTCACGCATGTACATACGTACAGGGTCTGTCGTACGTCCAGGCTCATTTTCAACCGATGCAAGTACGGCAGCAGCTTCTTCTTCAGCAACCTCATCAGTTGCGTCAGCCGACTCACCGAACATGGTATCGTCAGATTCAGGTGCACGCTCGTGTACAGGAATACCAACGTCTTGAAGCATTTGGATGATGTCTTCAATCTGTTCGCTTTCAGTAATCGAGTCCGGCAGATGATCGTTAACCTCAGCGTAAGTTAAGTAACCTTGTTCTTTGCCTCGGCTAATCAGAGCCGCTACTTGAGAAGTAGGGGAATGCATATCGCTCATCTTTGCTTACTCTTTGTTGAATCTGTGGCAGTGAAAAACCGTGCATGATAGCACAATTTGCTTGAAATGTTTTGGCTTTGATCAGTAACCGTTAAATAAAAAATATCTTTGAATTCACGTCTGTTTTTTGAATATTGGGATAAAATCATTTTTTTCAAGCTTAAATCATCGAAAAAATCATAGAATTTTTTTTTGATCAAAAAAATAGTTCAGCTTTATAAATACACAATTTTTTGGGCGAAAAAAAGTACAAATATGCAGTTTAATGAAAAAAATATAAATAAAACTTGACACGATTTAATAACCAAGATAAATAGCGGCTAGACCCATTCACATTTTTTCATTAGAGGTAGTTTTAGTGTCTTCTACAGATTTTGAATTAGATGATAACTACGGTGATGATGATGATGTCGGTTTTGATGAGTCATCAGGCAAAATCACTGCGAAAGAATCATTAGAAAAACGTAGATTAATTGATGATCTATTGGCTCAACGCCGTTTAGAGCGTGAGTTAAAAGATTTTGATTACGATTTAGACGATGATGATCTTGATGATGAAGACTAATCAAATCTGAATAGGGCATCGTCAGCTTAGATGCTATGCTATCGTAGATTTCTTTTTTATAGTCAGGTAACACAATGAGTGCGTTAGATTTAGACCAATTAAGTGAATATCTAGATGGAGACCACAATGAGTATGGTCTGGATTTCGCTGCAACTCATGGTTTTCTGTGTGCAATTGCAGTAGGCCCTCAGTTTGATCGTTGGTTAGATGAATTATTCGATAATAACCATAAAAAAGTTCCTGCCGAAATTATTCAGCAGATCAAAGTGTGGTTAGAGTCAATTCGACAAGACTTAGCAAATGAAAATGGAATTGAATTTCCGTTTGAAATTGAGGAAGCGGATGTTGAGTCTAGCTTAGGCGACTGGAGTGTTGGATTTGTTGATGCGATGTTCTTAAATGAAGATGCATGGTTTGCACCTGAATATGAAGAACAATTAATTGATTTAACTTTACCAATGATGGTATTTAGTGGAATTGATGAAGAAGATCCACAGATGGAATCTTTCCGTCGTAATGGACAGTTAATGGATGAGCTGGCAGAAGAAATCCCAGATAATTTGAATGAATTATACTTGATGTATCATACGCCAAATTAATTTATTAGAAGAAATAATAAATAACGTCCTTTCTAGGGCGTTTTTTATTACGAAAAATTAAGTGATATAAAATAAAAAAAGGGCAGTTAGAAATCTAAGTGCCCTTTGAAAACTATTTTATAGTTTTATAGACGTTTACGCTTTGCAGCAGCAATTTGTGACTGGCGCATACGGAAACCAGCTTTTTGCTTTTCAGTAGTTTTGTCGATGCAATAAACGCAAGAAACACCGTGTTCGTAACTTGGTAGAGCAGACTCTTCAGGAGTTAAAGGCCAACCGCAAGCATGACATTTAATATTCACGCCTTCCTCTACACCATGAGTTACAGCAGTACGTCCGTCAAATACGAAACATTCACCTTCCCATAAGCTTTCATCAGCAGGGGTTTCTTCTAGGTACTTAAGGATACCGCCTTTAAGATGGTAAACCTCTTTAAATCCTTCTTGAAGAAGTAAAGAAGTTGATTTTTCACAGCGAATACCACCAGTACAGAACATCGCAATTTTTTTGTCTTTATGTTGCTCTAATTCTTTCTTGACGTATTCTGGAAACTCACGGAATGTTTCAGTTTTAGGGTCAATTGCGCCCTTAAATGTACCCGCTTTATATTCGTAATCATTACGTGTGTCGATTAAAATTACATCATCACGTGCGATTAAATCATTCCACTCTTTAGGATCAAGGTAGTGACCGACTAAGTCACGAGGTTTAACCTCAACACCTAAAGTCACAATTTCTTCTTTAAGTTTAATTTTCATTTTGCGGAAAGGTTTGTCAGAACTATGGGATTCTTTGTATTCCATAGCGCCAAAGCCTTCATTGAGCAAAAACTGATGTAGTGTATCAATTGCTATGCGATCACCAGCAACAGTACCATTAATTCCTTCACCTGCTACAATCAGAGTTCCACAGAGGTTAATTGTTTTCACTAAGTCTAATAAACGTTGTTGAAGATCGGCAGGATCTTGAACTTCTTTAAATTGATATAGTGCTGCAACAACCCAACCTGCGGTCGCTTGCTGTTCTACAGGTGCAAGCTGTTCTACAGTAGCGTTCATGGAAAACTCCAAATGTATTAAGATAGAAATTTAAGGCGCATATTTTAGCGCGAAAATTTGTAATAAGCGAGAAAACCATAAAAAGTATATGGTTTATTTAAGGAGTTTGTTTTGAGTAATGATCATCGAACGCTCTCTCTCACCCCATGTGCAGGGCGTTGTTCAACAGTTTTTGGTGATCAGGTTTGTCGTGGTTGTCGCCGTTTTAACCACGAGGTGATTCAATGGAACACTTATACGGCAGAGCAGCGTTTGGCTGTATGGAAGCGTTTAGATGATCAATTGAATCAAATCTTAGTACCGATGCTGCCTCATGCAGACTTACAGCATGTTGAGGGATTTATTTTAAGTAAGCGTGTTCGATTAATGGAAGGGGCGAGCCAAGGCCGTAAGCTTTATCACGCCTTAAAAATATGTGAAAAGAATAAACATCTAGCACACGAGAGTGGTTTGGGCATTTCGGAGTCTCAAGTCAAAACAATATGGGTGGAGTTTGAAAGACGTGTTTTAGCGTTGGCTAAAGCGAGCTATGAGTTGGCTTGGTTGCGAGCAGATGGGATTAGCCATCACTTGTTAACTATGTATGAAGAAGAATAAGTCTAGAGTAGAAAAAGACGTAAATAAAAAAGCTGCCTTTTGGCAGCTTTTTTTCATTAATTTTCTTTCGAATATTAACGTTTGATGTCGCGTTGAGTTTCACCAGTATAAAGCTGACGAGGACGACCGATTTTATAAGGACCGCTGTGCATTTCTAACCAGTGGCTGATCCAACCAACTGTACGAGCAAGAGCGAAGATTACAGTAAACATTTCTGTTGGGATACCAATCGCTTTAAGGATGATACCTGAGTAGAAGTCTACGTTAGGGTAAAGTTTACGCTCAACGAAGTACGGGTCGTTCAATGCGATACGCTCAAGTTCCATAGCAAGTGCTAATTGAGGATCGTTGATGCCTAAAGCTTCAAGAACTTCGTCACAAGTTTGCTTCATTACTTTAGCGCGTGGGTCGAAGTTTTTGTAAACGCGGTGACCGAAGCCCATAAGCTTAACTTCTTTACGTTTAACTTTTTCCATGAACTCTGCAACGTTTTCAACGCTACCAATTTCATCAAGCATCTTAAGAACTGCTTCGTTTGCACCACCGTGAGCAGGGCCCCAAAGTGCAGAGATACCAGCAGAGATACATGCATACGGGTTTGCACCAGTAGAACCAGCAAGACGTACTGTAGATGTAGAAGCATTTTGTTCGTGGTCAGCATGAAGCGTGAAGATACGATCCATTGCGCGAGCAAGAACAGGATTAACTTTGTAATCTCGGTCAGCAGGAGTAGCAAACATCATGTGCAAGAAGTTTTCCGCATAACTTAAATCGTTACGTGGATAGATGAATGGTTGACCTACTGTGTATTTGTAACTCCAAGCAGCAAGTGTTGGAATTTTTGCAATTAAACGAATTGCAGTAATTTCACGGTGGTTGATATCTTCAATATCTAGGTTGTTGTGATAGAACGCAGATAATGCACCTACAACACCTACCATGATCGCCATTGGGTGAGCGTCACGACGGAAACCATTGAAGAAACGGCTAACTTGATCGTGAACCATAGTGTGAGCACGTACTTTCGTATCAAACTCAACTTTTTGTTCAGCAGTTGGGAGCTCGCCATTTAATAATAAATAACAAGTTTCAAGGTAGTCTGCTTGAGTTGCTAACTGATCAATTGGGTAGCCGCGGTGTAATAAAATACCTTTGTCACCATCAATGAAAGTAATTTTAGATTCGCATGCGGCTGTCGCCATAAAACCAGGATCGAAAGTAAAATGACCTTCTTTCAGTATGCTGCTGACATCAATTACATCTGGACCTAAAGTGCCACTGTAGATTGGTAATCCAATTTCTTTGCCATCAAGATGTAATACGGCTTTTTTGCCATTTGCTTCAGACATTCAATAGATCTCCTGTCCTGGTGAATGTTGATCTGACTCGAAATCCTAATGTTCTCATGTGCGAATCAGACGGTGTCAAAATTTGCTATAAGATTAGTGAGTACTGAAATTTTGTCAATTATACTTATGGATAAAAAATGACGTTCCCACAGAGAGTTAGTCATCAAGACCCGAGCAAAAAAGTCAGTAAAATCACTGCATCGGGATGGTATAATAAGTCAATTCAACAAGAACGTGCAGAAAAAAAATGAAGGATGAGTACAATTGTAAGCAAATTTATAAATTGTAATTCAAAATAATAAGACGGTAGAAAATGCCAATCCCCTTAAAAAAATCATAAAACTCATGATGTAATTTCAAATTTATACTCAAAAAAAATTGTATTTCTATTTAGTTGTAACAAAGAATATTGTTCTTTTTTTAAGTTTAATTGTATAAAAAATAGCTTATCAGATGAGTTTAAAATCATAAGAACTGTTTTTAATGAAATTCACTTTCGAAAAACTAGTGTAGATCGCTTAATATCTATCTGAAATATAAGTCTGTTCACTTATTTGAAATGTGGCTCACATTGAAAATATAGGGGGTTATGATCATTTTTCTATTGATATGAGGAATTTATAACTTTATCTTTAGTCTAAAATCGGCTTATTTAAAAGAAATTTCAGAAAAAATGAAATTAAATAAAAAGTTATTTTAAACAAGGACATGATGTATATAGGTATAGTTTTTTTATTGACCTAATAATGTAATATTGTTGTGAATGATTCTTATTTAATAGTTTTTTGCTGAAATGGCAAAGTGGATTGTTTGTATTTTGATACTTCGCGTTTTATAATTCAGTGTCGTTTATAGGTTAGGCATGAGCTGTGCTTGCCTAACAATGCCAGCTTTCCTTGGAATTAATTCAACAAACTCCGGTCGGAGTTTCTACCTACAGGATGCCCGCTGTGAAAAGCAACAGACCTGTCAATTTGTCCATGGGTCAGGTGTTAGCGGTAAATTTACGCTCACCCGTGGCTATTGCATCAATTTTACACCGTTTATCAGGTGTCATCGTTTTCTTATTAGTACCAGTTCTCTTATGGATTCTAGATAAATCATTATCTTCACCAGAAGGATTTGACTACGTTAAAAATGTCGTTTTTGGAAATATCCTTGTACGTTTTGTTGTTTGGGTATTTGCAGCCGGCTTGATATTCCACTTTATTGCTGGAGTTAAGCACTTACTTGCAGATTTAGGTTTTGCTGAAGAACTGCAAAGTGGTCGTATTGCAGCGACAATTTCATTGATCTTATCTGTGGTAGCCATTATCGCAGCCTTTGTATGGATTATGTTCTAATGAAAAGTGCTACAGGTTTAACTGGTTCAGGTTCTCGTGATTGGTTTATTCAGCGTGTAAGTGCGGTTGTATTAGCAGCTTATACTGTTGTTCTTTTTGGTTGGATTCTCTGCAAAGGTGGATTTGACTATCAACAGTGGGCTGGTTTCATGATGACATTACCAATGAAGATTTTTTCTTTATTGGCAATTTTATCGCTTATCGCACACGCATGGATTGGTATGTGGCAAGTTTTCACTGACTATGTCACTACTCGTCAAATGGGTCCTTCAGCGAAAGGTTTACGCCTTGTACTGACGACGGCTGTCATTATTGCAGTGTTTGTGTACGCAATCTGGGGTATCCAGATTTTCTGGGCGAATTGATAGGAAGATATCATGGGCGCGATAACCCCTAAAGAAGATTATTCAAATATTCAAAACCTCACTTTCGATGCAGTTATCGTTGGTGGTGGTGGTTCTGGTATGCGTGCTTCTTACCAACTTGCTCAAGCAGGTTTGAAAGTTGCAGTACTTACTAAAGTTTTCCCAACACGTTCACATACAGTTGCTGCTCAGGGCGGTATTGGTGCGTCGTTAGGTAACATGCAAGAAGATAACTGGCACTTCCACTTTTACGATACGGTAAAAGGTTCTGACTGGTTAGGTGACCAAGACGCAATTGAATTTATGTGTCGTGAAGCACCAAAAGTTGTGTATGAACTTGAACACATGGGTATGCCGTTTGACCGTAACGCTGATGGTACAATTTACCAACGTCCGTTCGGTGGTCACTCTGCGAACTATGGTGATAAACCAGTTCCACGTGCTTGTGCTGCTGCTGACCGTACTGGTCACGCATTATTACACACGCTTTATCAAAGCAACGTGAAAATGGGTACTCAGTTCTTCGTTGAATGGATCGCTCTTGATTTGATCCGTAACGAAGCAGGTGATGTTCTTGGTGTAACAGCGATTGACCAAGAAACTGGTAATATCGCAGTATTCCAAGCAAAAGCGACATTGTTTGCGACCGGTGGTGCTGGTCGTGTTTACCGTGCATCAACAAATGCTTATATCAACACTGGTGACGGTCTTGGTATGGCTGCTCGTGCTGGTATTCCATTACAAGATATGGAATTCTGGCAATTCCACCCTACGGGTGTTGCAGGCGCAGGCGTATTGTTAACTGAAGGTTGTCGTGGTGAAGGTGCGATCCTTCGTAACAAAGACGGCGAACCATTCATGGAACGTTATGCACCAACTTTAAAAGACTTGGCTCCACGTGACTTTGTATCACGTTCTATGGACCAAGAAATTAAAGAAGGTCGTGGTTGTGGTCCAAAAGGTGATTATATCTTACTTGATATGACTCACTTGGGCGCTGACACAATCATGAAGCGTTTACCATCTGTATTTGAGATTGGTAAAAAATTCGCGAACGTTGACATTACTAAAGAACCAATTCCTGTAGTACCAACAATCCATTATCAAATGGGTGGTATTCCTACAAATATGCATGGTCAAGTGTGTTTACCTGAAGCAGGTACAGACAACTACACTAAACCTGTAAAAGGTTTCTATGCAATTGGTGAATGTTCTTGTGTATCAGTACATGGTGCGAACCGTTTAGGTACTAACTCACTTCTTGACTTGGTTGTATTTGGTAAAGCTGCTGGTGAGCACATTATCGACTACGTAACTAAGCATCATGGTGATGAATATGCGCCACTTCCAACAAATGTATTAGAGCAAACTTTAGATCGCGTACGTAAGTTGGATGAATCAACTTCTGGTGAAAATGCACAAGAAGTTGCTGATGCGATTCGTGATATCGTTCAAGACCACGCTGGTGTGTTCCGTACTCAAGCTTTGCTTGATAAAGGTGTTAAAGAGATTCTTGCTCTTGAACCACGTGTGCGCAACATTCACTTGAAAGATAAATCTAAAGTATTTAACACTGCACGTGTTGAAGCGCTTGAAGTTGAAAACTTATATGAAGTTGCAAAAGCTACATTAATTTCAGCTGCTGCACGTAAAGAATGTCGTGGTGCGCATACTGTAGTTGATTATGAATTGCCAGCTGATCACCCAACTTATTCATACGGTCGCCGTGATGATGAGTGGATGAAGCATACTTTATGGTATTCATCAGATAACCGTTTGGAATATAAGCCAGTGCGCTTCAAACCGTTGACTGTTGATGCAATTCCACCAGCACCACGTACATTCTAATCGGGAGTATAAAGATGAGTAGAGGTACTCGTACATTCGAAATCTACCGCTATGATCCTGATAAGGATAAAGCGCCGTACATGCAAACTTTCAAGCTTGAATTGACTGATAAGCACCGTATGTTGCTTGATGCATTACTTGCTTTGAAGGTTCAAGATGAATCATTAACGTTCCGTCGTTCATGCCGTGAAGGTATTTGTGGTTCGGATGGTGTAAACATTAATGGTAAAAATGGTTTGGCTTGTTTATGGAATTTAAACGACCTGCCTGAGAAAATTGTAATTCGTCCATTACCAGGTTTGCCGGTTGTTAAAGATTTGGTTGTTGATATGAACCAATTCTATGATCAATATGACAAAATTCAGCCATTCTTGATCAATAACCAACCAGCTCCACCTAAAGAGCGTTTGCAGTCTCCTGAAGAGCGTGAACACTTAAATGGTCTGTATGAATGTATTCTTTGTGCATGTTGTTCAACTTCATGCCCATCATTCTGGTGGAACCCTGATAAATTCTTGGGTCCTTCAGCATTGTTGAATGCATACCGTTTTATTATCGACTCTCGTGATACTGCTACTGCAGACCGTTTGGCTCGTCTTGACGATCCATTCAGTTTGTTCCGTTGTAAAGGTATTATGAACTGTGTGTCAGTATGTCCTAAAGGTCTAAACCCGACTAAAGCAATCGGTCACATCCGTAACATGCTATTAGATCAAGCGGGTTAATTCTGCACAAATAGAAAACGCGCATCCTTGATGTGCGTTTTTTTTTAATTTTATAATGTAAACTTTAGACTTTGGTCGAAAAGAGCGAGGATTTTATATATTGCACCATATATTAAAAGATAAAATCGCTTATGTATTTCGCCAATTTATAGGTGGTATGTGTCAAAAAAATCAATCGATGTTTAAGAACATGATACGATTTGCCACAAAGTTATAGGTGAAAAAAGCGTATACTAGTGAAATTAATTTAAGTAGCACGATCTTAGATCTGTGCTTAATTTTTATGGTTAAAGTCATTTTAGAAAAGTTAATTTTAAAGTTAATTTTTCTAAAAAGATTTGCAAAAAATTGCTCGGTTTTAATCGAGTATAAGGTGAGTGATGATGCCATTGAGGGCGTTGTGATTCATTAATTACCTATGGAGTTTTCTCTCTAGGTAGTATGACGCCCCATGGTCTTGAAGACCTGTTGGGTAAGTAATGCCTTTTTTACCAATTTGGCATTATGCATCATGGGTGTGCTTAAAAGGCAGCCTGTAATATTTTTTGCAATAGGAAATGGGTCCACAAATGCAAGAAGTTGCTGACGCATTGCGTCTTGACACTGAACTTTCCGCTGATAGTGCAGCGTATATTGAAGAACTTTACGAGCAGTACCTGACTTCCCCAACCTCTGTAGCTGAGGACTGGCGCCAATATTTCGATAAATATCCAAAGGGTGACCAACCACACAGCGCTGTGCGTGAGCAATTCCTATTACTAGGACGTAATGCTAACCGTGTTCAACCTGTTGTACAAAGTACTGTAAGTACTGAGCATGAGCGTCGTCAAATTGGCGTTTTACAACTTATTGCTGCTTATCGTAATCGCGGACATCAAAAAGCTAAATTAGATCCATTAGGTCTTGCTAAGCGTGAAGAGATTCCAGATTTAGATCTTTCAGCTCACGGTTTAACCAAATCAGATTTAGACACTGTATTTAATACCGGCAATCTTGAAATCGGCAAAAGCGAAGCAACGCTTGCTGAAATGATTGAAGCAATGGAAGCAATCTATTGTGGTTCGATCGGTGTTGAATACATGCATATCGTGGACACAAAAGAAAAACGTTGGATTCAACAACGTCTTGAAAGTGCCCGTGGTAAATTCAATTACACAAATGATCAAAAGAAAGGCTTCTTAGAGCGTTTAACTGCTGCTGAAGGTCTTGAAAAATATCTTGGTAATAAATACGTTGGTGCTAAACGCTTTGGTGTTGAGGGCGGCGAATCATTTATTCCTATGGTAAACGAGATTATTCAGCGTGCTGGTGCTGTAGGTTGTAAAGAAGTTGTTATCGGTATGCCACACCGTGGCCGTTTAAACCTTCTTGTGAATATTATGGGTAAAAACCCTGCGGACTTATTTGGTGAGTTCGAAGGTAAATCAATTCATAAAAAAGGTTCTGGCGACGTTAAATACCACCAAGGTTTCTCAAGTAATGTAATGACTCCAGGTGGCGAAGTTCACTTGGCATTAGCATTTAACCCATCTCACTTGGAAATTGTTGGTCCTGTAGTTGAAGGTTCTGTACGTGCACGTCAAGTACGTCGTAGAGACATTGGCGGTGATGACGTTTTACCAGTTATTGTTCATGGTGATGCGGCATTTGCAGGTCAGGGCGTGAATATGGAAACCTTCCAAATGTCACAAACTCGTGGCTATACGGTTGGTGGTACAGTTCATATTATTGTGAACAACCAAGTAGGTTTCACAACTTCTGATCCTCGTGATGCACGTTCTACAGAATACTGTACAGACGTTGCTAAAATGATTCAGGCGCCAATTTTCCATGTAAATGGCGATGATCCTGAAGCTGTTATCTTTGCTACTCAATTAGCACATGATTTCCGCCACGAATTCCGTAAAGATGTTGTTATCGATTTGTTCTGTTATCGTCGTCGTGGCCATAACGAAGCAGATGAGCCATCTGGCACACAACCATTGATGTATCAAGTAATTGCGAAGAAAGCGACTACTCGTACACTTTATGCTGATCAACTTGTTCAAGAGAAAGTACTTGATCGTGCTGAAGCAGACCAAATGGTTGAAGATTACCGTTCTGATTTAGAAGCGGGTAATCATGTAGCAAATGCATTGATTCTTGAACCAAATACCAAAATGTTTGTTGATTGGACGCCATATTTGGGCCATGACTACACAGACGATTGGGATACTTCATTTGATTTAAATCGCTTAAAAGAATTAGGCGAGGGCATGAGCAAACTGCCTGAAGGGTTTGTAATGCAGCGTCAGGTTCAAAAAGTAATTGAAGACCGCGTAAAAATGCAAACTGGTGAAACTCCTTTAAACTGGGGTGCAGCAGAAACTTTAGCTTATGCAACTTTATTAGATGAAGATTATCTAGTTCGTATTACTGGTGAAGACGTGGGTCGTGGTACCTTCTCACACCGTCATGCGAAATTGCATAACCAAGCTGATGGTTCAACTTACATTCCACTTTGTCATGTGAAAGAGAACCAACCGCGTTTTGCGATTTACGACTCTCTTTTATCTGAAGAAGCAGTTCTTGCATTCGAATATGGTTACGCAACTACAATTCCTAAGAGCTTGATTATTTGGGAAGCACAATTTGGTGACTTCGTAAACTGTGCTCAAGTTGTGATTGACCAGTTTATTGCTTCTGGTGAGACTAAGTGGGAACGTGTTTGTGGTTTAACAATGTTGTTACCACACGGTTTCGAAGGTCAAGGCCCAGAACACTCATCAGCTCGTTTAGAACGTTTCTTACAGTTATGTGCTGAAGACAACATGCAAGTGATCACTCCAACGACACCTGCGCAGATTTTCCATGCATTACGTCGTCAAGCTGTACGCCCAATTCGTAAGCCATTGATTGTAATGTCACCGAAATCTTTACTTCGTCATAAACTTGCTACTTCTACTTTAGAAGAGCTTGCGAATGGTTCATTCCAAACTGTAATTGACGAAATTGATCAAATTAACAAGTCAGATGTAACTCGTCTTGTACTTTGTGGCGGTAAAGTTTATTACGACTTACTTGAAAAACGTCGTGAACAAAACTTAACTAATGTCGCAATTGTACGTATTGAACAGTTGTATCCATATCCAGAGCAACGTCTTGCGGAAATCTTGGCTGCATATCCAAACGTGAAAGAACTTGTTTGGGCACAAGAAGAGCCGAAGAACCAAGGCGCATGGTTATTTATCGCACCGCGTTTATATGACGATATCTTAAAATCTGGCAAACAAATCCGTATCAGTTTTGCAGGTCGTGAAGCTTCTGCTGCACCAGCTTGTGGCTCACCGTACTTGCATGCAAAACAACAAGCTCAGCTAATTAATGATGCATTGGCAATCGAAGCTGAACAATCAGGAGATTCTCAATAATGGCAACCGAAATTAAAGCACCGGTATTCCCAGAGTCTGTTGCAGATGGAACCATCGCAACTTGGCACAAAAAGGTGGGTGAACCTGTATCACGTGATGAAGTAATCTGTGAT
Source organism: Acinetobacter sp. V115_6 (assembly GCF_031799025.1). NCBI lineage: Bacteria > Pseudomonadati > Pseudomonadota > Gammaproteobacteria > Moraxellales > Moraxellaceae > Acinetobacter > Acinetobacter sp. V115_6. The sequence continues at coordinate 11,155 of NZ_JAVQNO010000003.1, read as the reverse complement.
ATTGAAACCGACAAAGTTGTTTTAGAAGTTGTTGCTCCTGCTGATGGTAGCTTAGTTGCAATCATTAAAGATGAAGGCGATACAGTTCTTTCTGACGAAGTTATTGCTCAATTTGAAGCTGGTGCTGGTGCAGCAGCGGCTGCTCCTGCAGCAGTAGAGCAAGCAGTTGCTCAAACTCAAGCTGGTGCAGCGCCTGTTGTTGAGCGTACAGAAACTGTATCTGATCAAGCTCCTGCAGTTCGTAAAGCATTAACTGAATCTGGTATTGCTGCTGCTGACGTACAAGGTACTGGTCGTGGTGGTCGTATCACTAAAGAAGATGTTGCAAACCATCAAGCTAAACCAGCTGCTAACGTTACTCCTTTAAGTGTAGCTGTTGGTGAGCGTATCGAAAAACGCGTTCCAATGACTCGCTTACGTAAGCGTGTAGCTGAGCGTCTTCTTGCTGCAACTCAAGAAACTGCAATGTTAACTACATTCAACGAAGTTAACATGAAGCCAATCATGGAATTGCGTAAGCAATATAAAGATGCTTTTGAAAAACGTCATGGCGCTCGTTTAGGCTTCATGTCATTCTTCGTTAAAGCAGCAACTGAAGCGCTTAAACGCTACCCAGCTGTAAACGCTTCAATTGATGGCGACGATATCGTTTATCACGGTTACTATGACATCGGTGTTGCAGTATCTTCTGATCGCGGTCTTGTTGTACCAGTATTACGTGATACTGATCGTATGAGCTATGCAGAAGTTGAATCTGGTATTGGTGCATATGCTGCTAAAGCACGTGATGGTAAATTATCTATCGAAGAAATGACTGGTGGTACTTTCACAATTACTAATGGTGGTACTTTCGGTTCATTACTTTCAACTCCAATTTTGAATCAGCCACAAACTGGTATTTTGGGTATGCACAAAATCCAAGAGCGCCCTATGGCTGTAAATGGTCAAGTTGAAATCTTGCCAATGATGTATTTAGCACTTTCTTATGACCACCGTATGATCGATGGTAAAGAAGCTGTAGGTTTCTTGGTAGCAATCAAAGAATTGTTAGAAGAGCCAGCTAAACTCATCCTTGATCTTTAATTTCTTCGAATAATATTACCGAGGTAGAGTGATCCTCTATCTCGGACCATGGAGATAAACAATGTCTCAACAATTTGATCTTGTTGTTATTGGCGGTGGTCCTGGTGGTTATGAAGCTGCAATTCGCGCTGCTCAACTAGGTTTTAAAGTCGCTTGTATCGAAAAACGTATTCACAACGGTAAGCCATCTTTAGGTGGTACATGCTTAAACGTAGGTTGTATTCCTTCTAAAGCATTACTTGACTCTTCTCACCGTTACGAAGATACAGTACATCACTTAGCTGATCACGGTATCACTACAGGTGAAGTGAATTTTGATCTTGCTAAGCTTCTTGCTCGTAAAGACAAAATTGTTGACCAATTAACTGGTGGTATCGATCAATTGCTTAAAGGCAATGGCATTGAATGGTTAAAAGGTACTGGTAAATTACTTGCTGGTAAAAAAGTTGAGTTCGTTTCTCATGAAGGTGAAACTCAAGTTTTAGAACCTAAATACGTTATTCTTGCGTCTGGTTCTGTGCCTGTAAATATTCCAGTAGCTCCTGTAGATCAAGATATTATTGTTGATTCAACTGGTGCATTGAACTTCCCAGAAGTACCTAAACGTTTAGGTGTAATTGGTGCAGGTGTAATCGGTTTAGAGCTTGGTTCTGTTTGGCGTCGTCTTGGTGCTGAAGTTGTTGTTTTTGAAGCAATGGATGCATTCTTACCAATGGCTGATAAAGCTTTGGCAAAAGACTACCAAAAACTTTTAACTAAGCAAGGTCTTGATATTCGTATCGGTGCTAAAGTTTCTGGTACTGAAATTAATGGTCGTGAAGTGACTGTTAAATACACTCAAGGCGGCGAAGAAAAAACTCAGACTTTTGACAAATTAATCGTTTGTGTAGGCCGTAAAGCTTATGCAGAAGGTTTATTGGCAGATGATTCAGGCATTAAATTGACTGAACGCGGTCTAGTTGAAGTAAATGATCACTGTGCAACTTCTGTAGAAGGTGTATATGCGATTGGTGACTTGGTTCGTGGTCCAATGCTTGCTCATAAAGCAATGGAAGAAGGTGTAATGGCTGTTGAACGTATTCACGGTCATGCAGCTCAAGTGAACTATGACACAATCATTTCTGTTATCTATACACATCCGGAAGCGGCATGGGTTGGTTTAACTGAAGAACAAGCTAAAGAAAAAGGTCATGAAGTTAAAACTGGTCAATTCGGTTTTGCTGTAAATGGTCGTGCTTTAGCGGCGGGTGAAGGTGCTGGTTTTGTTAAGTTTGTTGCTGATGCAAAAACTGACCGTTTATTAGGTATGCATGTTATTGGACCTGCTGCATCTGATATCGTACACCAAGGTATGATCGCTCTTGAATTTGTATCTTCTGTTGAAGATCTTCAGTTAATGACATTTGGTCATCCAACATTCTCTGAAGTTGTTCATGAAGCTGCACTTGCTGTAGATGGTCGTGCAATTCACGCGATTCAACGTAAGCGTAAATAAAATAAAGAGCGGTTCTCCGCTCTTTTTCACATTCGATGGTGTGATTAAAAAAGCATCAAGGTGAAAGACGTAGACAGCAATTTGCATATGTAACATGAGAATGTTGCGCAAATTGAAGACAACAAACAAAGTTAAGTAGGTAACTAAATGAACTTACATGAGTATCAAGCTAAAGCGTTATTGAAAGAATATGGTATGCCAGTACAAGAAGGTATCTTGGCTACCAATGCAGACGAAGCAGTTGCTGCATTTGAACAGCTTGGTGGTAAATTCGCGGTAATGAAAGCGCAAGTTCATGCTGGTGGTCGTGGTAAGGCTGGTGGCGTTAAAGTTGCAAAATCTAAAGAAGACGTTATCGAATTTGCAAACAATATCATTGGTACTCGTCTTGTAACGTATCAAACAGATGCAAATGGTCAACCAGTAAACAGCATTATTGTTGCTGAAGACGTATACCCAGTTGAGCGTGAGCTTTACTTAGGTGCGGTTGTAGACCGTTCTAGCCGTCGTATTACTTTCATGGCTTCTACAGAAGGTGGTGTAGAAATCGAGAAAGTTGCAGAAGAAACTCCAGAAAAAATTATCAAAGTTGAAGTTGATCCATTAGTTGGCTTACAACCATTCCAAGCACGTGAAGTTGCGTTTGCTTTAGGTTTGAAAGACAAGCAAATCGGTCAATTTGTAAAAATCATGACAGCTGCTTACCAAGCATTTGTTGAAAATGACTTTGCATTATTTGAAATTAACCCACTTTCAGTTCGTGAAAATGGCGAAATTTTATGTGTTGATGCGAAAGTAGGTATCGACTCTAACGCGCTTTACCGTTTACCTAAAGTTGCTGCTTTACGTGACAAATCTCAAGAGAATGAGCGTGAATTAAAAGCATCTGAATTTGATCTTAACTATGTTGCTTTAGAAGGTAACATCGGTTGTATGGTTAACGGTGCTGGTCTTGCAATGGCAACTATGGACATCATTAAACTTTATGGTGGTCAGCCTGCAAACTTCCTTGACGTTGGTGGCGGTGCAACTAAAGAGCGTGTAATCGAAGCGTTCAAAATCATCCTTGCTGATACATCTGTACAAGGTGTTTTAATCAACATCTTTGGTGGTATCGTACGTTGTGACATGATTGCTGAAGCGATTATTGCAGCGGTTCAAGAAGTAAACGTAACTGTTCCAGTTGTTGTTCGTTTAGAAGGTAACAACGCTGAGTTAGGTGCTAAATTACTTGATGAATCTGGTTTGAAATTAATTTCTGCGAACGGCTTGTCTGATGCCGCAGAAAAAGTTGTAGCTGCAGTTAAAGCGTAAGGGGAGTATCAATCATGAGCGTATTAATTAATAAAGACACTAAAGTATTGGTACAAGGTTTTACTGGTAAAAACGGTACTTTCCACTCTGCACAAGCTTTAGACTACGGTACAAAAGTTGTTGGTGGTGTTACTCCAGGTAAAGGTGGTACTACTCACCTTGACTTACCAGTATTCAACACAATGAAAGAAGCTGTACGTGAAACAAATGCAGATGCATCTGTAATCTATGTACCAGCTCCATTCGTTTTAGACTCAATCGTTGAAGCGGTTGATTCAGGTGTTGGCCTAATCGTTGTGATCACTGAAGGTGTTCCAACAATCGACATGCTTAAAGCAAAACGCTATTTAGAAACTAACGGTAACGGTACTCGTTTAGTTGGTCCTAACTGTCCAGGCGTGATCACTCCGGGCGAATGTAAGATTGGTATTATGCCTGGTCACATTCACCAACCAGGTCGTATTGGTATCATCTCGCGTTCAGGTACATTGACTTATGAAGCTGTTGCTCAAACAACTAAGCTTGGTTTAGGTCAATCTACTTGTATCGGTATCGGTGGTGACCCAATCCCAGGTATGAACCAAATCGAAGCGCTTCAATTGTTCCAAGACGATCCAGATACTGATGCAATCATCATGATCGGTGAGATCGGTGGTACAGCGGAAGAAGAAGCTGCTGAATTCATCAAATCTAACGTGACTAAGCCTGTAGTAGGTTACATTGCTGGTGTAACTGCTCCTAAAGGTAAGCGTATGGGTCACGCTGGTGCGATCATTTCTGGTGGTCAAGGTACTGCTGAAGAGAAATTCGCTGCATTTGAAAAAGCAGGTATGGCTTACACTCGTAGCCCAGCTGAGCTTGGTTCAACTATGTTGCAAGTTTTAAAAGAGAAAGGTTTAGCTTAATCGCTTTACGCTGAATCTTAAAAAGCACCGCATCTGAAAAATGATGCGGTGTTTTTTTATTTATTAAAGAAAAATAAGAGTTTTTATAAGTATAGCTAATTCATAAATAAAATTTTTAGGCAAAAAAAATACGCAATGATTGGGGTGATCATTGCGTAGAACAACGAATCTGTAAAAACAGTTTCGGTTTAAGGAGAAATGTCGTGAGGCTCATATGATGTAACCTACATAGAGGATAATAGATAAAGTTAAGATATTCTTCATCGCTATTAGCGTTAATAAGTGTTACTTCACGTTAATAGGGTAAAAGCCTGTGAATGGCTGTCAATACATTAGTAATTCTAAAAAATGAATATTATTGAATCTAATAAATAAAAAAAGCCCCGAAGGGCTTTTAGTTTTCAAAAAGGATTAAAATTTAAATAAACCTAAACCATCTTTAACTTCGTCTAAAGTCTGTTGAGTAATAAGACGGCACTTATCTGTACCTTGACGTAAAACATCCATAATATAGTCAGGATCTTTAGCAAGTTCTTCACGACGTTCACGAATAGGTGTAATTAACTCTTTTAAGACACTTTCAAGACGTTTTTTAACCGTACCATCACCAAGACCACCGCGACGATAGTGTGCTTTTAATTCTTCAACTTCTTCTTTATTTGGATCAAATGCATCTAAATAAGTAAATACAATATTGCCTTCAACTTGACCTGGATCTTCAATACGAAGGTGATTTGGATCAGTGTACATCGCATTAACAGCTTTTTTAATGTCTTTATCAGAAGCATTTAAAACGATGGTATTGCCTAATGATTTAGACATTTTCGCTTTACCATCAAAACCAGGTAGACGTGCCATATTAGAAAGCAAAGCTTTACATTCAGGCAAAAGATCTTGACCGATTTGGCGATTTACTCGACGTACAATTTCATTGGTTTGTTCAATCATTGGAATCTGATCTTCACCTACTGGAACCACAGTTGCTTTGAAAGCAGTAATATCAGCCGCTTGTGCAACAGGGTAGCAGAGGAAACCAGCTGGAATGTCACGCTCAAAACCACGCATTTGAATTTCAGATTTAATGGTGGGGTTACGTTCTAAACGCGCTACTGTCACAAAGTTAAGATAGAGCATTGTGAGTTCATTGAGTGCTGGTAAGCAAGATTGAACACAAATGGTGGTTTTTGTTGGATCAATGCCTACAGCTAAATAATCTAGAGCAACTTCTAAAATATTACGGCGAACTTTATCTGGATTATCTGCATTATCTGTTAGTGCTTGTGCATCTGCTAATAAGAGATGTTGATGATGGCTATCCTGTAAACCTACACGAGAACGCAAAGAACCGACAAAATGCCCAAGGTGAAGTTGTCCGGTTGGGCGGTCGCCTGTCAAAATAATTGGACGCTGATCAACATTACTCATTATTTATTCCACTATCGTATTGGCTTAATCAGGGGTAGTAAGCCCTGTAATATAAAAGATTGGCATTATTGTACGGGAAATAAATTTTTTTCGTCAGCGATTGGGGAAACTTTTCTTAAAATAATATTGTGAATTTATTCAGTAAAATTACAGAAATTCAAAAAAATCATCTTACAATAGCCTTAATAAATACAAACTTGGATAAGAAATGGCGAGTGGCTTACTTTTATTACTAGATGATATAGCAACAATTTTAGATGATGTTGCTTTAATGAGCAAAATGGCAGCCAAGAAAACTGCCGGAGTTTTAGGTGACGATTTGGCCTTAAATGCTCAGCAAGTAACAGGTGTGCGCGCAGATCGCGAACTACCTATTGTTTGGAAAGTGGCTAAAGGCTCATTTGTTAATAAGCTTATTTTAGTTCCTTTAGCATTGTTAATTAGTGTGATTGCACCTTGGCTTATTAACCCGCTATTAATGCTCGGGGGGTTATTTTTATGTTATGAGGGAGTAGAGAAAGTTCTTCATACCATTATGCATAAAAAAGCTTCTACATCAGAGGAAGCAAAAGCAGAGCTTGAAACTGAAGAATTAGACTTAGCAACTTTTGAAAAAGAAAAAATAAAAGGAGCAGTAAGAACTGATTTTATTTTATCGGCTGAGATCGTGGTGATTACGCTTGGTACAGTTGCTACAGCTACTTTAATGACAAAGGTAAGCGTTTTAAGTGTTATTGCTGTTGTGATGACGATTGGCGTTTATGGCCTAGTTGGTATGATTGTTAAGATTGATGATTTGGGATTATATTTAACAGAACAGTCGACCTCATTTAAACAAACTATAGGTCGAGGCCTATTAGCTTTTGCTCCTATTTTGATGAAATTACTTTCAATCGTGGGCACTATTGCAATGTTTTTAGTGGGTGGTGGGATTATTAATCATACGATTCCATTGCTTCATCACTTAACTGAAGACACAGTGGATCATGTGGAAACAATACCAGCAGTGGGTAACATTATTGGTGCTTTAACACCAACATTGATTAACTTTGGAATAGGACTTGTTGCAGGTGCAATTGTTCTATTAATTGTGAGCTTAATACAAAAAATGTGGCCTAAAAAAGCATCGGGTTCATGATGCCATTCTAAAAAGAAGAGGGAAATTATGCGCTGGAAAGGTCGACGAATTAGTAGCAATGTTGAGGACCGTCGAGGTGGTGGCGGTGTTAGAGCTGGCGGTATCAGTATTATTGGTTTGGTTGTTGCATTTGTTGCGTGGAAGTTCTTTGGTGTTGATCCACAACAGGCTTATCAAGCAACGCAGCAAGTTACTGCTTCACAACAATCAAATGCAACTGCGCCAGAAAGTTTAACGGCCGAGCAAAAAGAAGCATCGGATTTTGTTGGAACGGTTTTGGCTGATACGGAAGATACTTGGACTCCTATATTTAAACAGTTAGGTAAAAGTTATACGCCACCTAAATTAGTTTTGTTTAGTGGAATGATTCAGTCAGGATGTGGCACAGCTCAATCTGCTATGGGGCCATTTTATTGTCCGGCAGACCAGAAAGTTTATATCGATACAGAATTCTTTAAAGATATGCGTCAGCAAATGGGAATTTCTGGTGAGCAGAACCAAACTGAACTTTCTAGGGAAGATCAAGCTGGGGATTTCGCACAAGCTTATGTGGTTGCACATGAAGTAGGGCACCATGTTCAAACTTTGCTTGGTATTTCATCGCAAGTACAGCAAGCTCGTGCACAAGTCAGTCAAAGAGAAGGTAATCAATTATCTGTTCGTCAAGAATTACAAGCTGACTGTTTAGCGGGTATTTGGGCGAGTCATAATCAACAGCGAACTCAATTTTTAGAGCAAGGTGACATTGAAGAAGCGATGGATGCCGCTCAAAAAATTGGAGATGATTATTTACAGAAGCGCTCTACGGGTCAGGTTGTTCCAGATAGCTTTACTCATGGTAGTAGTGAACAGCGCATGCACTGGTTTCAGGTTGGTTTAAAAACTGGTGATATTAACCAATGCGATACTTTTAATAATCCAGTTTAAAATTTTATAGGATGAGTCTTGTTAAACATATTTAATAAGCTCATCTTTTTTTCAGATCATAACTATAAATAATGTTAAGAAATTTAACTGATTGATAGATTGTTCTATCAATTCGGTAAACTTGTGTCCTAATTTCTGTTTTTTATGATTATGGCATTGTTTATGTCAGCTTTTTAATGAGTTAGGTCGATTTAGCAAAGTTTTTATTTGGTCGTTGACCCAGAAGAAGGGTATTCATGGGTAATTTTTTTCTATTACAAGCTTTTACAGTGGTTTTTGCATTATCAATAGCAACCACGATCTTTAATAAGCGTATTTTAGGCTTTCCACAGGCGATTGGCGTACCTCTGGTCTCAGCAATTTTTGTCTTTATTCTACAGTGGGGTGCCAGCCTACTAAATGGTAACCAGTTTATTACTATTAACATTCATAATATTGAAGAAGCAGTACGCCATATCGATTTTTATGATTTTTTAATTAATGGTGTTATTTGTTTTATTCTAACTTCTTCTGCACTCAAATTTAAAATTTCAGATCTAAAAAGTTATTGGAAGCAAATTAGTATTCTGGCAACGATTGCTTTAGTACTCTGCGCCGTATTATTTGGCAGTTTACTTTACGGATTCCAATTACTGGTTGGATATCATGTGCCAATTCTGGTGCTATTACTTTTAGGTGCAGCTTTAGGGGCAACAGACCCAATTGGTATTAAAGGTGTACTTAGTTCGATTCGAGCACCACATCATTTAATTGTTAAGCTAGAAGGTGAATCATTATTTAATGATGCAATGTGTATTGCATTGTTTATGACTTTACTTAATGTTTTACAGGGTGAACATTTTTCATTGGTGGCAACATTAGAAGCTCTACTTTATGAAATTGTTGTCGCCGTCGGGATTGGTTGGGCATTTGGGGTAGGGGTGTTGCGTCTATTACGTGGTAAACACGAAATGGAGTCCCTGATTTTAACAACAGCTTTACTTGCAAGTGGAGCATATTTGGTTGCTTTGTTTGCACATGCATCAGCACCGATTGCTTGTGTAATTGGCGGTTTAATTGTTGGAAACAAATGGAAGGAAATACGAGAAGAGCGAGAGATTCAAGAAGTTAATCATTTTTGGCATACAGTAGAAGGAATCATTAACTCATTCTTATTTACTTTAATTGGCTTAGAGTTATTTATTCTTGATCTAAACTTTAGCCTGATTTTAGGCGGTATTGTTGCATTCTTTATTCTTCATATTTCTCGTTTTGCTGCCAACTTTATGGCTTTCGCTTTTTTCCCCACAATGCGTAGAACTAAAAGCTACAACGGTAGTTTGACTATTTTATCTTGGGGTGGGGTACGAGGAGGAATTTCACTTGCATTGATTTTGGCAGTAGCTAATATCCCTGCCTTAAGTCCCTATAGTAGTATCCTGATTGGATATACATTTATTAGTGTATTGTTATCAGGTATTGTGTGCGGCCTAGGCTTACCAGCTGTGATGAATGCTTTTTATTACAACCCTAACGAAGAAACTGAAGGCTTAAAAGGCTTCTATCAAAGGTTATGCCATAAGATGAACCGAAGAGGTTTTCAGTATATTGTGGGGGAGGATGCGCTGGGTAGAGAAACAATCACCGTTTATAATCCAGATATTCTTGTAGACCAAAAAACAGAGGATGGAATTGCAACAATGCATGACCCGAATAAGTTACAAGAAGTAAAAAGATTTGAGAGCCCAGATAATTTCTAAATATAAATAGTTTTAAAATTTATAAGATATTTAAAAATGAGGTTTTAGTGTAATAGTAAAATATTACCTAAAGCCTTTTTTTTCTATATATATCATTAATAATATATTTTATTTTATTAAGATGTTAATAATTGTTATATGAATATTTTAATTAAATGATTTTTCAACAAATGATAAATGGATAAATAATAAATTTGTTTTATATAAAACGTTTAACGTGATTTTTCATTAAATTAACATAAGAAAAACTTAACTAAGACTTATATATAATTTCTATTAATTAAAATTTTTTCTTTAGGTACTTTAGTATTTGTTTTTTTTATTTTAAAGTGTTTAATGTAAAAATGATCACATTACTTAATGTTTTTAAGTTGTAGGTCAAAAACTTAGAAAGATTAAGTAAAAAGAATTATACATAAAATCATTTAAATCAATAATATAAAAGGAATATAGATATGCCTGAAATACAAATTATTGCCAAGGATAGTCACGATACCTTGTCAACAATTAAGGGAACTTCTGCAAAGCTTTCAGAAGCATCGGTCGTATTGGTAAAAGTGGCTGCCAGTGATGTATTGGAAGTGAATAGGGAAGGTACCAATGCAGTTATTCGCCTGAAAAATGGCGAGACTATTGTTATTGAAGGCTTCTTTAGTGGAACAGCTGAGCCTAAAGATAACAGTCTTGTTTTTCAAGATGAAAATGGACAGTTGATTTGGGCAAAATTCAAAGATGCTGAAAATGATGCGGACGCCGATGCTGATGCGGACGCTGATGCAGACAGTGATGTTGAACCACAAGCACTTGTAGCTGAAGATTTACCTGCTGCTTTACCAGCAGAAGCACCACAAGAGTTGGTGTCTGACGTTATTTACCAACCTATTTCTTCAATTGAACCATTACTTTATCACGATGCGGGTGTAAACCCATGGTTGTGGGCAGCTATTCCTTTAGTTGCTGGCGGTATTATCGCTGCAGCATCGAATAGTGATAATAATGATGACTCAACACCAATAGATAATACACCGCCGGCTACACCTGCAGTGCCGAGTGGCTATCTGGACAATGTTGGCGCTGATCAAGGGATCAAGGGGTCAGGAAGCAGTACAGATGACACGACACCAGGTGT
>NZ_JAVQNO010000002.1:0-51626 GCF_031799025.1 Acinetobacter sp. V115_6 | reverse complement strand
AAGAATCTAAAGAATCTAAAGAATCTAAAGAATCTAAAGAATCTAAAGAATCTAAAGAATCTAAAGAATCTAAAGAATCTAAAGAAATAATAGAGTAAATACTCTACCCTGCTTTATATTTCTTATTATTTTTAATTTAATTCTTAACTATTAATTATGTTTAGATGGTTCCACGTGGAACGCTTTAATTGATTTTGTGATCCAGAAATAAAAAAAGCAGGATTACTCCTGCTTTTTTAATCTATAACTTTTTTATTAGTCAGTGAAAATTACACGTGCAATTGCTTTTTTACCTGATTGAATAATAAAGCTTCCGTTTTCTTTTACAGAGAAGCTTGCATCAACAGCATTCCAGTCAACTTTTACCGCACCACGAGCTACCGCATCTTTTGCCGCAGCTGCATTCGGATTTAGGCCTGCTACACGTAAAATCGTAGCAATAAAGATTTCCCCTCCAAACTCACCAAGTGAAATAGTCACTTCTGGTGTGTCTTCAGGTACTTCACCTTCTGTAATACGGTTACCAGCACTCTTATGGGCATTAGCAGCAGCTTCTGCATCATGGAAGCGTTCAACCAGCTCAAGCGCAAGGATACGTTTTACTTCTTGCGGATTACGACCAGCAGCAATTTCATCTAATAGAGCTTTGATCTCATCAAGAGATTTGAAGCTTAATAAATCGAAATAGCGTTCAATTAAAGAGTCTGGCATTGATAAAACTTTTTGGTACATGGCCCCTGGTGTATCAAATACACCAATATAGTTACCTAAAGATTTAGACATTTTATTTACGCCATCTAGACCTTCTAGAATCGGCACAGTGATACACACTTGAGATTCTTGGCCATAACGGCTTTGTAAAGTACGACCCATAAGTAAGTTAAAGGTCTGGTCTGTACCGCCTAACTCAACGTCAGCTTCAAGCGCAATTGAGTCATAACCTTGAACTAAAGGATATAAAAACTCATGAATTGCAATCGGCTGATGATTGCTATAACGCTTAGTAAAGTCATCACGCTCTAACATACGTGATACGGTTTGCTGACTTGCTAATTGAATAAGGTCAGCAGCAGACTTTTGATTAAACCATTCTGAGTTAAAACGTACTTTTGTTTTATTCGGATCTAATATTTTGAAAACTTGTTCTTGATAAGTTTTAGCATTGGCTTCTACTTGTTCACGTGACAACGGCGGACGAGTTGCGCTTTTACCAGTTGGGTCACCAATCATCGCTGTATAGTCACCAATTAAGAAGGTAACCTCATGGCCCAAGTCTTGGAAAGTTTTTAGTTTATTAATAAGAACCGTATGTCCTAAATGTAAATCTGGTGCTGTAGGGTCAAAACCAGCTTTAATTTTAAGAGGGCGATTCTCTTTAAGCTTTTTCAGTAAATCTTCTTCTGAAATAATTTCGTGCGTGCCTCGTTGGATGAGGGCAAGCTGTTCTTCGGCGGGCAAGAAATTTGACATCACAAAACCTAAACACATCAGTTATTCAATTTGTGCGATATACTAACATTTTTTCAGCGTCTTGCAGGGGAAGTTGCATATGAGCGCAATCTATATCGGCGTAATGACTGGCACTAGTATGGATGGTGTGGATATTGTTGCGGCTTCATTTGAGCCACTACAGCTTCATGCCACTCTTACAGTTCCATTCGAACCCGAGTTACGTGATGAGCTTATGGCATTAACTTTACCTGATGACAATGAAATTGACCGCATGGGTAAAGCTGATGTTGCTCTAGCCCAAATGATTGGTCATGGAATTAATACTCTCATTGAAAAGCACCAATTAGACCGTAGCCAAATAAAAGCAATTGGTTCGCATGGACAAACTATTCGTCATCGTCCAGAACATGGCTTTACGCTACAAATTGGTGATCCAAACATTATTACTGAAATCACTCAGATTCCGGTTGTTTCAGATTTCCGTCGTAGAGATATGGCAGCAGGTGGTCAAGGCGCGCCATTAGTTCCAGCTTTCCATCAAGCATTATTTCAACATCCAAGTATTCATCGTGTAATTTTGAATTTGGGTGGTATTGCTAATGTGAGTATGCTGCCTGCCAATAACAGTGTCGGCGTATTTGGTTTTGATACAGGTCCTGCAAATATTTTGATGGATGCTTGGTGCCATCGCCATACAGGTCATCCATATGATGAAAATGGTGACTGGGCAGCTTATGGTCATCCTATTCGCTCTTTACTCGATCGTCTTCATGCGCATGAGTATTTTTCTAAAGAACCACCTAAGAGCACAGGACGTGAAGACTTTAATATTGATTGGTTAGATGATCAGTTAATCGATTGGCGAAATGATTTAACTTACGATGAGTTAGAAGATACACCTGAAAACATCCAAGCCACCTTATTAAAACTCACTGTGCGTGCCATTCAAAAAGCGATTTATCGCTCTGAGATGGAAACAGGTGAAGTATATGTTTGTGGCGGTGGTGCTTATAACTCTTATTTGTTAGAACAATTACGCTGGCGTTTACGTAAGCACAATTGGTCTGTTCAACCTACCGATGTGTTAGGACTTTCCCCTACTTGGGTCGAGGCTACAGCATTTGCATGGTTAGCAATGCGCTTTGTAGATGGTTTAAGTGGTAATTTGCCAGCAGTAACAGGTGCTTCGGATTTCAGAATCCTAGGTACGATCACGGCGGTATAAAGCTACCTTTGCGATTTAATTAGACAGATTAGACCTCATAACACATTTACTGACCCGAAATGCTGTTATTTAAATGAGCATAAAAACTCATGATAAATGCCAACAAAAATAAGTAAGGCATGTTGTTATGGATCTGACCAAACGTATTCATCAATATACACGCGGGGCTTGGACATTCGATGTGATTGATTCAGGCCCTATAGATGGTCCTCTCGTTGTTTTATTGCATGGTTTTCCAGAAACTGCTCATAGTTGGGAGCAGACTTCGGAATTATTGCATGAGCATCAATTTAGAACACTTGCGATTCATCAACGTGGTTATAGTTTAAATGCTAGACCTCAAAGCCGATTTCAATATTCCTTGAGTCAACTTATAGAAGACGTAGCAAGTTTAATTAAACAGCTTGGCCAGCCAGTTTATTTAATGGGGCACGACTGGGGCTCGGCAATCGCTTCGGGCGTTGCTATAAAGTATCCACAATATATTCAACATCTCACTTTAGTTTCTGTGCCCCACCAAGCTGCATTTTTAAAAGCTTGTTTAAGCAGTAGACAACTTTTTAAATCTTATTATTTTGCAATTTTTCAGTTACCGATTCTGCCCGAACTTTTATTTAAAAAGATACCTAAATTGGGTCGTAGGTTTCTAAAGTCATCAGGCATGACTGAACAGCAAATTGCGATATTTGAGGCTGAGTTTATAAAGGAAAATAGATTAACCACGGCGTTGAATTGGTATCGTGGCTTTTTTTGGGACAAACCTCAAAATCCATTTAAAGCTATAGACGTCCCCACTCTTTTTATTTGGGGTAAACATGATATTGCCGTTACAGAAAAAAGCGCCGAGCTAAACTCACATTATTTTAAAAATAGTTATGAAGCAGTTTTTATGGATGCGTCGCATTGGATTCCCTATCAGAATGCGCCTGAACTGGTGCAATACTTTTTAGAATCTGTCCGTAAAAAATAATGATTTGATCAATAAAAAAACCTCTCAAAATAGAGAGGTTTTTTAAATTTTAAAATTCTATTAAATCGAGAATGAAGAACCACAACCACATGTTGTTGTTGCATTCGGGTTTTGTACGATAAAACGCGAACCTTCAAGACCTTCTACATAGTCAACTACTGAACCAATTAGGTATTGGTAGCTAAGTGAGTCAACCAGCATTTTTACATCGCCATTTACAAATTCTGCATCATCTTCATTTACGCTTTCAGCAAAATTAAAGCCATACGAAAACCCTGAACACCCGCCTCCTGTTACATATACACGTAACATGAGATCGTCATTCCCTTCACTATCACGGAGTTGGCGTACCTTATTGGCAGCATTATCTGTCAAAACTAGAGCTTGGGCATTCATGATGATTGTTCCTCGGATTTTGCTGTGCCTTTCAAAATAAAAAAGACCCTATATTGAGTATAGCATAATCAATATAGGGTCTGTCTTCGAAGTTTAAAGCGAATCTTGAGTATTTTTATCAAGATTATTTGTAATTCTCATCCTGTAAGCCACATTCGAAGTTTTTAGCATCTTGCTTGCAACGGAATTGCCATAGTAGTTTCATCATGCGTTTATCGTACACACCGCGTTGTGTAAGGTTAATTCGAGATTCACGCATAAGCTTTTGGTAACCCGGTTTATCGGCTGCTGGGACATCCATCCAGTATTTTTGTGGAATATCAGCTTTCATCTTACCCAAGATGGTAAAAGCACGTGGTAGCTGACCCGAAACCCACTCCCTAGATTTCTGGCCAAAACCAGCTGGGAACTTATCAGGTCGGATAATAATATTTCCTGTGACCTGTAAGATTGGATAATTCACGATCGCACCTTTTGTGCCTAAACCTTTTTGTAGTTCCAAAGGTTTAAATGCTGCTGCTGGCGCACCAATAATATCAACTTGATGGTTATTAAATTTTGCACCGAAATTTGTGACATCAGCACTCACAGCCTGTGCCCCGACCTGCTGAACCATAATTTTTTGTGCTTCATCATAATCAAGCACAGCAATTTTCTTACCTGCAGCTTTCGCTACTGTATTAATGCTGCGATCATTTACTAAAAGGTAAGCATCACCAACCGGAATAACACCGACAACCTCATAGCGACCATTAACCATATATTTACTAAAAGTCGGACTCGCTAAACCTTGCATCACTTTTACAGCAAGCTTGAGGTCAGGAATCGCTCCAATTGCGTCTAATGAACCAGTAAATGAGTTAAATTGACGCCCGCGCATCCCTGACACGCTAATACCATCACATTTACCTGCTTTAAAATCTTCGGCAATCACGGCTTCATTCTGGTTTACTTTAAGCTCGATATCAGCTCCCCAGTTTTTTGCGGCAAGTTGATAATCCTTCATCAGCGCATAAACGTCGCCATTTTTTCCAACGAAGTCAAAAACACATACTGTTTGTTTAGCCTCGGCTGCAAAAGAAACTGTGGTAAGTCCCATCGCAAGTAATAGCGTTTTGGAAAATTGCATATTCTTTTTCCTTTCCTTGTGGAGTTTTTGTTTTTCGATACCAAGAAATTTCACACCATCAGGTATGAATCGGATAGGCTTCATATAAAAATCATGATGGAATATTTGTATAGACCGTATTTGCTTTTATGATTTTATTTCCCTGAAAAATAGATAGCGAATGACCTATCTATTAGCAATTATTTTAATCACTCAAGTCCTTGATCTATTTTTATACCTTCATGTTTCCTTATGAAGTTTTTATCTAAATTTAGCTTAACGTCTTTCTAGTTATCCACAATGGCAGAACTGACAGCTCATATAAAACAAAAAGCCTAGAACTCAGTCTAGGCTTTTTGAAAGAAATTAGGATTATTCACCAGGCATTGAACATTCAAAGTTAGCTTTGTCTACAGAACAACGCGCTTTTTTGAGTACAGACATCATTCCAGCATCGTAAACACCGCGTTTAGTTAAGTCCATACGGCCATCACGCAACATTTTTTGATACTTAAGTTTGTCTTCTGCACTTAAGTTCATTTTGTATTTGCCAGGAATTTGCGCTTCTAAACGGTTGATCATTGCAAAGCTCTTCGGTAACTGTTTAACAAACCAGTCACGAGATTTTTGACCAAAACCAGCTGGGAATTTATCAGAACGTAATACTAGATCTGCTGTAACGTGTAATACAGGGAAGTTCCACATTACACCGTTTGCGCCTAAACCTTTATTTAACTCTAATGGTTTGTAAGCATAAGCAGGCGCACCTACCATATCTACCTGACCATTATTAAATTTAGCAGCAAAGTTTGAGATATCAGAAAGAACTGCTTGAGCTCCTACACGTTGCACCATAATTTTTTGTGCATCGTCATAGCCAAGTACAGCGAATTTTTTACCCGCAGCTTTTTCAACAGAGTTGATGTTTTTGTCGCGTACGAAAATGAAAGCTGAACCTAGCGGAGAAATACCAGCAACTTCGTATTTTTTACCACCCATATTTGTGGTCATTTTTGCTGCATTACGTGCATCTAATACATAAGTAATTGCACGTTGAGCGATTTGGTTATTTGGAACACCACCAAGTGAGTCGATAGATCCTGCGAATTTGTTATATTGGCGTGCACGCATTGCTGTCATTGCCACAGCATCACATTTACCCGCTTTAAAATCATTATCAGCAACAGCCTCGTCCTGACGAGGAACTAAGTTAATTTCAGTACCCCAGCCTTTTGCAGCAAGAGCCCATTCTTCCATCATTTTATATGAGTCGCCTGCTTTTCCTAAGAGGTCGAATACACATACGGTACTCGCTGCTTGCGCTGAAGCAGAAAAACCAACAACAGAAGCGGCAGCCATAGCAAGTACGATTTTTTTCATTTTCTTCATCCTTCCACGGAACAGATTTTTTGTTTGAAGTTTCCTTTCAAACACAGATATTAATCATGTTTTTTAGAAAAAAATAGAGCTTTTACTCAAATATTTTTATCTCATTGAACCATTGTTTGTTGGTTTTAAATTATTTATTAAAAGGAAAAATCGCTAATTTTCCGTAAGTTACTTTTTATATTCACAATTTTCATACCCATATTCAGCTTTGAAATATATGTAGCGTTTTTGTGTTTAAAAAATAAACTACTCTCCATTAAGCGTACATTCAAAATTTGTCCGTTCAACTGTACAGCGGGCGCGCTTTAGCACACTCATCATTGTTGCATCGTATACACCTTGTTTTGTTAAGCTGAGGCGACCTTCACGTAAAATTTTTTGATATTTAGTTTTGTCTTCTGCTGAAAAATTAATTTTAATTTTTGAGGGTACGCCCATTTCTAGCCGTTTTATCATGGCAAAATTCTGAGGTAATTTTTGTATAAACCAAGCACGTGACTTTATACCGAAATCTGTGGGGAACTTATCACTTCGGGCAATTAAATCACCCGTAACGTTAACTACGGGGAAAGTAAACATTGCCCCTTTCACGCCAACCCCTTTACCAATCTCTAAAGGTTTATAAGCATAGGCTGGTGCCGCAATTGCATCGACTTGGCCACTATTAAACTTTTTCACAAAATCGGTAATTTCTGAAGGAATGGGCTGAGCGCCAACGCTTTCCACCATAATTTTTTGTGCTGCGTCATATTGCAAAATAGCAAACTTAGTCCCACGTACTTTTTCAATTGAATTGAGATTTTTATCCTTCACAAATAAATAAGCTAATCCAATCTGGACAATACCAACGACCTCGTAATTGGTTCCATTTTGTGCAGTCACCATGCGATGTTTATTACGCTTATCTAAAACATAACTAATAGCTTTTTGAGCAATTGCATTACTGGTTACCCCTCCAATCGCATCAATTGAACCTGCAAATTTATTATAATTTCGCGCCCGCATGGAGGTCATATAAGCGGCGTCACATTTTCCTTCACGCAGTCTCCGGTCAACTAAGCCTTCATCTTGAAATGGAATTAAAGTGATATCTGCTTGCCATTCTTTCGCTGCAAGCGCCCACTCTTCCATCATTTTATAGGACTCACCTGACTTTCCTAATAAATCAAACACACAGACACTTTGCCCAGCATGTACTGTCCCCACAGCACAGCAAAATACTGCACCAATTATCCCCAATCTTTTTTTCATTTGACTTTCCTTAGTCTAGTTTTATTAGTAGCTCATTAATCAACCAAATTTCAAACTGTTTTTATTTTAGCCATATTTTTTTAAAAGTATTCTATCTTATTCAATATTTTGAAAATTTCGGATGAATAGCGAAATTTAGGATGTCTTGATATATCTAATTATTAATACCTGCTCACTAAAATCCGGAAAGTTTTGTTTTCATCGGCAGTTCTCTTTAAAATACAGCATCCCTAACTCACCTCGATACAATAAGATGATTCAATTTGACCAAGTTTCTTTACGCCGCGGTGGACGTGTTTTATTTCAAAAAGCGTCTATGCAATTACACCCAGGTTGGAAGATTGGTCTAACTGGTGTAAATGGCGCGGGTAAATCGACCTTATTTGCTGCACTACTTGGAAGTTTAGGTGCAGATGAAGGTTCACTTACTCGTCCGACAGGCTGGACCGTGGCGCATATGGCCCAAGAAGTGAAAGCCCTAGATATGCCTGCAATTGATTTTGTTCTTTCAGGTGATGAAGAGTTTTGGGATATTCAAAATAAGCTTGCTCAACCAGATCAACTGACTGATTTTGAACTGGCTAAATTGCATGGCCGCTTTGATGAAATTCATGGTTATTCAGCGCCCTCTAAAGCTGCGCAGCTCATGGCAGGTCTTGGCTTTCTAGAAAATCAATTACGTTTGAACGTTGAGAGCTTCTCAGGTGGATGGCGTATGCGTTTAAATTTGGCGCGTACATTGATGAGTCGTTCTGATCTACTCTTACTGGATGAACCAACAAACCACTTAGATTTGGATGCAATTCTGTGGTTAGAAGATTGGCTTAAAGCCTATGAAGGTACACTCATTCTAATTTCGCATGACCGCGACTTTTTAGATGCGATTACAGATCATATTCTTCACATTGAAAATCAAGAACTCACGCTTTACACCGGAAACTACTCTACGTTTGAAACCACACGTAGTGAACGTCTTGCCCAGCAACAGCAAGCTTTTGAGAAGCAGCAAGAAACACGTGCTCATCTACAAAAGTTTATTGACCGTTTTAAAGCAAAAGCGACTAAAGCTCGTCAGGCACAAAGTCGTATTAAACAACTTGAGCGCATGCAGCAACTTGCACCAGCCCATATAGATACGCCGTTTACTTTTAGTTTCCGTGAACCAACTAAAATGAGTTCACCTTTGCTGACTTTAGACAACGCCAGCATTGGTTATGGTGATAAGCAAATAGCCGAAAAAATCAGATTACAAATTACGCCAAACTCACGTATTGGTTTACTGGGTATGAACGGCGCAGGTAAGTCAACATTGATTAAGAGCTTGGTAGGTGATTTACCACTCTTGGCAGGTGAACGTAAAGCTTCCGAGCTGCTTAATATTGGTTACTTTGCGCAGCACCAGATGGATGCTTTAGATGGTCACGCTAGCCCAATGCTACAGCTTGCACGTATAGCAGATAAACAAATTAGTGAAGCCACTCTACGTTCGTTCTTAGGGAGTTTTGGCTTTAGTGGTGAACGCATGGATACACCATGTGAAAGCTTTTCTGGTGGAGAACGCGCTCGTTTAGCCCTAGCACTCATTGTATGGCAGCGTCCAAATGTTTTAATTCTCGATGAACCAACAAACCATTTAGATCTTGATATGCGTCATGCACTGAGCATGGCATTACAAGATTTTGAAGGTGCCGTTGTTCTGGTTTCCCACGAACGTCAACTTATTGCAAGTGTATGTGATGAGCTTCTTTTAGTACACGGCGGTAAATGTACTGAGTTCGAGGGTGATTTACAGGACTATGCTAAATGGCTACGTGAAGCACGTCAGCAGCAAATCAATGCTCAGACTGCCGTCGCACAGAATAATTCGTCCTCTGCCGCTCCAGCGCCTGCTAAAGTTGATAAAGAAGCACAGCGTAAAGAAGCAGCTCGCCGTCGTGAACAGACTCGACCTATTCGTAAAAATATTGAAAAGGTTGAATCACAAATTGAAAAGCTACAACCGCAGCTCGCCAAAATTGAAGAATCCTTAGCAGACACATCTTTATATGATGCTGCACGTAAGGATGATCTACTCAAACTTATGAATGAGCAGACAGAGCTGAAAGCTAAACTTGAGCAACACGAAGAGCAGCTTTTGGAACTCATGATGGAATTAGAAGAAATGGAAGCTTCTTTTGATTAATCCATTTTCTAAAATAAAAAAGCCGATTTCTTAATCGGCTTTTTTATTGATTAATAAGGCGTATAAAAAGCCCCTAATTCATTTAAATTGGTATTTATCGGTAAAGGCCAGACATTGCTTGATAAGCTGTCTGCAATATATAAATCGTATCCGCCTCGACTCCCTGTTTGTCCTGCAAGAGACACCACCATGTAACGCTGATCTAAAGGAGCTGGATCGGAAGAATCATAATTAATATTGTTAAATGGCAAACGTGTAGTCTGTTTATTAGCCATATCATAAATATAGATCTGGTCATGAGGATTTGTTGGGCTATACCAGCGCACATATAAGAACCGACTTCCTTGCCACCATACTGGATAATATGAAGCGATATTGGTCAGTTGTGTATCATAAGCACCCGACTGATCAATACTAAAAATTCTAGAATTATTTCCAGCACCTTTTGCATACAAAATTTGAGTGGTATTCACCATCGGATAAGGCATCGATTCTTCTATATCCCAACCATTTTGAGTCACAGAAGTCATCGTCCGATCCGTCATTTTAACGATTTTTAGATCGCCATTTTGTTTAAAAATAATACGCTGGTTATCTATAAATTTAGGATCTTCATCGCGCTTATTATTGCCTTGAGTTAGATTAATGGGTAACTCAGTGCTTCCGACCTTCCATACATATACATCCCATGCATCGCCATAATGCTGTCCAGAATTCACTCCCATAAACGTTAACCATTTTCCATCTGGAGAAAAATGACCATTCATCATATGGTCAATTTTCCAATTTGCGCCGAGTAATGTGGTCTGCTGTGTTGTGAAGTTATAAAGATAAAGCTTACTGTCCCATGCCTCATAATCACTATAACGATGAAATACTAATTTTCCATAAAAGGTGGGGGCTATCGCAGCATGCAGTTGAAATAAACAATTAAAAAATATGATTCCAATGCATAAGAGTTTTTGTATTTTTTTCATAATTATATTTCCTATTGTTATTAGTAAGTACCGCATAGAGAATATAACTTCGAATAGTTTACTTGTTAAACAAAATACTTTTTTCGGATACAAAAAAAGGGCTAATGATGATTAGCCCTTTACCATAAAAAATCAATTATCTAAATTTTTTATGATTTTCATTTCGTATTTTGACTAAATTAATTGCTTCAGTTTTGGCTTGATCTAATTGTCCTTGCTCAACTAAAACAGTTACTTTATCAATTTCGGCAACAAGCTGATCTAAACCAGCTTGGTACTCTTTTACCTTTACATTTTCTGATGGCAAACCTTCGAGTTTATGCGGCAAATATTGCTTAGAAGAAACTGCTGCTTCACGCATTACAACAAGCTGTTTTTTCGCGTTATCAGCATCTTTCGCTTCAGCAAATGCTTTCGTACTCTTAGCTAAAGTTTTCATATTCGTTTCTAGGTCTGCCGCCCAAACAGCAGAACTTCCTAAAAACACACATGAAATTAATAGGCTAGCTAATAATTTCTGACTCATCATTCTCTCCCTAGACTGATTTAGAATCATGTTATGAATTAAGCATCAATATCCGCATTTAAAGCATTCTCTTCAATGAATGCACGACGTGGTTCAACATCATCACCCATTAAGCAAGAGAACATACGATCTGCTTCAATCGCATCATCAATTGTCACCTGCAACATATTACGGTTTTCAGGATCCATCGTTGTTTCCCACAGCTGTTCAGCATTCATCTCTCCAAGACCTTTATAGCGTTGGATCATCATACCGCGGCGTGAATCTTGTAAAATATGTTGCCAAACTTGATGGAAGTTAGTCACTTGAATACGGCGATCACCTTTTTGTAAAAAAGCACCGTCTTCTAGTAAAGTGAACCAACTCTTCGAGTTTTTGAGTAAACGTGCATATTCAGCTGAATTCAATAAAGCTGCATCAAGCAAATACGCATGCGGCAGATTATGAACATAGACAGTAATACGCGGCCAATAATGCGCAGATTTTTCACCTTGAGCATTTTCACGCTCAAATGCCTCTAAAGAGATTTCTGGACGTAAACTTGGCTGTAATCTGGTAATGATATCGCGTACCTGATCTGCCCATTGTTGTACATAAGCTTCATCATGGTTTTGATCACTCTTGAATGCTTCTACTTCAAGTAAAGCATCAAGTAAGCTAGCTGGATAACGTAAAGTTAAGCGCTGTAAGCTCTTTTGTGAAACTTGATAGTCTTGAATCACTTTCGCCAGTGCTTCACCAGTAATTGCAGGTGCTTCAGCATTGGTATGTAGAGATAGCTCATCAATTGCATTTGAGATGAGATAAGTTTCCAACGCATCATTATCTTTGATGTATTGTTCTTGCTTACCTTTCTTCAATTTATACAAAGGTGGCTGAGCAATATAAATATGCCCACGCTCAACCAACTCCGGCATTTGACGGAAGAAGAACGTTAACAACAAGGTACGGATGTGAGAACCATCGACGTCGGCATCGGTCATGATAATGATTTTATGATAGCGAAGCTTATCAGGGTTATATTCTTCACGACCAATACCACAGCCAAGTGCAGTGATTAAAGTACCCACTTCCTGACTAGAAATCATTTTGTCAAAGCGTGCACGTTCAACGTTCAGAATTTTACCTTTCAACGGTAAAATAGCCTGCATTTTACGATTACGGCCTTGCTTAGCACTACCACCAGCAGAGTCACCCTCGACTAGATATAATTCAGAAAGTGCTGGGTCTTTTTCCTGACAATCTGCCAATTTACCTGGTAAACCAGCAATATCAAGTGCACTCTTACGACGTGTCATTTCACGTGCCTTACGTGCAGCATCACGTGCACGCGCAGCATCAATAATTTTACCGGCAATCGATTTTGCAGCTTGCGGATTTTCAAGTAAGTAAGCAGAGAACTCTTTATTCATTGCTTGCTCAACCGCTGGTTTTACTTCACTCGATACCAGTTTTTCTTTAGTTTGAGATGAGAACTTAGGATCAGGTACTTTTACCGAAATAATCGCGGTTAAACCTTCACGGGCATCATCACCTGTCACATTGACTTTTTCTTTCTTGAGAATATTTTCATTTTCAAGATATTGGTTAAGACCACGTGTTAAAGCCGCACGGAAACCTGCTAAATGAGTACCACCATCCTTTTGAGGAATATTGTTGGTAAAACAACGTACGTTTTCTTGATAACTTTCATTCCACTGCAATGCAACCTCTACACCAATACCGTTTTCTGTATCTGCGGTGAAATGGAAAATCTCGTTTAGATGAGTTTTACCTTCGTTAATGTATTTTACAAACTCAGATAAACCACCTTCGTAGTCATATACATGTTCAAGGTTAATACGTTCATCACGTAAAACAATGCGCACGCCCGCGTTTAAAAATGAAAGCTCTCGTAAACGACGCGCTAGAATTTCAACGTTAAAAATGGTTTGACTAAAAGTTAGCTCACTTGGCCAAAAACGTACAGTTGTACCACTGCTATCCGTTTCACCAATCACACGTAATGGATATTGCGGATCACCGTGGTGATATTCTTGTTCGTGCACTTGGCCAGCGCGATTAATAATTAAATGCAATTTACTTGAAAGCGCATTTACAACCGAAACACCTACGCCGTGCAAACCACCTGAAACTTTATAGCTATTGTCATCAAACTTACCGCCTGCGTGCAAGATAGTAAGAATTACTTCCGCTGCAGACACCCCTTCTTCAGGGTGGATATCGGTTGGAATACCACGGCCATTATCGGAAACACTTACCGATTCATCTTCGTGAATCGTGACAATAATTTCGTCACAATGCCCAGCTAAAGCTTCATCGATTGCGTTATCGACAACCTCGAATACCATATGGTGTAAACCGGTACCGTCGTCTGTATCCCCAATATACATCCCCGGACGTTTACGAACTGCATCTAATCCACGTAATACTTTAATACTAGAGGAATCATAAGCCTTTTCATTGGTTTGTTCTGTTTGAGAGGCTGATTGAGACTCTGAACTCATGGTTTCTCCCTAGCAAATATAGGTTTATTCAAAGATGGGTAACATCAAAAAATTATGGTGAAGCAAGACTAACTTGACCGGATTCAACATTGAATAATTGATATGAAATAGACAGATCATGTAAGTGTTTTTTTACCGATGCATGATCTAAAGTTGTCATAAAAACCTGGCTACCAAGTTGGCTTAATCGTTCAATTAAACGTTGTTGTGCGGTTAAGTCTAATTCTGCTGTCAGATCATCTAATAATACCACAGTTTCCTTATTACTCGCATGCAACATTGCAATTTGTGACAGTTTTAAGGCAATAATCAAGAGTTTTTTCTGACCTCTTGATAAAACTACATCAGCATGTCCAAACGGGGTTTTTAAGCGCAAATCTGCACGATGTGGGCCATATTCGGTATAGCGTCGTTCGATGTCTTTTTGGTGTTGATTCAGCAAGTCTTGCATGAGTCCCTGCTCTGTATGAAAACCGGGACTATATTCCAGTTCAATTTCTAGATCAGGTAGCAATTGACTTAAATCATTTTGAAAAAAGACATTCCATTGTTCCACAATACTTAAACGCTGAGAGTGTAAAATTTCACCATAATCACTCAACATTTTATTCCACGGCTCTAAATCCGCTAGAGAAATATTCCGTCTGGTTTTAAGTAAAGTATTACGCTGCTTTAATGCACGAGAATAATATTGCCAAGCAAAATAAAACTCTGGTTCCACGTGGAACATCAGCCAATCTAAAAGCTGGCGCCGAGGTTTCGCCCCATGGTCAATAATATCTGTACTTTGTGGATCAATATGCTGCAAAGGAAGCAGTTTAGCGAGTTGTCCTTGTGTAGCCACCGTATCGCCATTAACCTTCATCAACTGCTCACCAGAGGCTAACTTTTGCATGCCAATTTTTTCAGTTGCAGATTGTGCGAAGACAATCGCATCGTCAGCAGAGTACTGAATATAATTTTTAGGTATATGGGTACGGAACGACCGCCCTGTTGCAAGCAAATGGATTGCTTCTAGTATTGAAGTTTTTCCTGAACCGTTAGCGCCATAAAATACATTAAACGGTTGCAACCCTTGGAGTGCAACCGTTTTTAAATTACGCACACGTTCAATATTTAAACGCGTAAGATGCATATTAGATAGCCAGATTATACACGCATCGGCATAACGACATAGGTTTGATCAGGATGTGCCGGATCTTGAACCAATACAGATTGATTTGCCTCAGTCATGCTCATATTTACATCATCACCATCAAGCACACCTAAAACATCCAGCAAATATTGTGCATTAAATGACATTTCAAGTGGTATGTTTTGATACTGAATCGCTAAATCTTCAATCGCTTCGTCTTGTTCTGGGTTATTTGCACGCAGCTGTAATGAATCTTGATTAAAATTCAAGAAAACACCACGTAACTTCTCATTACTCAAAATTGCAACGCGTTGTAATGATTGTTTGAACACATCATGGCTAATTAATACATGTTTATCGCCACCACGTGGAATCACACGACGATAATCAGGGAATTTTCCATCAATCAATTTCGTAGTAAAGCGAACAGTGATATCACCCTGCTCTTTATCACGACTTGGCGTATTAATCGTTACATTTAGTAATTCACGGCCAATAAGCAACGTTAATTGTTCATCTTCAATGCTAAGTAAACGCTGTAATTCCCCCACAGCTTTGCGAGGCACAATTGCTTGAACCAATTGAGATGAGGTAGAAGAAGCTGTAATTTCACAAAGTGCTAAACGGTGACCATCTGTTGTTACCGCACGCAATTGATTTTCATCAATTTCTAATAAAGTACCAGTTAAATAGAAACGTACATCTTGTACAGCCATCGCAAAAGCAGTTTTTTCAAATAAACGCTTTAACTCACGTTGAGTGACCTGTACTTGTGTACCCTGACTATTTTCAGTGGTCAATAATGGATAATCTTCTGCTGGTAAAGTACCTAAAACAAAACGACTATTACCAGATTTTAAAATACATCTTTGATCTTCAGTAATTTGTAAGTCGATCAATGCAGCTGTTGGCAATGATTTACAAATTTCCATCAACTTACGAGCAGGAACAGTTGTTTCACCTGCTTCAATGCATGCCCCTTCTGTTAAAACAGTACTGGCAACCAGCTCGACTTCTAAATCAGAACCAGTAATGGTGAGTGCCTGAGCATTAGCCTGAATTTTGACGTTTGAAAGAATATTCAATGTATGACGACGTTCTACCGCACCGACAACATGCGATAAAACATTGAGTAAGCTTTCTTTAGCGATTTTCAAACGCACGATTCATTCCTCTAGCAACTTGGAGCAAATATTTCATTTTTTAGCTGTGTACTATGCTGCACTTACGTAGACTTTGCAACAACGTCTTATTATTTCATTAACTCTGAAGTAAACGCAGTAGATTTTTATAATCTTCGTCAAAAATCGGATCTTCTTCTCGTAGACTCACAACTTTTTCACAGGCATGCATTACGGTACTATGGTCACGCCCACCAAAAGCCATTCCAATCTCGGGAAAGCTATCACCAGTTAACTCACGAGCAAGTCCCATTGCCAACTGACGTGGGCGCGCATAGATTCGAGTTCGTTTTGGGCCAACCAATTCTTTTAACGGAATACGGAAATATTCACTGACCACACGTTGGATATTTTCTACACTAATCGTACGTGCACGAATTGCCAACACATCTTTTAAAGACTCACGGACAACATCAAGATCGATTGGCGCACCTTTAAATCGAGAAATTGCTACAACTTTATTAAGTGCACCTTCAAGTTCACGTACGTTAGCAACCACTTGCTGAGCAATAAATAAAGCACAGTTTCGAGGTAAATCAACACCACTATTTTCGGCTTTCTTCAATAAAATTTCGATACGAGTTTCAATATCAGGCGGTTCAACGCCCACAGAAAGTCCCCAAGAAAAGCGAGAAACCAAACGCGGATCTAACTCGGTCAATTCTTTTGGATAACGATCTGAAGTTAAAATAATCTGTTTAGATTCATCAAGTAAAGCATTGAATGTATAGAAGAATTCAACCAAGCTTGCTTCTTTACCTGCCAAAAGATGAATATCATCGACCAACAGTAAATCTAAAGAACGGCAATTTTTCTTAAACTCTTCAACTTTGCCTTTTTGCAAAGAACTTACAAAATCCTGAACGAAGCTCTCAGAGGTCATATACATCACCCGTGCATTAGGCTTGGCTTGCAATAAAGCATTACCAACTGCCTGCATCAAGTGAGTCTTACCCAATCCTGTCGGACCATATAAGAATAAAGGGTTATGCTGTGAAGCACCTAATTGTGTTAATACCTTTCTACATGTTTCAGCAGCCATCTGGTTCGAACGGCCTTCAACAAATAAAGAAAAAGTAAATTGGGGATTTAATAGTTTCTTTTTCGGTGTTTTGGGGTTCACTACACTATTAGTAGTAGGTGAACTGGGAACAGAATCCGATTCTTTTTTTACTTTAATGCTTTGTTGGGGCGCAGTTTGCAAAGCAGCAGTTGTAGTTGCCGGCTGCTCACCTGATGACAAAATACTACCAGGACGAGAATCAACCAAAATCTCAACCTGACGTACACGGCCTTCTGATAACTGTTCGGCCAATATAGAAATTAATTCTAAATGGTTCTCTTGAATGTAACGCGTCCAATAAGGGTTAGGTGCATAAAGACGCAGTATTCCTTCTACTTCTTCAGCAACTAATGGGCGAATCCACATCGCAAAGACGTTATCAGAGAGCTCTTGTCGCAAGCGAGTTAAGCAGTCTGTCCAAAGCATGTGTATCCCCTATTTCTGCGTTTTTAAATTCAAATAATCTAAAGATTAACCCTTCCTGATAAGAAGGGGTCGCCATTCTAACCAAGTTATCCACATCTGTCATGACGATTTCGTTTGATTTTGTCTAAAAAGAAATCTCTTGTGAATAAATTTAAATTCAAAAGGGCTTGTGTATAACTTTTTGCACAACCTGTGGATAAATTAGCACATAAACTTATCCACAATCCATAAATATAATAAAAACAGAGTTATCAACAATTCAAATATATGTTTTTTAAATTTAAAAGTGTGAAATCCACAGAAAAAGTGCTCCCTAATAAGAGTAAATTTAAATTTCTAAATTTGAATTTATTTAATAGGGTGGCGATCTTTTGTGGATAACTACAAAATATGAATTTAAATTCAAATATAGCAAATCGAAAGCAAAAGGATATCTTCTTTTGTTGATAAATATGTATATAAGATATGTATATGTTAAAAGTTATAATAAAAATAGACAATTAGCTTGTGTATAACTTTTAAAACTATATTTTGCACTGAATTATGGCAAGGATAAAAAGAACTAAAGAGATTAAAAATTTGGGTTAAATACAAAACTTTCTTGGTTTTTCATTGACAGCGTAAACATTGCACAATAAAATCGCGGACCTTTATAGAAAGATCATTTTTGGGAGTTTCAATATGAAACGTACTTTCCAACCATCTGAATTAAAGCGTAAACGCGTTCATGGTTTCCGTGCTCGTATGGCAACTAAAGCTGGTCGTCAAGTATTAGCTCGTCGTCGTGCAAAAGGTCGTCATAGCTTAACTGTTTAATACTGTTACGCTGACCAGACTTGGGTGTGATGACACTTTACAGTTTTAGCACAGACGTGCGAATACGCTGTGCTGCAGATTATAAAAGTGTATTTGATGGTGCGCTTTTTAAAGTGCATCAACCCCATTTTTTATTTCTTGCAAAATTAACCGAACAGCCTAAAAGCCGTTTGGGTATTGTTGTTGCTAAGAAAAAAGTGCGCCGAGCGCATGAAAGAAATCGAATAAAACGTCTTGCTCGTGAGAGCTTTCGTCTACATCAGCCGAATTTTGGATCAGACATAGATGTTGTGGTGATGCCGAAAGTTGGTATAGAAACGATTACGAATGCTGAGCTATATCAACAATTAGACTTTGCTTGGCAAAAATTACAGCGCTTAGCAAAAAAACATTCTAAAGTTGGCACAACCTCGCAGAATTAAGAGATAGCCAATGGTCCGTTTTCTACGTTGGTTGATTCGACTGTATCAAATTGCGATTAGTCCGCTTCTTGGACCCCGTTGTCGTTATATCCCGACTTGTTCCCAATATGCGATAGAAGCATTGCAAACTCATGGTGCGATAAAAGGCGTTTGGTTATCTTCTAAACGGATTTGTCGTTGTCATCCGTGGGGAGGATCTGGATATGATCCGGTACCGCCAAAAGCAATTCGTTTTATTTCGTTTCATCAAATAGATTCTCAAACGCATCATGTTGCTGTACCCTTTCGTGATCGTTTACTGAAGCAAAATCTCTCTAACCATTTGGGGTAATAGATATGCAACAATGGGCCAGGTTTGCAATTCTCGGGGCCATGTTTGTCACCGCATATTTGCTCATTTTGGCTTGGCAAAAAGATTATGGAAATGCTGCAACTGCACCGCAACAACAAGCGGCAGCTGTAAGTTCGCATGAAGTATCTGCTGATTTGCCAAATGCTAAAAATGCAACAGTGGCTTCCGATGTGCCACAAGCAAATATTGCGCAGTCACAAACCACAGATGCAACTGCACCTGTGAATCAACAGCTTATTTCAGTACAAACTGACCTTTATCATCTTTGGATCAATCCAAAAGGTGGTGATATTGTTCGTATTGAATTACTCTCACACGACAAAAGCAAAGACAGCGATCAACCTTTTGTTATGCTTGAAAATGATGCCAAGCGTACATATGTTGCTCAATCTGGCTTAATTGGTTTGAATGGACCAGATAGTAGTCGTGGTGGTCGTCCATTATATGCTGTTGAAAAGACATCATATACTTTGGCTGATGCTAAAGGTGTACAGGACCAAAAGGGTCAATCTGAAAAAGTTTTAAACGTTCCAATGGTATTTAAAACACCTGAAGGCGTTGAAATCATTAAAACTTTTACCTTTACCCAAGGTCAATATCCAATTGTTGTAAAACATCAAGTAATTAACCGTAGCCAACAAAGCTGGCAAGGTCAGATGTTTGGACAATTAAAGCGCGATAATTCTGAAGATCCAGGTAAATCTTCTCAAGGTATTTTCACTCTAGGAACTTTCTTAGGTGGAGCTTGGGGAACGCCTGATGCACATTACAACAAGCTTAAATTTGCTAATTTCTCAGAAGAAAAAGTAAATACTGAAGCGAAAGGTGGATGGGTTGCGATTGTTCAGCATTATTTTGTAAGTGCTTGGATTCCTGGGAATCTTAAACTGACTCAAGCTAACGGTCAGCCTTATGTAGCTAAACTTGAATCTCGTCAGTCTGCGGATCAAATGAATATCATTGGTTTTACCTCACCAGTGATTAATGTTCCTGCTGGCACTTCAATGGAAGTTGATGCAAAACTTTATTCAGGTCCGAAAGTACAATCTGAATTAAAAGATTTAGCTGTTGGTTTAAATCAAACTGTTGATTATGGTTGGTTATGGCCGATTGCTAAACTCTTGTTCTTAGGTCTTCAATTCTTCCATAGCATTGTGGGTAACTGGGGATGGTCAATCATCTTGCTTACCATTATGGTGAAGATGATCTTGTGGCCTTTATCTTCAAAAAGTTATCGTTCTATGGCGAAAATGCGTGTGATTGCACCAGAAATGCAACGCATGAAAGAAGAGTTCGGTGAAGACCGTATGCGCTTCTCACAAGAAATGATGGCTTTATACAAGCGTGAACAAGTAAATCCACTTTCAGGTTGTTTACCATTGTTGCTACAAATGCCAATTTTCCTTGCTTTGTACTGGGTACTCATGGAAAGTGTGGAATTACGTCACGCACCATGGTTAGGTTGGATTCAAGACTTGTCAGCAATGGATCCTTGGTTCATCTTGCCGTTAATCATGGGTGCTACCATGTTTGCACAGCAAATGTTGAACCCGCAACCGGCTGATCCAATGCAGGCAAAAGTGTTCCGCATTATGCCGATTATGTTCACGGTATTTATGTTGTTCTTCCCTGCCGGTCTCGTACTGTACTGGATTGTGAACAACAGTATTACTATTTTACAGCAGTCGTTTATTAATAAGAGCGTTGAGAAAAGTCGTATCAATAAGACTGAATCAGCTTCTTAATCGTTGAACTTTTGCTGAATAAATCCGCTTAAGATGGTAATCTTAGGCGGATTTTTCTTTGGCTGGATTTTAGGTTTTTAGGTGAATAATATGCAAAGTCAAACCACGATTGCCGCAATTGCAACGCCACCTGGGCGTGGTGGTGTGGGCGTGATTCGCCTATCTGGACCTAAGGCTTATGAAATTGCTCAAAACCTGACACAAAAAAACTTGCCTGAAGCGCGTATGGCGGGTTTCCGTAAATTTTATGATGCTGATGGCAGCATTATGGATGAAGGGATTGTTCTATGCTTTCCCAATCCTCACTCGTTTACAGGTGAAGATGTTGTAGAACTACAAGGCCACGGCGGTCCAGTCATTCAAAATGCCTTGCTTGGTCGTCTATTTGAGCTTGGTGCAATCGCTGCAAAAGCTGGTGAATTTTCCATGCGAGCTTTTGAAAATGGCAAGATGGACTTGGTTCAAGCAGAAGCCATTGCCGATTTGATTGATGCAACATCACAAGCTGCTGCACGTTCTGCTGTTCGCTCTTTACAAGGCGCTTTTTCGACCAAAATTAATACCGTTTTAGAAAAACTAATCCATTTACGCTTACATGTGGAAGCCGCAATTGATTTTCCTGAAGAAGAAATCGATTTCTTGGCAGATGGCAAAATTTTAGCTTTACTTGAAGATGTTCAGCAGTCGGTACATGCCGTTCAAACATCTGCACGACAAGGTCAATTATTACGTGAAGGTTTACAAGTCGTTATTGCCGGTAAACCAAATGCGGGTAAATCGAGCTTGTTGAATGCGCTTGCTGGTGTTGAGCGTGCAATTGTTACCGATATTGCTGGTACAACTCGTGATGTTTTGCATGAAAAAATTAGCTTAAATGGCCTACCAATCACCTTAACAGACACTGCGGGCCTTCGTGAAACGGGTGATATCGTTGAAAAAGAAGGGATTCGCAGAGCAATTAAAGAAATTGAACAAGCTGATTTGTTATTGCTGGTTTATGACCTAAATCAAGGTGATGATCCATTAAAACTCGCTCAAGAATATTTTGCTGAACATATTGAGCCGCGTCGTTTAATGTTAATTGGTAATAAATGCGATTTAACTGGTCAGTTAGCTGAAATAAGTGATTTTCAAGGATTCCGTCATATTACCGTTTCTGCAAAACAAGAGATGGGTGTTCAAGGCCTCGTAGAGGCGATTACAACGCATGCAGGCTTTCATCCTGAGGAAGACACCTTTATTGCGAGAACGCGTCATTTAGACGCAATTAAGCGCACACAGCTCTATCTATCCGAGGCACATGAGCAACTTGTTGTATTTAATGCAGGTGAACTCGTTGCTGAATCATTACGTCTTGCTCAGAATGCTTTAGGTGAAATTACCGGTGACTTTAGCGCCGATGACCTATTAGGTAAAATCTTTGGTTCATTTTGTATTGGAAAATAATTAAAAAATTCTGAATGATACAGATGGCTGTGTCATTCAGTAATCTCGTTAACCGTATCTTTTTAGAACCTTTAAAAACTCATCTAATTCATTCTGATCAACTTGTGATTCTTTGAGCACATGGTGATGTAAATGCTGTTCCATCAATTCACTCATCAAACCGTTTATCGCACCTTTAATTGCGGCAACTTGTTGCAGTATTTCTATGCATGAAAGATCCGACTGTTCAACGGCATGCTCGATACTGTTAATTTGTCCTTTTAGTCGTTTTACACGATTAAGTATTTTTTTATCCTGACCAATGTGACTCATCTGTGTTCTCTTGTATAATTCAATATACTGGTAGGGAGTATATTGGGTTTAAATTTTATGCAGGATCATAGTGTATCACGTCATCATCAACATCAGTTTGATGAGGGAAATCCACTTGCACAAAAACGTATTTTGATTGCAACCATTTTAACGGCGTCCATGATGGTGTTAGAAGTATTTGGTGGGTGGTTCTTTAACTCAATGGCATTATTAGCTGATGGTTGGCATATGAGTTCGCACATGTTGGCACTCGGTTTAGCCTACTTTGCCTATCGTGCGGCCCGTCATTATTCAAAAGATCACCGTTTTAGCTTTGGAACCTGGAAAATCGAGATTTTAGCGGGTTATAGCAGCGCAATTTTGCTTATGGTTGTAGCTATTTTTATGGCATTTCAGTCGGTTCAGCGTTTATTTAATCCGGTTGAGATTTTTTATAATGAAGCTATTCCAATTGCAATTTTAGGTTTAGTAATTAACTTGATTTGTGCGTGGTTACTTCATGATGATGGTCACCATCACCATCACCATCACCATCACCATCACCATCACCATCAAGAGCATGGGGATCACCACCACGATTTAAACCAAAAAGCTGCATTTTTACATGTGGTTGCAGATGCTGTGACCTCCGTTTTTGCAATTATTGCGCTTTGTGCGGGTAAATATTTTGGCTGGGATTTTTTAGATGCACTTTTAGGAATTTTAGGTGCTATTTTGGTTGCAAAATGGTCTCTTGGGTTAATCAAAGAGACAGGAAAAACCCTTCTTGATGCAGAAATGGATCATCCTGTGGTTGAAGAAATTCGTGAAGTGATTGCTGAATTTCCTAAACACATCGAAATTACAGATATTCATGTCTGGAAAGTCGCAAAAGGCAAGTTTTCTTGTATTTTGGCGCTCGGAACTGATGATATTTCTTTAACCGCAGACCAGATTCGCCATGCTTTATCGATTCATGATGAAATCGTCCATATTTCGGTAGAAATTAACGATTTAAAACCTGCTTATGTTCCACGTGAAACATTGGCATAACTGAGTGGGAGTTTGGTTATAACTCGGTAAGCAGTTCTGTTTTAATCATCTGAACTGATTAAAATAAACTTCTCTCTTACCTATGAGTTGGTTTTATGCTTAAAAAATTAGGAATATTGGCATTATTTAGCTTAACGGCGAGTTTGAGTTTCGCTAATGTGGACTCGGTCAGAGAAAATATTAAAAAACAATATCCTAATTTAAAAATTAGCAATATTCAGAAAACTGAAATGCCTGGGCTATATAGCGCTAATCTGGATCAACAAATCATCTATGTGGGCGAAGATGGTCAGCATATGTTTGTTGGTTCTATGATTCGATTAAAAGATCAGAAGAATTTGACTAAAGATCTAGTTCTAGGACAGAACTCAATTGACTGGAATCAACTTCCTTTAAAAGATGCGATTAAAACGGTTAAAGGTAATGGACAGCATGTTTTAGCAGTATTTTCTGATCCAAACTGTCCTTATTGTAAACAGCTTGAACCTGAACTCGATAAGCTGAAAGATGCGACAATTTACACGTTTATCTATCCTTTGAAACCTCAATCTATTGTGGTTTCTAGGCAGGTTTGGTGTGCGCCGAATCAATCCTATTCATGGAAAAAACTGATTCAGCAAGGCGTTAGACCAACAGTTGCGAGCTGTGCTAATCCAATTGACCGTAATTTAGAGCTTGGAAAGAGATTAGGTTTTAATGGCACTCCTACCTTGATTTTTGCAAATGGTTTTAAAATGGTAGGTGCTCGTTCTGCAGAAGAAATTCAAGCTGTTTGGAAAGAGTTAGGTTTATAAAACAAATTAAAAAAAGCACCATTCGGTGCTTTTTTTATTGCCTGAAAGTAATTAACTTTTTCGTGCAATCAAGTTGTAAAGAAAGAGAATAATCACAGCACCAATAACGGATGCGATAAATCCAGCAACTGAATTTTCTCCGTAAAGCCCCAGTAATCTTCCGCCATAGGTAGCTAAAAGTGAACCTGCAATACCGATGAGGGTTGTTATGATAAAACCTGCTTTATCATCGCCAGGATGTAAGGCACGAGCGATTAAACCAGCAAAGAAACCAACCACAATAGCAACAATAAGTGACCACATATTTGTTCTCCAGTTGTTTTTTTGGTGAAGTTAATGATTTTGCTTCATATTCTATCGTGCGGTAGAGCTGTCTATTTTGTCTGTAGCAGATTGCGACTTTTTGTGTCTTTTTTGTTCAAAGCTAAGGCTTTATATAAAAAAATAGCACCTTGCGGTGCTATTTCTCTGAAATTTATAAACCAATTTCACCAATAAATGGCAAGTGGCGATATTTTTGATCGTAGTCTAAGCCGTAACCCACAATGAATCTGTCTTCAACTTCAAAACCTAAAAATTTCACTTCAAGATCAATTTCACGGCGAGATGGTTTACTCACTAATGTGCAGAGTTGAATCGAATTTGGCTCGCGAGTTTGCAACATTTCAACGACTTTGCTTAAGGTATTGCCTGAGTCGATAATGTCTTCAACCACCAATACATCTTTACCGCGAATTTCACCGTCAAGATCTTTTAAGATTTTAACATCTCGACTTGAAGTCGTACCGCCGCCGTAGCTAGACACTGTCATGAAGTCGAGTTCATGCGGTTTGGTAATTGTACGGCACAAGTCTGCCATGAAAATAACAGAACCACGAAGTAGTCCAATAAGAACTAATTCTTTATCACTATTTGCATAGTGAGCGTTAATTTGCTCGCCGAGCTCTTTGACTTTTGCTTGAATTTCTTCGGTTGAAATCATGATGCTCATTGCAACAGTCATGGCAGATTCCTACAAGATATAAAAGAAAAAATAAAAAAGGTGTTGACCTGCAACACCTCGAAAATCTGAGTTAATGGTAAAATTTTAAAGCAAAATGACGTTTCATGCACCCTTTGATGGCTGTGAAATTTTATCATTTTGCGGATTATGTCGATCACGCTTTAATGCAAGAGCGCATATTCCAAATAATAACAAAAACTTAACAATGCCTTTTTTATTTGGCTGTTTCTTTTTGATAAGCACGGTTTCCATAAATATAAGTCGCCTCAATATTACGGTCATCACCTAAAGTGAATAATGCAAACAGTGAATCTTCAACAGATTTGGATTTAGACTGGCGAAGTTCCTGTAATGCTGTTGGCTTGAGATTCAGTACCACAAAGTCTGCTTCTTTACCGACATTGAAGTTGCCTAACTGATCTTGTAAATCAAGCGCTTTTGCTCCACCTAAAGTTGCATGATAGAGCGCTTCATAAGCTGAAAGTTTATCACCTTGTAACTGCTGAACCTTATAAGCCTCGTTAACGGTTTGCAGCAAACTAAATGATGTACCAGCACCGATATCTGTACCCAAGCCTACTTTCACTTGTTTTTCCCAAGTTTTTTTCAGTGGAAATAAACCACTGCCTAAGAACAGGTTTGACGTTGGGCAAAATGCAATAGCCGATTGTGTATCATGCATACATTGCCATTCTTGATCTTCTAAGTGAACGCAATGAGCAAATACAGAACGTTTACCAGTCAGGCCATAATGTTGATAAACATCTAAATAGCCTGCTTGTTCTGGAAATAAAGATTTCACCCAAGCGATTTCATCTTTGTTTTCACTTAAATGGGTATGGACATACACATCTGGAAATTCTTGTTTTAACTGCCCTGCTCTTTCTAGCTGTTCAGGTGTAGACGTTGGTGCAAAACGTGGAGTAATCGCATAGAGAGCACGGCCCTTACCATGCCATTTCTCAATCAGTGCTTTGGTGTCGCTGTAAGCTGTTTCTGGCGTATCACAAAGCGCTTCAGGTGCATGGCGGTCCATGAGTACCTTACCAGCAATTAAACGCATCTGAACGTGTTCTGCGGCTTCAAATAAGGCATCAACAGACTCAGGATGAACCGTACAGAAAACCAGTGCTGTGGTTGTACCGTGTTTCAGTAGCTCTTGAACAAAGAACTGGGCAATTTCACTTGCATATGCTTTGTCCTGAAATTGAATTTCAGTTGGGAAAGTATAAGTATTGAGCCAGCTTAAAAGTTGTTCGCCGTATGCTCCAACCATTTCGGTTTGCGGGAAGTGAATATGGGTATCAATAAAGCCGGGTACAATCAATTGTTCTGGATAATGTTGAATCTCAACCCCAGCAGGTAGATGCGTCTGAGCGTCTTCCCATGCACCAAACCATTTGATTTTTCCATGTTCACTAACCAATACACCATCTTCCAAATAGCGCACTTGATTTGGAATATCTGTTGGCTCAGAGACGGTTTGCTGGATATCTAAAAAACGACCACGCACAACGGTGGTATTTGCGATCAATGACATGGAAAGCCTTTATATTTTCACTTTTTTCGATTGATTGTACCCCAGTTAGCCAATATTTAAACGGTATAACGTTTACTTAGTCCCCATTCAGCCAAAATCCGTCGATAAGTTGTTGATGAACGGTCTGCTTCAAAATGTGCTTCCATCATTAAATCAAGCGGCAGTTCTTCTGGCTTTTGTGATTCGACCATATCTTGGTCTTCGGCAAAAATTTGGGCATTAAATGCATATACCTTTTCTAAATCGCCTGTTTGGTCAAAGTTACGGGTGAGTGGAACAAATAAACGGGTTTTATTGATTGAAATAGGACAACAGGCATTCAAAATTTTTAAGACCCCACCTTCTGGAAAATCGACAGTAAGTACGGCAGAAAATGGTGGATAAACCTCAAAAGTGCGCTTCCACAAAAAGCCTTCTGGCTCGAGATGTTTTAGTTCATGTGGATAATTACTGACATTACTGATATAGACCGTTTTTAAGCCATAGTCGGTACGTTCAGTGTGATATTTAGGGACGATGGGATTATCGCGATTCGCAAAGGCATTGTGATGTACCCACGCAAAATGAGCGACATCAATAAACCCTTCAAGTTGACGTCCACTAGAACCACCAATATCGACGAAAGGCGGTAAAATTGATTGATGCTCTGCGTGGTCCCAAGTATCTAATATAGGAATATTGGCTTTAGCAATATCACGACCATGAATACTGGTCCAAATGAGACCATATCTTTGTACAACTGGAAATTTGGTCAGAGAAAAACGATCAGAAATTTTAGTTAGTTCGGGCTGAGCTGGTATTTGGGTACATTTCCCTTCGGTGTTATAGCGTAGACCATGATAAGGACAGACAATCTCCTCACCATCCACCCAACCTTTGGTTAATGGCACCCCACGATGTGGGCAAATATCTCGAACCAGATGAATTTCCCCACTTTCTGTTTTATATAACGCCATATTGACGTCTAGTAGCGTGACTCGTTGAGGTGCAGTAGAGACATCTTGAGTACGTGCGACGGGATACCAGTGAGTAGATAAAATTTCCCAATCTTTTGCTTCAAAACTGCTGTTACACGGCATGGCAAGGGGCGTTAAAGTTGGAATCGCATTCATGGCATCACTCCTTAAAAAAATCAGGGCTCTCACGAGCCCTTAAAATCTAGGCTTTTTTCTTTTTAGGAGATGCAAAGAGCTTGCCAATATTGATTTTTAATTGAAGAAATAAGAATAAAATTATTAAATTACATAATATTAAGTCATTATATTTTTGAATTTTTGTTCTAATTTAGCTTTAAAAACCAAAAATTATTATTCGCTATATATTTAAAATGCACTGATTGACCACGTGGAAGGCATAATAAAAAAGCACCTAAAAAGTGCTTTTTAAAATACCTCTAGGTACTTATTACTCGACAAAATAATGTGCTGCAAAGTGAGCATCATTACCAATAATGTCATAGCAATCTTCACGAATAGACATGCCTGAACATTGATGTCCAACCATCCATAAACCGAGTGTAGGTAGTTGCCCTGAAAATAATGGGGTATCTACCCATTTCTGTACGACATAACCGTATTTGTCATAGTCATCAAAATAAAAGCTACCAGAAGCCGCGCCTTGGTCATGGCCGTCTTGTAAAACTCGAATATTGGCCCCTTCCCTTGCCAAAATCGGCTTTTTCACCCATTTGCCAGACAACGCTTGTTGCGGGTCATAGGTATGGGTTTCGACCAACAATGGATGGTTTGGATAACGCTTCCAAAGCTCAACCAAAATCGCTTTATTTGAAAGTAACATTTTCCAGCAAGGTTCAATCCACTGTGTTTGTGGATGGATATATTGAGAAAAGGCTTCTTCCCAGATCCATTCCCATGGGTAGAGCTTAAATATGTTTTGAATGGGCTGATTATGAAGATCGACAAAGTCATGCCCGTTCCAACCTATGTTTTCCATAGAAAGCTCGGAAACTTGTAGATGAGCTTGATAGGCAGTATCCATCAAATACTCTAGATTGCCCCAGTCTTCTCTTCCCGCTTCCTGACAAGCAGCAAAATGCACATGGCTAGCACGCGGTAAAATTGTTTTCCAGCGTTTAATCAGGTCTTCATGAATACTATTGAATTGATCTCGGTTTGCAATGCCTGAGACTTGTTCTATCCACAGCCACTGCGCGACAGAGGCTTCGAGTAAGCCAGTCGGCGTGTCGGCATTATATTCCAGCATTTTGATATTTCGCCCATCGTAAGCGAAATCGAAGCGGCCATACAGCATGGGGGCATTTTGTTTCCATGAATGTTCAATATGGTTTATAGCTGTTTCTGGAATTTGAAAATAAGCAGGATAGTCGCCCCGTTGAATGAGTTCTCCTACTACCGATAAACACATCTGATGCAGTTCATTTGCCGCATCTTCCAGTTGTTCAATCTCCTTAAGGGTAAACTCATAAGCAACTCCTTCAGACCAGTAAATTGAGCCATCAAGAGAAGGTAAATTAAAATAATCAAAACCAATATTTTGATGCTCCACTCGCCAG
This sequence comes from Acinetobacter sp. V115_6, assembly GCF_031799025.1. Classification (NCBI taxonomy): domain Bacteria; kingdom Pseudomonadati; phylum Pseudomonadota; class Gammaproteobacteria; order Moraxellales; family Moraxellaceae; genus Acinetobacter; species Acinetobacter sp. V115_6. Next base: position 21,843 of record NZ_JAVQNO010000002.1, on the reverse strand, counting down.
TCTGGTCGTGGAGTAAATATTTTTCTTTTCATATTAAGTGAATGCCTAAAGACTTAGCCGCCGAAAGAAAAACCGCTACGGCCAAAACCACCACGAATTGGGGATGAAGAAGACGCGCTTTTCGCTGTGCTTGAAATAACTGGTCGGCCTACACTCAAATTGCTGTAAGGATGTAAGGTATTGCCGCGAAAAGAAACTTCCCGATTATTTCGATAATACGCAGGACCTAAATAGCGATTACCAATATAGCTAGAACCATGTCCACTGGAGCTATTTTCTTGTTTACATGTTTCATTATTCCAGTCGCGAGCACAGTCATATTGGTTGTTATATACGTCTTGTACTAAAGGACCATCATTATGGCTACATGCCGTGAGTAATAGAGGGACAACGACAAGATTAATTTTTTTAGAACGCATGAGACTCCACACATTTTAATAAGTATGTTCGGCATAAAATACCGAATAGCTGTTATCTATTATGTTTCTGATTAGGAAAGATAAATTTTAAGTTGGCATATGATATTGATCAGCGCTTTTAAAGTACAGAGCTTCTATGTACTATTACATGGTGGATAACTTTAGTATTCTTTAAAATATGACAAATATATATAATAATTATCAACAAGATTTTATTGATTTGGTAATGAAATCTCCTTGTTTATTAAAGATATTATCTATTATTTCTCAATTGCATCCAAAAGTTTATTTAAGTGCTGGTGCTGTGAGAAACACTGTTTGGTCATATTTACATGGTAAAACTTATGATTTAAATACAAGTGATATGGATGTGATTTATTATAATGCTAATGAATATGATGATAGTTATCAAAAAGAATTGCAAAGTGATTTAAAAAGCAAATTTCCAAATCAAGATTGGGATGTTGTTAATCAGGCTTTGGTACATACATGGTACCGTAAAGATAATGGTGAAAAAATTCAGCCATTAACTTCGATTGAGGAAGCATTATCATTATGGTCAGAAACAGCAACAGCTGTAGCAATACGTTTCGATACTTTCGGCAATTTAGAAATAATTGCACCTTTTGGCTTATCAGATTTATTTGAATTGAATCTACGTTGGAATTCAGCTTTAGTTAGCTATCAGACTTTCAAAAATCGTGTAGAAAGCAAAAATTGGTTACAACAATGGCCAAAATTAAAAATAGTCAATTCCTAAGTTAAAAAGGGCTTTCTATGAAAGCCCTTTAATATTATTCAAATAAAGATTCTATGAGATTTGTCGCTTATTATGACGTAGAGAAAGGTAAGCAGTGATTGCTAACACTATTACGATAAAGCTTAACGAGATCCAGATTGGCATGTGGAATACATCAAGCAACAACATTTTCGCACCAATGAACAATAAAATGATGCCTAAGCCGTATGGCAAGTAATGCAATTTAGTTGCAGCGCCAGCAAGTAAAAAGAACATTGCGCGTAAACCTAAAATTGCCATTAAGTTCGCTGTTAAAACAATAAACGGGTCGCTAGTTACCGCGAAAATAGCAGGAATAGAATCTACTGCGAAAATCACGTCCGAAGCTTCAACCAGAATCAAAACTAGAAATAACGGCGTTGCCCACAATAAACCGTTTTGACGTACAAAGAATTTGTCACCTTCAAGCTGTGGTGTAATACGCATATGGTTACGTAACCATTTTAAGAGCTTGATATCTTCAATATTGGTCTCTTCATCTTGGCCTTTTAAGAACTTAAAGCCTGTATATACCAAGAACGCACCGAAGATATAAAGTACCCAAGAAAACTCTTGAACGAACCATGCACCAATAAAAATAAAGAGGGTACGCAGTACGATGGCACCTAATACGCCGTAGAGCAAAATTTTACGTTGTAGTGCAGCTGGAATAGCAAACGCTGCGAAAATCATTAACCAGACGAAAACGTTGTCAATTGCGAGGGACTTTTCGAGTAAGTAACCCGCAAAGTATTCCATAGTTTTTTGGTTTGCTAAGGTCACCCCAACTGTTTGTTGTAGGTAAAGCCATAAACCACCACCAAATAGGGCTGCGACGCTTACCCACGCCACACTCCAGTAAGCAGCTTGCTTAATTGAGACATCCTGACCTTGCTTTTGCTTAAAGCCTAAAAAGTCAATCAGGAGCATCACAATGACTATGCCAAAGAATGCTATGTACAGCCATAAATTGCCGATCGATTCCATAAATCCTCCATACATCCGGCAATTGGGCATAAAAAAACCTCGACCAGTTGCCAGATGAATTAAACATCTGTATCAACATGATCAAGGTCTTGCCTACACCATGAATTTCACGATGCTCAGATACCGACTTTTTAATAAAAGTGTATTGACGATATCTGACACATAACATTGCTGTTATGTTTGGAGGAGGCTACTCCCCTTGTCAAACTAAATTCTGTTTTGGATAAAACATATCCAAGTCGACATAGAATGGCAGATTTTTTTGTATTACGCAACTGAACTTAAAGTCGTGGTATGAATGCCAAAAAGATCTATAGGTTATTTAATCAAACCGCGGTCTAAAAGTGGTTTGCATATAATTTGATAAAGGTGAATACAGAATGCGGTCAAACTTGTACCGTAAGCATTCCAGAAGTAATAACCTGCTGTATTGACTAGTAGTGCGACAATAAAAGCCCCTAACATGTCTAAAGGGAAATGCACACCTAAATAAATACGTGACCACGCCACTACAAATGATAAAAATAACAGAATGATTCCAATTATTTTGCGCTGAGCAAACAAATAAGATAAAGCAATGGTGCTGAAAATCAGCATATGATTACTTGGAAAAGATGCTGTTGGCGCATGTTCAATAAAAGTCGTACCCACACCCATTACAAACGGTCTTGCGTGATGGTAAAACAGAGAAATAACGTAACCGACTAAAAGTGATACGCAGGTTAAAAAGACAGATTTAATGACCCTATTTTTTAAATCTTGATCGCCATAAAACCATAAAAATGTAAGGATGAATAAGAGAATATAGAGGAGATCATTAGCAAAAAAGATAGCAAGACGAATGATAAATTGACTCGCATCCTGAGCCCCATTAATCACATGGAATAAGCTAAGGTTGAGTGTTTCTAAAGACATTCATATTCCAAACAAGAACAAAAACGTGAGCTATGATAAAGAATTAAGCTTAAGGTCTTGATAAAGAATTGTCACAAAAATGAAATATAGTTTGTTTGTGAGTAAAGATTAAACAGCAGGTCTAGATAATTTTTAATGCGTGTTCTGGACGTTAATATTAAAGTGTTAACGTGTTGGCACTTTATTCGAGAACGTTATTTTATGACTACTCAAGAAAAACAGAAAAAATTAAGCTTGAGGCCCCTATCCCCAAGAGATCCTGATCAGCAGCATAGAGCAGCGACTCCACTCGAATTATTGTTCGATTTAATTTTTGTGGTCGCGATTGCAACAGCGGGTCAGCAGTTACATCATGCAATTATTGAAAATCACCTCTGGCATGCATTACCAAGCTACCTGATGGTATTTTTTGCGCTGTGGTGGGCATGGATGAATTTTTCATGGTTTGCTTCGGCTTACGATAACGATGATGCATTGTATCGGTGCCTTACCTTTGTACAGATTGTAGGGTCATTGGTCATGGCAGCGGGTATCCCTGATGTATTTCGTAGTCAGGATTTTGATGTAATCATTATCGGTTATGTGATCATGCGCATGGCCTTAGTGACTCAGTGGCTCAGAGCAGCAAAACATGATCCTGAACGGCGAGTTACGGCTTATCGCTATGCAATAGGTATAGTCTTAGTACAAATTGGCTGGCTTGTGGCTAACTTTGCTCATGTACTTTCAATACCTCTATTTTTATTTCTGGTTGTAGTGGAGTTATTTGTTCCAATCTATGCAGAAAAATATTCACCAACGCCGTGGCATCCTCATCATATTGTAGAACGTTATGCCCTACTCACAATTATTGTGTTGGGTGAGTCGATTGTCGGTAGTTTTAATGCCATACGTGATGCTTTAGCCGCTCAGTCAATGAATATCCCTGCTATTTTCTTAATGGTCGGTGGATTGATGTTAATGTTTGCGATGTGGTGGGCTTATTTTGACCGTAGCGAACAACACCATCATGTAAAAGGTGTACGCCCATTTGTTTGGGGATATGGTCATTATTTTGTTTTTGTCAGTATTGCTGCAGTAGGTGCTGCGCTTGCTGCTGCCGTGGATGTTACAACCCATCATGCGCATATTTCTGATTTATATATGGGAATAGTTGTTGCGGTGAGTGTGGTGCTTTATACCACCTGTATTTGGATACTTTATGAGTTCCAATGCTTATCTGGAATCACGAAATGGTTTTATCCAATCACAGCGCTCATTATTTTATGTATTCCGTTTATTTGTAATAACGTGGGATATAGCGTTTTTGCGATGGGCATTGTCTATAGTTTACGTTTAATGGTCTCTAATAAATTTATGGCCAATATAGAGCCAGAAAAGCTTTAAAAGTCACTGATAAAAAAATGGGTTTCAATTTGAAACCCATTTTTTATTGAATCATCTAAAGCGAAATTTAAGCAGCTTTTGCTTTTAATGCGCTCATTAATTTTTGATGTAAGCCACCGAAGCCACCATTAGACATAATCACAATGGCATCGCCCTCACCTGCTTCATTGACAATACGCTCAATAATTTCATCAAGTGAACGGCTCACTTGAGCATGGTTAGAAGCAGCTTCAATCACAGGTTGTAAATCCCAATCTAAGCCTTCTGGCTGATACCAGATCACTTCGTCTGCTAAGCGTGCTGAATGTGCCAAGCCATCTTTGTGACTGCCCATACGCATCGTGTTTGAACGTGGTTCAATAATGGCCCATAAACGGCGTTCACCTAAGCGTTTGCGTGCGCCATCTAAAGTTGTGTCAATTGCTGTTGGATGGTGCGCGAAGTCGTCATAAACCTCAATGCCATTGACTGTGCCGAGTAACTCCATACGACGTTTCACACCGCCAAAGTTAGACAAAGCTTCACAAGCTTGTTCAAGCGTAACACCTACATGTTGAGCAGCTGCAATTGTTGCCAAAGCATTCGCTACACTATGTTGCCCTGTCATGCTCCATTTCACTTCGCCAACGACATTGCCATTTTCGAGTACTTTAAAATGGCTGCCATCAATTGAAATGAGTTCGGCAGAGAGAGCAGCTTTTTCATTCGCTTCTAGACTTGTACGAATTACTGGTGTCCAGCAACCCATTTCAAGCACTTCATCAATATGCGTTTCAGTAATTGGCGCAATAATACGGCCTTCACTTGGAATGGTACGCACAAGATGATGGAACTGCTTTTGAATCGCTGCTAGGTCATCAAAAATATCGGCATGGTCAAATTCAAGGTTATTTAAAATCGCCGTTTTTGGATGATAATGAACAAACTTAGAACGCTTATCAAAAAAAGCAGAGTCATATTCATCGGCTTCAACACAGAAGTATTTACCACCGCCTAAACGAGCACTTTCACTAAAACCAAGTGGAACACCACCAATTAAAAAGCCCGGATTTAAACCAGCCTGATCAAGTACCCAAGCCAACATAGTTGTAGTTGTTGTTTTTCCGTGAGTACCTGCTACACCAAGTACATGTTTACCTTGTAAAACATGATCTGCAAGGAACTGTGGACCAGAAATATATGGCAGGCCTTCGTTTAGCATGTATTCGACAGCATCAATACCACGTTTCATGGCATTGCCGACAATGACTAAATCTGGATGAGGCTGTAAATGACTACGGTCATAGCCTTGCATGAGTGTAATGCCTGCATTTTCTAACTGGGTAGACATCGGTGGGTAAACGTTTAAATCGGAACCGGTTACCTTATGTCCTAAATCACGAGCTAAAAGTGCTAAAGAGCCCATAAAAGTGCCACAAATACCCAAGATATGCAGATGCATTGCTCGCCTTCTCCACTGCTTTTGTACACAACATTAAAATGAATTGCTGTGTGTGCATTATTGATAAATTTGCCAGCAACGATAGCAAGGCTAAACTCGAAAAGATAGTCAAAAATCGTTGTTGTTCTATGTGATTGAGGCCCTGATAAAACTACAGCTTTATTTTTTAGATTTAAGCTGAATTACAGTTTTATCTTTTATAATGTTTTGTATCGTTAAAATACTTAAATCATCGTGATGATGAAGGATGTGCCTTTGAGCCCAACGGTTTTAGCTTTTACGCTATTAATTATTTCTAACTGCTTTATGACACTTGCATGGTATGGGCATCTTAAATTTTTGCACCACGCTCCACTTTGGCAAGCGATTCTATTCGGTTGGATTATTGCCTTACTTGAATACAGTTTTATGATTCCAGCCACTCGTATGTTAAGCGCGCAAGGCTGGTTACTCGGTGAAATGAAGATCACTCAGGAAGTGGTTACATTGGTAGTGTTTGTACCTTTTATGATTTTCTTGTTTAAGCAACCCTTTAAACTCGATTACTTATGGGCGATGTTATGCCTATTTGGTTGTGTTTATTTCGTATTTAGAAGCCAGTAAGCTCCTATGGCTTGTGAATTAAATGATTTATTCTATTTAATAACAAGCCATAGTTAGTAGACATAACTATTTATTTAGTTGAATACTTACATGCTTTTTTTAGAATTTTAGAAAATTGCTGATCTCTTGGCGTTGGGTCTTCATAGTCAAAAGCATAATTACTGTCTGTTGTAGTTAAACTTAAGGCGCCATCAGGCTCAAAATTAGACATGGCAAAACCATAGGTGTGATCGTCACAGTAAATGCGATATTCAGTAATTGAATATAAATTTCCTACCTCAGTTGCTCCAAGATAATAACCAGTCATCAGAACTGGTTCTCTCTCATCAGTAGCAGATGTTCCAGTAACAATAAATTTCTCTTGGACTTTACCAGTTAATGCTCCACTTTTGATTTCTCCGTTATAACCTTTTTCTTTATTTAAAGTTTTAATGGTTTTTTGAAATTCATCGATGTTTAAATTTACTAAAGCCGCGTAACTCGTTGTTGTGCAAAGTGTGAGTGTTAGGACTCCAAGAAATTTTTTCATTATTAAGCTCTTATTGATTTGATTAAGCGCGTTATATTAATAAAAATTGAGAATGTGTCACTGTTAAACCATGACATTTTTTGATGATATTAAAAATATTCACAGAGCTGGTCAGTTAAATTTTCGTGAGATGAAAAATCAGTCTATAATAATGGGCTTCCGAACCATTTAAAACTTGGCTCTCGTCGAGATTTATCTTCTTTTACTTTTGTCTCTGGAACATTAGCAATGAATGCGGCCGCAGCACAAGACGCTCAACCTCTCGTTGGAATTATTATGGGTTCTCAATCTGATTGGGCAACTCTCGAAAACACAGCCAATATGCTTAAACAGCTTGGTGTCCCATTTGAAGCGGAAGTGGTATCTGCTCATCGTACTCCAGATCGTTTATTTGAATATGCAGAAACTGCACGTGATCGCGGTATTCAAGTGATTATTGCTGGTGCAGGCGGTGCAGCGCATTTACCTGGAATGTGTGCCGCAAAAACTGATTTACCTGTTTTAGGTGTGCCAGTTAAATCATCAATTTTAAATGGCGTAGACTCTTTGCTTTCAATTGTACAAATGCCAGCAGGTATTGCAGTGGGTACTTTAGCGATTGGTCCAGCTGGTGCAACGAATGCGGCAATTATGGCTGCACAAATCTTAGGTTTAACTCGTCCTGAAATCGCGAAAAATGTTGCTGATTTCCGTGCTGCGCAAACTGATAAAGTTGCAAGCAAAAATATTCCGGGTCAGGTGTAAGAGGCTGAGATGGATAAAACTATCGGTATTTTTGGTGGTGGGCAACTGGGCCGTATGATGGCTCAAGCAGCGTTACCATTAAATATTCAATGTACTTTTTTTGAAGCAAATACAGATTGTCCTGCAGGTGTTTTAGGCCAGGTCTTTTCTAGCCAAGATGAGCAAGGTTTAAAGCAGTTTATTGAAAGTGCTGATGTTTTCAGTCTTGAATTTGAAAATACGCCAGTTGAAGATGTTGATGTTTTGACACAAACTAAAACATTGCACCCTCCCCGTGTTGCTTTAGCAACTGCGCAAAATCGTTTGTCAGAAAAAGCATTGTTTGATGAGCTTACTATTCCTGTTGCGCCGTATCGTGCTGTAGATAGCTTAGAAAGCTTGAAAAAGGCTGTGGCTGAGCTTGGTTTACCGATCGTGCTTAAGACTGCAACTGGTGGATATGACGGCAAAGGTCAGTTTGTACTTCGTTCAGAAGACCAGATTGATACTGCTTGGGCTGAACTTGGTCCTGCAAAAAGTCTAGTTGCCGAAAGCTTTGTTAAATTCTCTCGTGAAGTTTCAATTATTGCAGTGCGCGGCCAAAATGGTGAAGTAAAAACTTGGCCACTGGCTGAAAACCATCATCATAATGGTATTTTATCGCATTCAATTGTTCCTGCACCGAATAGTGAAGCTTTGCAACCCGTTGCTCAAGACTACATTACTCGTTTGTTGAATCACCTTAACTATGTAGGTGTGTTAACTCTAGAGCTATTTGTGACAGAACAAGGTTTATGTGCAAATGAGATGGCACCACGTGTGCATAACTCAGGCCACTGGTCAATTGAAGGTGCTGTTTGTTCTCAGTTTGAAAACCATATTCGAGCTGTTGCAGGATTACCATTAGGCTCAACAGAAGTTGTTCGCCCAACGGTTATGATCAATATTATTGGTCAACATCCTAAAACTGAGGATGTACTTGCCTTAAATGGTGCTCATCTGCATCTTTATAACAAGTCAGAACGTGCTGGCCGCAAATTAGGCCATATCACTTTAATGCCTGTGGATAGTAATGAATTGACGAATTTATGCCGTCAATTGGCGGAAATTTTGCCAGAACCACTCGCTTTAACAGCAGATATGACCCTCTAAAAGTATTTTTAATTCTCTAAAAAGCGATCTTTGGATCGCTTTTTTTATCTTTTAAATTTAAAAAATAATAGAACAGGTATATTTTAGGGTTGTGGATAACTTTAAGTGGAGCTTTTGAATTTAAAAAAGTTGCTGCAATTTGAATTTAAAACTACAAATAACTGTCTTGGTTGTTTTTGAATTTAAAATTAGTTATCCACAAAAGTATTTTTAAATTTAAATGAGAGAGCTGGATGTGTCTTTTTAAATTCAAAAATAGAAGTCTATTGGTATGAGGTTTTGAATTTAAAATTTTTGGCTAATCTTTAAATTTAAAAAATATGGATTTCTGTGGTGATTGGCTCCAACCTGTAATAAATAATAAGGTGATATAGAATAGGATTAAGAAATAGAAGGTTTTTTGCTCTGTTGTGGATAAAGTTATCCACAATAAAGAAGGTTTTTTATTTTTAAATTTAAAGAAGTCCTTTTGAATTTAAACTTGAGTATTGGTTTTAAATTCAAAACTAATAATTTGGATCTGGAGAATTTTAAATTCAAAAATAAAGTAGAAAATTTGAATTTAAAACATGGGAAATGAATTTAAAGTAGAGATTATGAATTCAAATTTACGTTTTCTCTCTGAAATTTTGGACTCATAATGGTATGGTACTTACAAATTTAAATTTAAAAATCGAACTAGGATAATATGCGACGTTTTTCTTGTATTGTTGGCTCTGTATTTTTAGCGATGACTCAGGCTCAAGCAGAGCTCGTAATTAATGGTTCTACAATATCTAGCAGTGCTACTGTTCCAGTAGTGACGAGTGAAGATTATACGCCTAATAATAATTTCCAAAGCTGTTTGGCAAATTTACGTTCTCAAGCAATTGCTGCTGGAGTATCGGGTACAACTTATGATCGTTATACCCAAAACTTGACCCCAGATTATTCAGTTATTGATAAATTAAACTATCAACCAGAATTTTCGACACCAATTTGGGATTATCTTTCTGGTCTAGTTGATGAAGAGCGCGTTGAGCTAGGTAAACAAAAACTGGCGCAACATCGAGATGTTTTAAACCGTGCTTCTCAAACCTACGGTGTGCCGCCGGAAACAATTATAGCAGTGTGGGGTGTCGAAAGTAATTTTGGTGATATTTCTGGTAAATATCCTTTATTACAAGCACTCGGCACTTTAAGTTGCGAAGGGCGTCGACAAAGTTATTTCCGCACTGAGTTTTTTGCCACTATGCGTATTTTACAACGTGGTGATTTAACCGAAGATCAACTGAAAGGTTCATGGGCTGGGGCATTTGGTCATACTCAATTTATGCCATCTACTTATGAACGTTTAGCTGTTGATTTTGATGGAGATGGTCGTCGAGATTTAGTGTCGAGTACAGCTGATGCACTGGCTTCAACTGCTAATTTCTTAAATAAAGCAGGTTGGCAAGCAGGAATGCCGTGGGGTTTTGAAGTCAAAGTTCCCCAAGGTATGTCAATTGATGGAGAAGGGCGACGTTCAAAGAAAGCTTTAAGTAGCTGGAGTGCACGAGGGGTGACCCGAATTGATGGTTCTCCACTTGTTCAAGGGGCTTTATCTGGCAATACTTCAGCGGGTTTAATGGCACCTGCAGGTGTAAATGGTCCAGTATTTTTAGTATTTAAGAATTTTGATGCTATCTACAGCTATAACGCTGCGGAAAGCTATGGACTTGCGATTGCACATTTATCTGATCGTTTAAAAGGTGCTGGGCCATTTGTTGCATCTTGGCCAACTGATGATCCGGGAACTTCACGTGCAGAACGTCGTGAAATCCAACAGTTTTTGATTAATCGTGGCTATGATATTGGTGCAGTTGACGGTCTTATTGGAGATAAAACCCGCGTAGCTATTCGTCAGGAGCAGACTCGTTTAGGTTTAAATCCAACAGGACGGGCAGGGCAGCAAATTTTACGTGCATTCCGTCAAGAACAAGCTCAAAAAATGATGCAATAAACTGGAAATAATAAAAAAGGTCTGCTCATGCAGACCTTTTTTATAGGTACATATATAAGATAATCACTCTAATTTAACTGCTTCCAAAATATCAAAAATAACTGACGTAACATCTTGGCTTAAATCACGATCATTAAAGATTTCATACGCAGTGATCGTGACATCAGTATCACTTGGTAATTGCTTTTGCTCTTCTTCAATTAAATGTTCAATCGGTAACAGAGTCTGTTTTACTTCAAGATGGAGAATATCTTTATATTCGATATTTTCATCCTCAAGCTCGATTTCATGCTCATTGAAAAAGGGAATTAAAATAGAATGGAGGTATGGTTTAATTTCAATAATATCAAACAGTTCAATATCTCGTGTCTGTTCAATTGTGCTGATATGATCATTTACTTCAATCAGGATATGATAATAACTCATCTTGATCTCCATTCTATTTTCGTTAGCTCTTATGACCACAATAACATGACTTTGATACCAATTTCGATGTATCTATATAGAAATAGATACATCATTTTATATCAAGCTCTTAATTATTGAGGTAAAGCACTTAATAGATCACGGTCAGCATCCGTAAGTCCAGTGATTTTTTTGTCACCATCTTTACGTACTGAGTACATCAATGCATTTGGTTGATCACTATGTTTTAAACCAAGTGCATGTCCTAACTCATGAGCAATGGTTAAACGTAAGTCATCAATAGATTTAAACTCATAAATCACAATTTGTTTGCCGTTATAGATACCTTTTTTAAAGACATCCGCTTGAGCATTTTGCTTAAATTGGTTCAATGAATTATTAAACTCATTATTAATCTGATTAAAATGAGTAACTTTGACATTTAAGTCTTTAGCTTGCTGATTATATGCAGCAATTTCTTTCTTTAAAGCAACAGTTTGTTTTTGCAAATCTTTCTGAGTTTTAGCCAAAGATTTAGCGCTGTATTCAGGTGCTAATTTGCCTTGGTTAAGCTGCATCATTAGTTGGTCAAGATTTTTCAATTTGCCATTCAAAATCTGCTTCTTATTTTCAAGCTCAGACTGAGTTTGACCAAGAGTTTGCTTCAATTGCTTAATTTGTTGCTGTTCATCAATTACACGTTGCTGTTCTTGTTGGAACTGAGCTGCAATTTTTTGACGCTGTTCAGAACGGCTTTGACTATTATCGTAAACTAAACGAATTTCTAACTTTGCATTTGGATCATAAGTAAAATAATCCTGTCCAGTACCTTGTTTCCAAATGTCCGCAGCTTGTTGACTAATTTGAATTAATTGGTCTTGGCTTAAACCAAAACGTGGATCAATATCAGCAATTTTATAAGTCAAATGTTGACCTGTTTTTTGCTGGATTTGAGTATGTGCTGGAGTTGCAAGATTAGCATTAGCCTGAAAATTAGAAAAAGCAAAGGCTACGCCTAATAACAAAGATGTTAAACGCATAATAGAAGGGGGAGATTTTAAAAAAACGTATTATAAGAATATAAAATGAAAAATCAATCAAAAAACGTACAAATCAGGAAAATAAATGAGACTTTAGTCTCATTATTTTTTACCAAATGCCAAATTATTTTTTAGAAAAAATTTAATATATTCCGTTTTATTTAGTTTTTTTAATCATTTAACTTTAACGATTTTTCCTTAATTTGGTCTATAAATTGAACTTAATAAATCTAAATCTGAATCTGTTAGTTTAAAGTTATGAATATCTTGCTCTTTTAACCGTGGATACATTAATGATTTAGGATCAGTAGTATGTTTTAGTCCTAATGCATGGCCGAACTCATGAGCAAGGGTCAAACGTAAGTCATTTAAAGAAGCATAGCCGTAAATCTGGATTTGGTTTTGACTGAATAAACCTTTATGGAAGGTTTGAATACTAGTTTTCTGCTCTAGTTTGAATTGTGTTTTTAAAGCGCTTAAATCACTTTGCTCTCGATTTAGCTCTTTAATTTTTAAGTTAAGTGATTGAATCTTAAGATTTAGAGTGTTGGATTCATTTTGTAAATCTTCCGATTTTTGCTTTAGTTGTTTTTGCCATTCTTTTAAATTATTGGCACTAGAGTACTGCTGTTCTCCTTGATTAAAGCGCGTTACCTCTTGTTGATATTGTTCAAACTCCGCTTTTAGATTGGCCTTTTTCTTGTTCAAATCAGTTAATAGTTGAGCAACTTGCTGTTTGTTTAGAACAATTTCTTCATTTTTAATGTGCCAAGCTTCCTGCTTTTGCAAAAGTGCATCCAAATTGTTTTGTTGTTCATCTTTAAGCATTTGATGATCATCATAGATTAAGTTAATTGACAATTGAGCTTGTGAATCATAAATAAAATAGGTCTTCCCAGTTTCTTTTTGCCAGATTTCAGCAGCTTGCTGACTTACCTCGACTAATTGTTCTTTAGTAAGTTGAAATCGTGGATCAATAAAAGCAATTCGGTATTTTAAAGGCTGATGAGATGAATTAATTGGCAGATTGCTTTGAGCAAAAAGTGTTGTTTGTAAGCCCATGCATAAGCATAAGCTCAATCCCCACCATAGAAATTTTTTCATGGCAAAATAAAAAATATAAATAAATCTTATTGTTAGCTACTTAATTTAATTCGTCAAAACGATAAAAATCTCAATAGATTAGGTGAGGTTTGTGATATTGGTCGAAAAATTAAAAAAGATGTTCTCAGACTTGGCAATAATCAAATAATTAATGTAGTAAATAACAGTGGTTTTTTAACAAAAAAATATTATTTAAAATTAAATGTTTAGTTTTTATCATTGATCTTTCTGACAGAAATATTTGAATAATATCATTAAAAAACTTATTGTTACTTTTTGTAAACAATAAAAAACCGCGCCTAAGCACGGTTTTTTATTAAAGAAACAAATTATTTTTTGTCATCTTTAACTTCAGTGAACTCAGCGTCTACAACACCATCATCTGCTTTTTGTTGACCCGCATCACCACCTTGGAATGCATTTGGATCAAAGCCTTCAGCACCACCAGCTTGTTGCGCTTGTTCATAAGCACGTTGAGTGATAGGCATCAAGATGTTTTGTAAAGCTTCAGTTTTCGCTTTGATATCTTCTACATCATTTTCTTTTGTTGCTGCTTCAAGTTCAGAAACGGCAGTGCTTACAGCTGTTTTTTCATCTTCAGTAACTTTATCACCAAGATCTTTAACAGCTTTGTTCGAGCTTGAAATTAATGCATCAGCTTCGTTACGCGCTTTTGCAAGTTCTTCAAACTTACGATCTTCTTCAGCATTCGCTTCAGCATCTTTAATCATTGCTTCGATTTCAGCATCAGACAAACCTGAGTTCGCTTTAATCTGGATCGATTGCTCTTTACCAGTGCTCTTATCTTTAGCAGATACTTTCAAGATACCATCAGCATTGATGTCGAAAGATACTTCAATTTGTGGCACACCACGTGGAGCAGGTGGAATATCGCCTAATTGGAAGTTACCCAACAATTTGTTTTGTTGAGCCATCTTACGTTCACCTTGGTAAACTGAAATGTCTACAGCAGGCTGGTTGTCAGCAGCAGTAGAGAACACTTGTGATTTCTTCGCAGGAATCGTCGTGTTTTTCTCAATGATTGGTGTTAATACACCACCCATTGTTTCAATACCTAAAGTTAATGGTGTTACGTCTAATAAAAGAACGTCAGTTTTGTCACCAGACAATACAGCACCTTGAATCGCAGCACCGATTGCAACAGCTTCGTCAGGGTTCACGTCTTTACGTGGCTCTTTGCCAAAGAATTCTTGTACTTTTTGTTGTACAAGTGGCATACGAGACTGACCACCAACCAAGATCACGTCAGAGATGTCAGAAGTCGAAAGACCAGCATCTTTAAGTGCGATTTTACAAGGCTCAATTGTACGAGCAACTAAATCAGCAACTAAACCTTCAAGTTTCGCACGTGTTACATTGATCACTAAATGTTTAGGACCAGTTGCATCAGCAGTGATGTATGGAAGGTTGATTTCAGTTGCATTTGATGAAGAAAGCTCGATTTTTGCTTTTTCAGCAGCTTCTTTCAAACGTTGTAACGCAAGTGGATCATTTTTCAAGTTCACACTTTGTTCTTTCTTAAATTCTTCAACTAAGAATTCAATTAATGCGTTATCAAAGTCTTCACCGCCAAGGAAAGTATCACCGTTTGTTGATAACACTTCGATTTGTTGGTCGCCATCAAGGTCTGCGATTTCAATGATTGATACGTCAAAAGTACCACCACCTAAGTCGTAAACTGCAACTTTACGGTCGCCTTCTTTTTTGTCCATACCGAACGCAAGTGCAGCAGCAGTTGGTTCGTTAATGATACGTTTAACGTCTAAACCAGCGATTTTACCCGCATCTTTAGTTGCTTGACGTTGAGCATCGTTAAAGTAAGCAGGAACAGTAATAACTGCTTCAGTAACTGTTTCACCTAAATAGTCTTCTGCAGTTTTTTTCATCTTTTTCAAGATTTCAGCAGAAACCTGTTGAGGCGCTAATTTTTTATCGTTTACTTCAACCCAAGCATCGCCATTGTCTGCTTTGATGATTTTATAAGGTACAAGACCGATATCTTTTTGTACCGCTTGATCTTCATAACGACGACCGATTAAACGCTTAATAGCGAATAATGTATTTTTCGGGTTAGTTACTGCCTGACGCTTAGCACTTTGACCTACTAAGATCTCGCCATCTTTATAAGCAATGATCGATGGAGTTGTACGTGCGCCTTCAGCGTTTTCGATTACTTTTACTTTATCGCCTTCAAGTACAGCAACGCATGAGTTGGTAGTACCTAAGTCAATACCAATAATTTTTGCCATGTGACGTTTTCCTCAAAAATTCTTTTGCAATGTTTTTGCTTGTTATCCGATATGAGAGTGAATCTATTTTTTTCAAGCGTTTTAGCGAAAAAAAATCTAAAAACTCTCAAAAAATTATTTATTGACCAACCATAACCATAGCAGGGCGCAATAAGCGACCGTTTAATGTATAGCCCTTTTGTAAAACGCTACCGATTTCATTCGCTTTAGCATTTGGGTCAATACCTACAGCTTGATGTAAATCCGCATTGAAGCCATTTTTTGTATCAGCTTCTACAACACCAAATTTTTCAAGTGTGGTTAACAGGGACTTCAAGGTTAGTTTAATACCTTCAAGTACTGGTGTTTCTTCATCGCCAGCTGCTTGAATTGCACGCTCTAAATTATCAACAGAATCTAGTAATTCTTTTGCAAATTTTTCAAGCACAGTCTCTTTATGCTTGTCAGACTCACGTTGAATACGCTCTACACTTTTTTGTGCTTCGTAAACTGCATTCGCAGTACGTGCTTTTTCAAGTTTTAGGCTTTCTTCTAATTTGGTGATTTGCGCTTGTAAAGATTCAACGGTAACGTCGTTTGCTTGCTCTACACCTTCAGCCTGAGTTTGCTCATTAGATTGCTCTGCTTGCTCGTGTTGAATGTCTTGAGCTTGCTCATTTTGCTCATTAGCCATTGATGATCTCCGTTTAAATGGGTTTTTAAACATGTACAGTCCTTTTGGCATCAGCATTTACTGGGTAAAACCTGAACTGCCATGCATATGCTGTAATTCATTAATAGGGATGAAGTATGGGCATTGCCTAAAAATTCAAGCGTACACGGCAATTTAAAACTTTTAATTTTGCGGTTTTAAGTAAAAATTTAAATTTTCGATCATAAAAGCAATAAATTCTTGCGTTATTTTGGGTAAATGTTGCCTTGAAGCATATACCACCGACAAACTTAATTCAGGAGCTGAAAAGTTTTTAAATAAAGGAACTAATCGTTTTTCTTTTAAATCTTTTTTAACTAATAAAGTAGGTAGCATCGCTACCCCTTGAGCATGTATACACATGTCATAAACAGCATTTACATCATTACTTTTAAAGGTAACGTTCAAAGGATAGTTTTGAGGCTGCTGTTCATTATCAAAAAGAGTCCAAAATTGATGTTGGCTATGGTGAGCTAAACATTCATGTTGAATTAGTTGTCTTGGATGGGAGAGGGGACTGTGCTGTTTTAAATAATCAGGATGAGCACAGAAAACAGACTCGATTTGACAAACTGGTCTCGCAATTAAACCATCTGCAACTTTTTGCGTTATACGTAAAGCTAAATCGACCTGTGCATCAATTAAGTCCATTGTATTTTCAGTCAGATATACATCAAATTGAATATGTGGATGTTGCTGTTTAAATTGGCGAATACATTCTCCAACCCCTAATTGAAATAAAAATAAACCACAGGTAAAACGAATCGTACCATTATGTTGTTCAGGTGCAGCTAGCTCTTGTAAAAGTTGCTGTTGTTGTAAAATATTCTCACAGTAGAGTAGGGCTTTTTCACCTGCTGGTGTGAGAGATATTTTTCGTGTATTTCTTTGAAATAGTCGAGTTGAGAATGTGTGCTCTAGGTGCTCAAGATAGCGTGAAACCATGGCACGGGAATAATTTAGGTGTTCTGCGGCTTTGGTTAAATTGCCATGCTGAGCAATAGAAACAAAGACGTGTATGGCTTTTAATGTGTCCATATACTTTATCATTGTTACAATATGTGCAACAGTTTATCTTAATTTAGTGCATTTACCTTACAAGAATTGCAATTTAAAGTATTTCTCATGAATTTGGAGAATACATAATGAAATTTTTTAAATTAACTGCTTCAGCCCTAGCAACTGCCACTGCTTTAACGGTAGCTTCCTCAGCTTTTGCGCAAGATTTGAAGATCCAAAGTTTTCTGGCTAAACCCGAACATTTCGGCGTGACTTCTACTTTAATTGAAGGCGATAAAGAAGTTCTGTTGGTGAATGCACAATTCTCAAAATCTGAAGCATTACGTATTGCTGCCGATATTCTCGATAGCGGTAAAACACTAAAGACAATTTTCGTAAGTTATGGCGATCCGGACTATTACTTTGGCTTAGATGTATTTAAACAATACTTCCCAAATGTACAAATCATTGCAACACCAGAAACTGTTAAACATATCCAAGATACTCAAGCGCTTAAAGTAAAATACTGGGGCCCACAAATGGGTGCAAATGCGCCTAGCCAAATTATTGTGCCTCAAGCTTATGCTGCTAAAACTTTAAAACTAGAGAATGAGTCAATCGAGATTAAAGGTAAGAAAGAACTTACTTATTTATGGATTCCTTCTTCGAAAGCTGTTGTAGGCGGTATTCCAGTATCTTCAGGTATTCATTTATGGATGGCAGATACACCAAAAGTTAAAGATCGCAATGAAGTGATTCAAGCTTTAGAAAGTATTAAATCACTCCAACCTCAAACTGTTGTTCCCGCTCATATGGTTGAGGGAGCTCCACAAGGTTTGGATGCGGTTAACTTCTCTATCGACTATCTCAAGAGCTATGAGAAAGCGGTCAAAGTAAGTAAAAATGCGAGTGAGCTAAGTCAGCTCATGCAGAAACAATATCCAACATTAAAGAGTGTAGATAGCCTAGAGCTAGGTGCAAAAGTTGTAAAAGGCGAGATGCAATGGCCATAATTAAAATCGAAACACCATAAATTTTCTAAAAAGCCGTGGTCTATCCCCGGCTTTTTTTATGAAATAAGGCATTTTCAAGTAAAAAGTCTCTGTAACATTCTACGCACCTTATATAGCGTTTCTATGAAGAGAAAATTTTTAACGAGAGTAAAAGGCTAAGATAAAAATTAGAAATTGATAAAAATAAACAAAAGCTTAAGTTGTAGCTTCTATATAAAAGGTAGAGGTGAGGCTAAGGAAGAGGTTTTAATAAAAAATTGCACAATTTGTACTTCTATTACTACAAAAGACAACCAATGATACGCACGCCAGAAAAAAAAATTGTGAATTATAGGCAGCGCGAAGATGAACTTTGCATTTAAATGTTTGTCGTAATGAAAGGAAAGTGATTATGAAAAAATTAGGTCTTATCTCTGTAGTACTTGCTGGTGTTGCTTTTACAGCTGTTGGTTGTGCATCTGAAGCTGGCTTAAATGCATCAGGTTCAGCTCAAACTAGCGCTAGCCCATCTGGCGTACAAGCTGGTGTTGGTGTAGATGCAGGTGTTTCTGGTCAAGCACAACCAGGTCAAGTTGATGCTGGTGCTTCTGGTTCTGTTTCAGGTTCTGCAACTGCTCAGTAATTCTTAGCGATAAGAACAGTTAAAAGATTATAGAGTACATATATTCAAGATGCCGATTTATATATGAAATGAGCTGCTACTCATTATTCTATAGTCAAGAGAATGTGGATTTCTCAACAAAAAAGCCCCAAGAGTTTTTCTTTGGGGCTTCCATATTCCAATAGATTTTAGTCATCATCATGATAATCTCTATGATTGTGATCACGATCTTCTAATCTTTTCTTCTCCCATTCACGGTGTCTTTTTTCCCACTCACGACGATTTCTATCTTGTTCGCGAGCATCCTTACGTTGTTGTTCGTATATTCTCTTACGCTCTTCCCAACGTTTTCGTTCCCAGTCACTATAGCGACGTCCATCGTTGCGGTCATAGCGATCATCATCATGATCATGGTAACCATAACCACCGCGGTAATAAGGATCATCTGTATAAGCAACACAACCTACAGTTAAAAGACTGGTTGCTAATAAAGTAACAACTAGTTTTGCTGACATAGCACAATCTCCTTTTGTCTGTTAACAATAATTGGCAAAAAAGTCCTGTTTTAAACGACAGATTTGTTAATGACATTTGCTATAAATCAGATTAGCGTAGATTGGTTTTTACCTTTGTATCTTGATTACATGAGTTGTATGCGAATATAGTCAAACAACAAAGAATTCTGTAGAAAATATGAAGGATAAGAGGAATTCATGGAGATAGGCATGACAGCATTTAATCAAAAAATTCAAACATTGCTAGATAAGGGCCAAGGGCCTGCTGCTCGAGCTCTTGATAAGTTACCTCGATTAGCTCAAGAATCACTTGCCAAAATCCTTGGATATGCCTACCAATACCCAGAGCTCGACTCGTTTACTAAATGTATGATGGCCGTACAAATTAAACAGGGACGTATTGGTTTCATTGGTTCAGATCCTATTGAATCTAGACGGCAGTTTGATACACAAATGTTGGCTATACGCCAGAAATCAACTGAAATTGATTCAGTAGAAGACATTCGTTTGCCGCTTCAAAGTGGAACTGTTTTCGCAAGACACTATCATCCTTCACCGAATAAAAAATTACCTCTGATTGTTTTCTATCACGGGGGAGGGTTCGTTGTAGGTGGTTTAGATACTCATGATGAGGTTTGTCGTATATTGGCAAAATATGCAAAAGTACAAGTACTCAGTATTGATTATCCACTTGCACCTGAGGTCTCACCTCAACATTTAATCCAATCATGTGAAGATGCATTAGCTTGGGTATATCAAAATCGCAGACAACTAAAAATATTAAAAAATCGTATTGCTGTAGCAGGGGATAGTGCAGGCGGCAATATCAGTACGGTTGTGGCTCAACGATCAGTAAACAAACCTTATGCTCCACAAGCACAGCTTCTCATTTACCCTACAGTTGATTTTAAAAGCCGACATCCTTCTTTTTATGCTTATAACGAAGGATTAGTTTTGACGGATAGCGATATTAATTATGTCACTCAATATTATGCAACTCAGCATAATGTAGAATTAGACGATCCGATTATTTCTCCAACCTATGGTAATTTGAAAAAGAACCCGCCAGCTTTCGTGATTACGGCTGGTCATGACGTATTGCATGATGAAGCGAAAATTTATAGCTATAAGCTAAGACAAAATGGCGTCAAAATGCATTATGAAGAATATCCAGATCAAACCCATGGTTTTATAAATTTGACACCTATTTCTAAAAAGGCAAAAAGATATACTATCGAGATCAGTAAGAACTTCAGAAAGTTCTGGGATAAAAATAGTTAAATAAAAGTTTAGTCCATGTTTCACGTGGAACGTGGACTAATACTCAAATCTAAAATATAAAGTACTAAATAAAAGATAATAAATACTCACTAGAATTCTTTTATATAGATGATTAAATTTATCCTTCATTAAGTTTTGCATTTTGTTGTAGGGAAAATATGAAAAAATTATTAATGTTATGTTGTTTGGGTATAAGCAGCCATTCAGTCTGGGCGGACACTTTAGTTGAAATGCAAACAAATTTAGGCAACATTGAAATACAACTTTATGATGATAAAGCACCAAACAGTGTGAAGAATTTTAAAGACTATATAAAGTCAGGCTTTTATAAAGATACGATATTTCACCGCGTAATTCCTGGTTTTATGGTGCAGGGCGGTGGACTTGCTGCAAATATGCAGGAAAAGACTACGCGAGCACCTATCAAAAATGAAGCTGGAAATGGAATTGCTAACACACGCGGAACGTTGGCGATGGCTCGTACTGCAAATCCTGACTCAGCTACTAGTCAGTTTTTCATAAACGTTGCAGATAATAATTTTTTAAATCGTTCTGCGGGTAATGCGGGTTACGCAGTTTTTGGAAAAGTAATTAAAGGAATGGAAGTGGTTGACCGTATTGTTCAGGTCCCTACATCAAACTATGGCATGCATCAAAACGTACCAAAACAGGCTATAAAGATAGTAGATATAAAGTTTAAAACTCTTCAAAAATAAATTAATCATACAAATCATATATTTGTTTATTTTTGAGATTTTTTTTGGCTGAAAAAGAATCGGTCGAACGTGCATATTTATAAAAGTGCTTGCGTACCAGTTTTTTTTCCCTATAATGCACTCATCCCGACGCGATACACGAGAATATCTTAGCTTACAGGGTTAAGATGAAAGCTTAGTATTGCGTTGAATTCTGTCTCTGGCGAAGAGCAGAAAAATCATTAAGAGAATTGAAGAACAACTTGTGTGGATTTTTACTGATTGATTAATCGAAATAATTTTCATTGATTGATT
>NZ_JAVQNO010000001.1:0-55667 GCF_031799025.1 Acinetobacter sp. V115_6 | reverse complement strand
AGCGGGAGCTGGATTTGAACCAACGACCTTCGGGTTATGAGCCCGACGAGCTACCAGACTGCTCCATCCCGCATCAAAAAACTGCTTGCACTCAACTTTCTGGTTCAAAGTTGGTGCGGAAGGGGGGACTTGAACCCCCACGCCCGAAGGCACTACCACCTCAAGGTAGCGTGTCTACCAATTCCACCACCACCGCAGCTTGTGGGACGCATTCTAGTCCTTCCCACTGCAAAAGGAAAGCCCTATTTCGAATTATTGACTCGATTTTGGTGCATTTGGTGAAGTTTCAGGCGATGTCGTTTGAACTGGCGCTGTAGTTTGTACAGTTTTCAAACTATATGCATCAGTAGTCTGTTTCTTCGCAAAAACAGCTAGAGTTAAACTCGTCACAAAAAACAACGCTGTTAAGATAGCAGTAAGTCGAGTAAGGAAGTTACCTGAACCTGATGCACCAAATACAGTTGCTGCTCCGCCACCGCCGAAAGAAGCACCGGCATCAGCACCTTTACCGTGTTGCACTAGAATTAAGGCAATCATCAGTACCGCTAAAATAATATGTACGATCAGTACAAAAGAGTGCATACCCTATCCTCGTTATTTACTTTGTGCAAAGGCTTGTACGATTTGATAAAAAGATGCTGCATTTAATGAAGCACCGCCTACCAACGCACCATTAATATCTGGACATGCCGCCAATTCAACTGCATTTTCAGCTTTTACACTACCGCCATATAAAATCGCAATGTCTGAACCCGCTGGGGTAATCTGACTTAAACCTTCACGAATCTTAGCATGCATTGCCTGTGCATCTTGTGGAGAAGCAGTTTTACCTGTCCCAATTGCCCAGATTGGCTCATAAGCAATTACAATTTGCTTTTGCCACTGCTCAACAGTTACTACAGGAGCAATATCACAAATTTGTTGCAATACAACTTGCTCTGCCAAACCTTGTTCACGTTGTTCGAGGCTTTCACCAACACAATAAATGACAGTCAAGCCCGCATTTAATGCATTTTGGAGTTTAGCTTTCAAAATTTCAACGTTGTCGCCAAAAATATCACGGCGCTCAGAATGCCCAACCAGTACAAAATTAATTTGGCTATCTTTTAATAGTTCTGCGCTGACTTCGCCAGTATAAGCACCAGTACCCGCTACACGTGATACATCTTGTGCAACTGTATATACTGTTCTTGCAGCATCTTGCAATTGTGTTTGTACCATTGCAAGCGCAATAGAAACCGGAGCAACCCCTACATGACAGCTTTCATCTGCAATTTGGTTTTGTTGCAATAGTTGTTTAAATTCTTCTATAAGTTGTTTGGCATTGGCACGCATTGGGTTCATTTTCCAGTTGCCAACTACCCAAGGCGTAATCGTCGAACCCGACATACGGCTCACCTTTCATCAAAAATGCAGCACATTCTACACGCATTTATACAAATTTCAGATACTTTTCTTTAACGGCGTTACTCATATCTTTTCTACTAATTGAAAACAGTTATAAAACTTTATTGAGTCTAAAGAATCGTCTCTTAAAAATTAATGAATAAAAACTTCGACTAGTTCAAGCTTTAGCGAGTGGATCAAGACCAGAGCATCATTTTCTCAGGTAGTAATTTTAGATAACAAAAGTATAATTTTTTATATACCAATTATAAACATATGAGCACAGGTAGGCAGATGTCAGTCATACATACATCTCCAAAATTTTCGGGGTTTTTTCGACGATTAGTCGAAGAAAAACATGTGTCGGCAGCGACCATGCAAACAGCATTAGATGCAGCAAAGAGAGCTAAACGGGATACAGTTGCGTACCTGATTGAAGAGGTTAATCTCTCCCCTTCTTTATTAGCTGAAACAATTTCTATTGAATTTGCTGAACCATATTTTGATCTGGATGTTTACGATACAAGCCAAATTCCCAAGGATTTGGTCGATCAGAAACTGGTTTTAAAACATCGGGTCTTACCTCTCATACAAAGAGGACAGATTTTATATGTCGCGACCAGCAACCCGAGTAATATTGAAGCGATTGATGCCATTCGCTTTAATAGCAAGCTCATGGTTGAGCCAGTTATTGTCGAGCACCATAAGCTTGAGAAAATTCTGGCGCAGCAATTTACCGAAGAAAGTAGCTTCGAATTTAGTGATGAAGAGTTTGATCTTGATGTAGACCTTGAAACTCCACCCTCACAAGAGGATGAGGAAGAAACACCTCAAGGCGATGAAGCACCTATTGTTAAATATATTAATAAATTACTCATCGATGCAATTCGTATGGGGGCTTCAGACTTACATTTTGAACCATACGAGAAATCATATCGGGTCCGTTATCGAGTCGACGGCGTGTTACGTCAGATTGCAAATCCACCTTTGCAATTGGCTAACCGTTTGGCTTCACGTTTAAAAGTCATGTCTCAAATGGATATTTCCGAAAAACGAGTGCCTCAAGATGGTCGTATCAAGCTTAAGTTATCAAAGACTAAAGCAATCGATTTTCGTGTGAACTCACTTCCAACCTTGTTTGGTGAAAAACTGGTTCTGCGTATTCTCGATCCATCTAGCGCAATGCTCGGCATTGATGCTTTAGGATATGAAGAAGATCAGAAAGCTCTTTTTTTAGAAGCACTGGATAAGCCACAAGGTATGCTTTTAATTACAGGTCCTACTGGTTCTGGTAAAACGGTATCTTTATATACTGGCTTAAATATTTTAAATACTGAAAGCTCTAATATTTCCACTGCCGAAGATCCAGTCGAAATCAACCTTGAAGGTATTAATCAAGTTAACGTTAACCCGAAAGTAGGTCTTACTTTTTCGGCCGCACTGAAATCATTTTTACGTCAAGACCCTGACATTATTATGGTCGGTGAGATTCGTGACTTAGAAACGGCTGAAATTGCGATTAAAGCTGCACAAACCGGTCACATGGTCATGTCCACACTGCATACCAATAGTGCGCCTGAAACACTTACTCGCCTACGTAATATGGGTGTTCCATCCTTTAATATCGCAACGTCTGTCAATCTGGTGATTGCTCAACGTTTGGCGCGTCGGTTATGCCCACAGTGTAAAACACCTGCCGACATTCCTAAACAGAGCCTATTAGAAATGGGCTTTACCGACCAAGATTTAACCCATCCCGATTTTCAAGTTTTTCAACCTGTGGGTTGTACTGAGTGTCGTGAAGGCTACAAAGGTCGAGTAGGTATTTACGAGGTGATGAAAGTTACACCTGAAATTTCCAAGATTATTATGGAAGATGGCAATGCTTTAGAAATCGCTGCTGCTTCTGAAAAACTGGGGTTTAATAATCTGCGTCGTTCAGGATTAAAGAAAGTCATGCAAGGGGTTACTTCTTTACAAGAAGTCAACCGTGTGACCAGTGAATAAAAGACAATTTAAAATAAGGATAATTCATGACTGTCAAAAAGGCACAAATGATGCCGACTTTTGCTTATGAAGGGGTTGACCGTAAGGGCGTAAAAATTAAGGGCGAACTTCCAGCTAAGAATATGGCCTTAGCCAAAGTCACCCTACGCAAACAAGGTGTAACTGTCCGTAATATTCGGGAAAAGCGTAAAAATATTCTTGAGGGTTTATTCAAGAAGAAAGTATCAACACTCGATATCACAATTTTTACTAGGCAACTTGCAACAATGATGAAAGCAGGTGTGCCACTGGTACAAGGCTTTGAAATTGTAGCGGAGGGTCTGGAAAACCCAGCCATGCGCGAGGTGGTACTCGGGATTAAAGGTGAAGTTGAAGGTGGTAGTACCTTTGCTTCAGCTTTAAGGAAGTATCCTCAACACTTCGATAACTTGTTTTGTTCTCTTGTAGAGTCTGGCGAACAATCTGGTGCGCTTGAAACCATGTTGGACCGTGTGGCAATTTACAAAGAAAAAAGTGAATTGCTTAAGCAGAAAATTAAGAAGGCTATGAAATATCCAGCAACGGTTATTGTAGTTGCTGTGGTTGTTACCATTATTTTGATGGTTAAAGTAGTGCCTGTTTTCCAAGACCTGTTTTCTTCTTTTGGTGCAGATTTACCTGCATTTACCCAAATGGTCGTGAATATGTCGAAATGGATGCAGGAATACTGGTTCATTATGATTATTGTGATTGGAGCAGTGATTGCTGCCTTTCTGGAAGCCAAGAAGCGCAGTAAAAAATTCCGTGATGGATTAGATAAACTTACACTGAAACTACCTATCTTTGGCGATCTGGTTTATAAGGCGATTATTGCCCGTTATAGCCGTACTTTAGCCACCACGTTTGCCGCTGGTGTTCCGCTCATTGATGCGCTTGAGTCAACGGCTGGTGCAACCAACAATGTCATTTATGAAGAAGCCGTCATGAAAATTCGTGAAGATGTAGCTACAGGCCAACAACTTCAATTTGCAATGCGTGTTTCAAATCGTTTTCCATCTATGGCTATACAAATGGTCGCAATTGGTGAAGAATCTGGTGCACTAGACAGCATGCTCGATAAAGTCGCCACTTATTATGAAAATGAAGTTGATAATGCCGTTGATGGTTTAACTTCAATGATGGAACCTTTAATCATGGCAATTTTAGGGGTGCTCGTAGGTGGTCTAGTGATTGCTATGTATCTTCCAATTTTCCAAATGGGCTCAGTCATATAATGCAAGAAATTATTGCTTATTTTATTCAAAACTTAACTGCACTTTATATTGCAGTCGCACTATTGAGCCTATGTATTGGTAGCTTTTTGAATGTGGTAATTTATCGCACCCCCAAAATGATGGAACAAGATTGGCAGCAGGAATGTCAAATGTTGCTTAATCCCGAACTACCCATCATTGAGCATGAAAAGCTGACATTAAGTAAACCTGCTTCATCATGTCCTGCATGTCATCAACCGATCCGTTGGTATCAAAATATTCCAGTTATAAGCTGGTTAATGTTAAGAGGAAAATGTGGCCATTGCCAACATCCTATTAGCATTCGTTATCCAGCGATTGAATTACTCACGATGCTATGTTCATTAGTAGTCGTCATGGTTTTTGGTCCAACCCTACAAATGCTTTGGGGGCTAGTGCTCACTTGGATTTTGATTGCTTTAACATTTATAGACGTTGATACTCAGCTACTACCTGACCGTTTCACCCTACCTTTGGCTGCTCTCGGCTTAGGTATTAATACCTTTAGTATTTACACCTCGCCTAACTCAGCCATTTGGGGATATTTAATCGGCTTTTTATGTCTTTGGATTGTGTATTACTTATTTAAAGTGATTACAGGCAAAGAAGGTATGGGTTATGGCGACTTTAAACTGCTTGCCGCATTAGGCGCGTGGATGGGGCCATTGATGCTGCCATTAATTGTGCTATTGTCATCTTTACTAGGTGCAATTATTGGCATCATTTTACTAAAATTACGTAATGATAATCAGCCGTTTGCGTTTGGGCCATATATTGCCATTGCGGGTTGGGTTGCCTTTTTATGGGGTGACCAAATTATGAAAATTTATTTGGGAGGTTAAGATGGCTTTTATTCTGGGAGTCACAGGTGGTATTGGCAGTGGGAAATCTGCTGCAACACAATGGTTTGAATCCCAAGGAATCCAAGTCGTCGATGCCGATATTGTTGCTCGCGAAGTGGTTGAAAAAGGCCAACCTGCCCTCCAAAAAATCCAACAAACTTTTGGAGATTGGGTACTTCAACCCGATGGCAATCTAGATCGTCGTGCCCTACGTGAATATATTTTTCAAACCCCTGAAGCAAGACAAACACTTGAGAAAATCACGCATCCAGCCATTCGCCAATCTATTGTTCAACAGCTACAAAACCCAAAAAGTCCTTATGTGATTTTAGTTTCACCCCTACTTTTTGAAACTAACCAGCATGAATTGGTGAACCACACCTTATTAGTTGATGCGAGTGAACAAACTCAAATTCAGCGTGCAAGCCAACGTGATGGGCAAAACCAAGAACAAATTCAGAAAATTATTGCAGCGCAAATGCCACGCGAACGTAAACGTGAACTTGCCAATGACATTGTGTTTAATGACGGATTACTTGAACATTTATATCAGCAATTAGAACCTTTACATCAAAGCTATTTGAAGCGCGCCAACTAATCTTGCTTATTTTGCTGCTGAATCTTTTGTGCCAAGCTATCTTGTCGAAACCAGCGCCAAGGTTGTAAGGCACCGATTCCCATTCCAACCAAGCCCACAACAATTGATGGACTTAATGATTCGCCAAGTAAAGGTACAGCTAAAATGGCAGCAATAAACGGCGCCAAAGTAACAATACTTCCCGTTTTAAAAGCACCAAGTCGCTGAATCGCTGCTACATAAGTCAAAGTTGCGATAATAACAACAAACACACCGTGGAAAATGCCCTGTATCGCTAGATGAACAGGACTGACTTCCATGAAATGTTTAGGCAAAAATAAAGCATAGATGGGTAAGTAAATAATTGCAGACCAAATCGCAACACTCGCCATAGAGTGCCATGCGGAAAGTTTCCACTGTTTAAGTAATACAGTGAAAATGCCCCACCAAATCGCACTAATAAAAAGAAGTAAATCCCCCATGCCAAAAGCAGAAGCATTACCTTGCAACATCAACACACTCATGAGAGCCAAGGCAGTGATCATAATTGCCAGACTCACCCATGTATGCTTATCAAATGGTTGTCTAAATAAAATGTATGCTGCAATTGCAGTACAAATAGGAATACAACCATTTAAAAAAATGGCAGCATGTGCAGCGGGAGCATAGAGAAACGCGGTATAGACGGTAAGACAATAAATAACTCCGCCAATGAGCGCCAAAATAACAGCGTGCTTACTCCATAAAAAAGCAAGATCTTTCTTATAGATTAGAATAGGCATCAAAATCAGGAAGGCGATAGCAAAGCGTAGTGCAGCAATGTCCCAAGCACTGATGTGCCATTGTGCATTTAAACGGGCAAAAAGTGTAAACCCGCCCCAAATGCACATGGTCACCAATACAAAAAAATAACCTTGCTTACGGGGAGACATATCAAGACTGCTTACAAACTAGAAAGGCAGCTAGATTATACCTCAGAACGCTGACGGCAAGCCTCATAAAGTGCCATACCTGTTGCCACGCTCACATTTAGACTCTGTAAATTTCCAGACATCGGAATATAAACTTTATGATCACACTGTGCCTGTGTAATTGGGCGTAAACCTGTATCTTCGGCTCCCATTACGATCACGACTGGGCCAGAGAAATCACATTTTTGAATTGGCATTGCATTTTCATCAAGCATAGTGCCAATCACACGTGTATGAGTCGTCTCTTTTAGATGGGCTAATGTACGAGCCAAATTTGTTACTTGAATGAATTTAACTTTTTCAGCTCCACCCGCTGCAACTTTACGAGCTGTTGGGGTTAAACTTGCCGAACGATCACGAGGTACAATCACTGCTTGCACGCCCATTGCAGCAGCGGTACGAATGCAAGCCCCTAAGTTATGCGGGTCTGTCACCTGATCTAATGCCAGCAATAAAGCATCTGGGGTTTCAGCCAAGATCTGATCTAGATCTTTTTCATTTAAAGTCGGATGCGGACGTACTGCTGCAACCACACCTTGATGAAACGGTAGACCTGCAAGCTTTTCGAGACTATCACGGCTTGCTTTTTGTACACTAATTCCAAAAGGCTCTGCCAATTGCAAAATCTTTTGCAAACGCTGGTCATCCCGTCCTTTTAAAGTAAACAGGGTTAGCACACGTTCCGGCTCAAGTTCTAACAATGACTCCACTGAATGAACGCCATAATAATATTCCGGTTTTGCCATGCATGACCTCTAACAACGTTTGAGCAAAAAAATAAAAATCCTGCAAAGCCAACTTCACAGGATTTCTTTGGGCATAGTGTACCCGATTTGAATAGGAATTTCTTAGCCTTCTAAATGGCACACGTAATCGAGCACTTCATCAGTTTCGATTTTAAAAAGACTATTACCAGGCACATAAAATGATTGGCCTGCACGGAACAACTCACTTTCATTACTGTCCGCGATTGTTACACGGCATTCACCTGAAATAATTTCCATACGCTCAGGAACATGGGTTTCAAAAGTTAAAGCTTGCTCAGTCGGCAAAATAACACCTAGTGTTTTTTTTGTTCCATCTTCAAATTGCACGGTATGGCTGATACATGCTCCACCAAAATAAACGTTTGATTTTTTGATGACCGTTACATGATCAAATTGGGTTGAACTCATGCACACTCTCCAGATAATGCCGTATTTATATAAATTATGATGAATGTAGTTTAATTGTGCCTAAATAACTAATCAATCAGTTTTCATACGGATAGACTTGTAATTTCCACTGCTGTGCCTGAATTTTTTTGGCAAAAGCATAAGGTAAGTTAATCTCAATATTTCGACTATTCGACACAATTGCATCGTATCTGCAAACTTCGACCTGATTTTCATCTAGAAGTACCCAACACACTCTCTGTGCAGTTGGATGGGCAACTGCTGTAGCAACTACCGGTGAACCGTCATTCATTCCTACATGAAAATTTTCGCTGTCGTTTTGCATTAACGCCAGATCATAAACTGGAAAATCGATAGCTTCTGAATCGAATTGCTGGCTATCGTGTATAAGCACACTTTGTTTTAAAGTCGGCCAAATACAGTAGCGCAAATAATGCTGATCCATCACCCGATTATCCAGATAACGTCCGGTGGCAACATAATCCCTTATATGTGCTTCAATATTATGAAAAATCCCCGTACATCCACCCCACATTCCCGCCAAAATTAACTCGGTATGAGAATAATTGTCTCGCATTAAGTGAAACCATTTATCACTCTTGAGCCAAGCATCTACAGCTGCTTTTTCGCGGTGCGAGACAATGGAGTCGGCATCACGTATCAGAAAACGCTTAATTGTCGGATCATCCATCACCAAAAAGCGCCAAAACAAACCAGATAGCTGTTTTTGAGAATCTGTAACCTGAATAACTTGCGCGCCCTTCTCTTTTAAACGCTGTTGCACCAGTACTGGCACAGTATCATCGACATAAAAGCGACACGTCCATTCAGGATAAATTTGTTTGGCTAACTGAATATTTAAAATAGAGGTTTCACAATAGCGAGGATTTGCCCCAAACAAAGAAAAAGCAATAATATTTTCTTGAGGGTTTGCACTAAATGCTGGTGGTACCTGATCTGGAATTGCCAAAACAGGTTCTTTCTTCGCTAATTCTTTTTTGGTTGCAATTGCCAAACGTCCAAATTTGATTGTTTCTTCTTTTTTCTTTAAATGATGACAAACTTCTGTGAGTCCATCATATAAATTTGTATTTACGTTAGCTCCACTTGCTTGAATCACTTGTAAATAATGTTGATAGGCATCGTTATAACGGCCTAAGCGTAATTCGGTATAAGCTAAATCTGATAAGGCGCCAGCATGCTTGGGAACCAAATTAACAGCTTGTTTAACATGTTGATAAGCTTTGGCATAATCCCCTTGTGCTGCTGCCTGTTTAAATGCATTAAAATGCTGATTTAAAATTTTATTCATTTCCGCAGGATTGGTTTTTTTATGGCGGTTGATCATCCCTATTGGTGGTTTCGGTAAGCTTAATGTTTTTTTCATTGTAAATATCCGCAATCTTGCTGTTCTATAATTTCAGTTAGAATAATAGATCACTTGTAGCAAATTCAAAACTTCTCTATCTTTAACCCATAATTTGGCGCGTTGGATGCGTTTATGCTCACACATTTAACTTTAATTAATTTTGCATTAGCTGATCATTTGGCTATTGATATAGAACAAGGATTTAATGTTCTAACAGGCGAAACAGGTGCCGGAAAATCATTATTACTGGATGCACTCTCTGCCTGCCTAGGGGAACGTACAGATACAAATTATGTCCGTTATGGTTCGGATAAAGCGGATATCACCGCTGTTTTTACCTATCAAAATAATAGTCCTGAAGCAAAATGGCTCCAAGACCACGAGCTAGATGATGATTCTGGGGAAATTCATTTACGTCGTGTTATTTTTGCAACTGGCCGTAGTAAAGCATGGGTCAATGGACGCCCGAGCAGTCTCTCTGAACTAAAAGAATTAGGGCGTTTGCTGGTTCAACTTTATAGTCAGCACAGCCAGCAGCAGCTGCTTGAACCACCTTATCCAAAGCATTGGCTAGATCGTTATAACAATTTTTATGCTGAAGCAAATGATGTACGTGAAGCCTATAGCACATGGCAACGTACCATTCGTTTGCATCAAGCAGCCTTAGATGCACAAGCAACCCGACTTCAACGTATTGGTACTTTAGAGCATCAAATTGAAGAGCTCGAAGAGGTCATTCAAACTGACTATAAAGAAATTGAGCAAGAGTTCGATCGCCTTAGTCATCATGAACATATCATGCAAGATTGTAGCTATAGCCTAAATGTGCTTGATGAAGCTGAGCAAAACATTACTCAAGAAATGTCTTCGATTATTCGTAGATTAGAATCCCACGCGGGCCGTAGCGAACAACTTTCCGAGATTTATAATTCTTTACTGAATGCTCAAAGTGAAATAGATGATGCAACAGCAAACTTGCGTCAATTTATTGATCGTCAAAGTTTTGATCCAGAGCGAATGGAAGAACTAAATTCCAAGTTGGAAGTTTTCCACCGTCTGGCACGTAAATACCGCACTCAACCAGAAACACTTAAAGAAGAATATGAAGCTTGGCAAAGTGAGCTTGAGCAATTACATCAACTTGAAGACCCAGAAACATTGGCAGAACAAGTTGAAAAGTCGCATGAGGAGTTCTTAGAAAAAGCTCAGCATTTAGACCATATTCGTCGTGAAGCTGCCGCTCCTCTTGCGAAGCAATTAACTGAACAAGTGAAGCCTTTAGCGTTACCAGAGGCACACTTCGAGTTTAAGTTTGAACCATTAGAGCAACCTACCGCTGAAGGTTTGAGTTTTATTCAACTATTATTTACTGCCAATAAGGGTATTCCTCCTCAACCATTAGCACGCGTCGCTTCAGGTGGTGAACTTTCACGTATTGCGTTAGTTATGCAAGTCATGAACGCTGAAAAAACCGAAGCAGAAGTGTTAGTGTTTGATGAAATTGATGTCGGGATTAGTGGTGGAACCGCAGAAGTTGTAGGTCGTTTACTTGCCGACTTAGCCCAACATGTTCAACTTTTATGTATTACCCATCAGGCACAAGTTGCTGCACAATCAGATCAGCATTTATTAGTGAAGAAACAGCAAACTGACCCAGCCAGTAGTACCATTGTACAACTTGATGAAAATCAAATTATTTCTGAGTTAGCACGCATGTCAGGCGGTGTTGAAATTAATGAAACAACCTTGCAACACGCAAAACAATTACGCCAACTTAAATTTCAGGCTTCTTCAAATTAATAAAAAATGAGAGAAAAAGATTGGCGAAATCCGATTAACTCTTGTATGTTGATAAAAAGAACCTATATAGATAAAAGGGTCGAGAGACCCTCTAGTGACATTTTTTGAGGGAGAACCGCTTAGGTGACCAAACAATATCTGACTCACCGTTGTCTGATTGCCCCGCCAGAAATGGCAGATGACTTTTTCGCAAACACTGTAATTTATCTTGCCCGTCATGATGAAGAAGGTGCTCAAGGCATTATTATTAACCGCCCTTCCGGC
Source organism: Acinetobacter sp. V115_6 (assembly GCF_031799025.1). Taxonomy (NCBI): domain Bacteria; kingdom Pseudomonadati; phylum Pseudomonadota; class Gammaproteobacteria; order Moraxellales; family Moraxellaceae; genus Acinetobacter; species Acinetobacter sp. V115_6. The sequence goes on along the minus strand of NZ_JAVQNO010000001.1, from coordinate 44,005 downwards.
ATTCAAATTAAAGAATTACTCAATGATCTCGACATTGAAGCAGACAATGTAAATCCACATGTGGTTTTACAAGGTGGCCCATTACGTCCCGAAGCTGGATTCGTTCTTCATACTGGACAACCGACATGGCATTCATCTATCGCTGTAGGTGAAAATGTTTGTATTACCACCAGTAAAGATATTCTTGATGCGATTGCCCACAATGAAGGTGTTGGTCGATATCAAATTGCTTTAGGTTATGCGAGCTGGGGTAAAAACCAGTTAGAAGATGAAATTACGCGCGGTGACTGGCTCATTTGTGATGCCGATATGGATCTGATTTTTAACCTGCCTTATGACGATCGTTGGGATGCAGCTTATAAAAAAATCGGTGTAGATCGTGCATGGTTAGCATCTGAAATCGGACATGCTTAATGACCGAAACACAATCAAAATCGATTATGGCTTTTGACTTTGGTACTCAAAAAATGGGAATGGCGATTGGCCAGTCTTCAATTGAAAGTGCCAATCCCCTCCCTCTATTTGTGATGAAAGATGGTATTCCAAACTGGGATCAGCTCTTAAAAATCGTGAAAGAATGGCAACCTGATCTATTTTTGGTTGGTTTGCCTTTGAATATGGATGATAGCGAGTCAGAACTTTCTACACGTGCCCGCAAATTTGCGAGACGTTTACGCCATCAAACCAATATTGAAACATTAATGGTAGATGAGCGTTTAACTACACGTGAAGCACGAGAAGAACTCGGTTTCTACCAAGAGCAAGGTCGAGCAAAAAAGCTTTCGGCAGATAGTTTTGCAGCCGCCTTACTCATTCAGAGTTGGTATCGAAATTCAGTCGGTTTAATACCGTAAGATTTAAAAAAGGAAGGCTAAAACCTTCCTTTTTTAGTTCTCGATAATATGCACAGTTGCCGTACGTCCAGAGACAAAAGCAAGCTGGTTCTTTGGTGTTTCATCCAATACGATTTTTACAGGCACACGCTGCGCTAAACGAACCCAACTAAACGTTGGATTTACATTGGCAAGAAGTTTAGAGCTGCTTGAGCGTTCACGATCTTCGATACCAGATGCAATACCTTGTACATGGCCTTTAATTTTTTGGCTATCACCCATTAACTGTACACTGGCCTGATCGCCGACATGAATACGGTTTAATTTAGTCTCTTCAAAATAACCCACAACATAGAGTTGTTTACGGTCAAGTAATGCCGCAACAGCCTGCCCAACTTGAACATAGTTACCTGGGCGCATATCAAAGTTAGATAAAGTACCATCAGCTGGAGCAATTACCGCAGCACGATGCATATTAAGCTCGGCCAAATGCAAATTACTCGTTGCCGCCTCAATCAGAGCCTGTTGTTGCTTAACAGTTGCTTCCGCTTGTTGAATAGCAGCTTGGAGTTGCTCATGTTCAGCGTGAGATTGATCACGTGTTGCGAAAACCTGATCTTGTTCTTGTTTAGAGATAGCGCCATCCATGAGGTTTGAATAGCGGCTTGCGTTTTTCTCGGCTAACTTAATATTCGTATCTGATTTAATCAGGTTCGCTTTTGCTTGTGCTAAACCAGCTTGCGCTTGTGCAAAAGCTGCATTTGCTTTTGCTAAATCAGATTTTGCCTGCTCTACATCTAAAGCTCGGCGAGAAACATCAATTTTAAAGAGCACCTGACCTTTTTTCACAGTCTGGTTATCTTGAACCAATACTTCTGTCACAAGCCCAGCAACATCCGAAGATACTTGAATAACGTCACCACGAACTCGACCATCACGCGTCCACGGCGCTGCATTATAGTAATTCCATAAATGCACAATGGTATAGACCGCCACCATTAATGCGACAATCAAAATTACTGGACGGATGACTTTTTTCAAATCCACCTGATTCATTTCACTCACCTAACTCAATCTTTAATTTCGCAAACATCTCTACGCACCGACCCCAACAAAAATTTGATGTATTACCAAAAGTAATAAGAGGTAAAAACACAAATTAAAAATACTAGGTAATGCAATCCAGCCTTGTGCAATCAACTTATTTGTTAAAGGACTTAACCCACGGAAACAGATATATGCCAAGAGTGCTTGAACGAGCAAAGAAGGCACATAAATACCATAAACATTAAACTCACCCATTTGCTGTGGCTCCTCTCAGAGTGCTGCTTTCATTCATTTGCTCTGATGAAACATGGCACATGCTATAAGCAATATTGTTCAGTGAAATGAGTAGTCTTTGTCGCATAGTCATATCTTCAACATTTGAAGCAAGCTGTTTTAATTCAAATAATGCTCGGTAGATTTTCTCTACTAAAGCTGTCGTATCGTTTCCGTCATTTTCTTTAGCTCTAAACAGCTCATCCAGATTTTGTTGCAAATCACCAATATGCTGGGTGAGTTCGGATGTTTGAGGAAACTGATTAGCCAACTCTTGTAATCGGCTTAAATCAACAATACTACTCGACTCAATTAGTGCTTGTTGAATTGAGGCTTTAATCTCATCCGATTGCACCATTTTGCTGTTCAGAATCCCAATCCGATCTAACATACTGCGTAGATGAACTTTAAAATCAAGGCCATATGGCAGGTAGATCGCTTGTCGCATGGCACGATAATGCAAGGCTAAAATACGGCTGGCACTCGTGTCTGGTGACATGGCACGAACAACATCAATGACAATCAAAGACACTAAAACACCTAAGATCATGGCAAATGAACTATCAAGATAAGACACCGCATCCATGCTATAAGCATTGTGCAGGTTTAGTCCCATCATAGTATTAATACCCAAAACCATTCCTACTGGCATTAGCATCTGGTTAGCCATCATAGACACTGCGAATAAGAACATCGGTAATAAAACCAGTCCAAGTTCCCAAAAAGTTGTGACATGTGGAAAAATACCAAACGCATAAACGAAAACTAAAACTGCTGAAGCAATACTGCCCCAGATAAAAATACGCAGAACCGGAACGGGGTTATCTAAGGCCGTTAAAATACAGGCGGTTACTGCACCCATTTGTGCCATCATAAATCCAGCTTTCCATCCCGAAACAATCCAGACCCCAGTCACAATAAATGTAATAAGAACTGCACTAATACCGCCCCGTATCGCCACACCATGGTCACGGTGCAAACTTGGATATTTGGTCGTCATTGGGGTAATGTTGTCAGGAATTTCTTTATTACCTTGCTGAATTCGCTGCCACAAGACTTTAACGGCCAACACATTGCTAATGAAATGGCGCACATCCATTTTCATAGCTGCAACCAAAACTTGTTGATGTGTAGAAGCCGACTCCATCAAACTTGCAAAATCACTTTCAAAATCATCAGGCAACTGCAAAATATTTTCATCAATAATCAGATCTTTTTGCTCTAAAAACTGTACAACGTGAGCTGAAAGCTGTTGCAGTTTTTCTGCATGAGTCTCGATGAATCGCAGTTCTTGGAGTTGCTTGATACGCTCAGATAAAGCGACTAGATTAGCGACCACCATTGAGATTTGATGAAGCATTTCCTGCAAGGGTTTGGTCATGCCATGCAGTTCGCCCTTTTCATAGCTCAAATGTACTGCCAAGGCATGAATATCTGTGGTGTCGCGAGTAATGGCAGCCAAAAGCTGAGTATTGTTCTGCTGCGAATCTGTATTTAATAAATTAGCAAACAGATTTTCTGTATCTTTTAGGGCTTTTATCACCCTCTGTTTAATTGCTGAGCCAATATGCATTGGAAGAATCGTGGCAGAAACCACTGCACTTGAAATCACGCCAATCGAAATTTCTATAACCCGAGCTAAAGCAATATCGAATATATTGTATTGATCAATATAGGTAATCGCATTGAAGACGATCATGGCTGTCGAGTAACCCGCCAGCATAAAAGCATAACTACGTGGAGTACGATCAAGTAACGACACATAAAGCGCAAAACCCACCCACAACGATAACACCACGGTAAATATCCAAGGTGTATTAATTAAATGTGGTGTGAGAGTTAAGGCAATCACAGCTCCACCAATTGTCCCTACCACCCGATAGACACATTTAGAGGACACCATTCCTGAATATGGATTCGCAATAATCAGGACCGTACCAATCGACCACATCGGATTAATCAGATCTAATTCAAATGAAACAAATAGTGCCAACATTCCGGCAATAAATGTTTTTAAGGCAAAGATCAGATCAAGCCTACTCGGGCGGAACGCCAGTATTTGCTTTAATAACATGAACTCATCTCAAATACAGATTTGAACTGATGAGCATGCCCTTCAATATTTGATTGTCTTTCTAAAGACAACACAACTTTGCCATTTGCCTCAAAGCAAATGATATGAGGAGCATCCTTCAATACAATGATTTTTCCACATCTCGCCTGATTGGCCGAGATGATTTCAGTTTGGGCGCCATTTAAACGGCCAAGCTTTGGAAAGAAGAGGTATCAAGAAATCAATCTGGAACCGACCAATTTCTCGATTAGATATTTTGTTTGCCAATTTTTTCAAAATAAAGCGATTTAGTCAACTAAAATATCTCTATTTGATAATTTGATATATTTTTTAATTATCGTATATGATGTATAAGCCAAGAGAAGTTTTCTCTTTGTCAGAGTAAAATACTCAAATCAGGCATTTATTTTAGAATTGAGACAAACCTTCTTTTTTTCTGTTATAAAAACTCAAAGATGACTCGTTGTTAAAGGATACGAACAAGACATTATGGCAATTTCAAGTTTTGGCAAAATTTTAACCGTACTGGATCTATTTTCAGTTTCGCGTCCAATCATTAATGTCGATATTATTTGCGAAGAACTTGGCTTGTCCAAACCAACGAGTTACCGTTACCTCAAAGAACTAGTATCGGCTGATCTATTAAAGCGTATTAATGGAACCTCTGGCGATTATACCTTAGGCTCAAAAATTGCTGTTCTTGACTATATATCCAGAACAACCGATCCATTAGTTCAGATCAGCACACCGTTTATGCGAAATATTGTAGAACGTACCGAACTGTGCTGTTTGCTTACCTATTTAAATGATGACTATTGCATTGACATACATCATGAAATATTTAAAGACACTGAGCTACTTTCATATGGCCGAGGCTGCCCAAGACCGATTTACGTTGGATCATCTCCAAAAACAATGGTTTCGCATTTAAGTAAACAACGCATGCAAGACTACTACCACCGTTACCAGCAAGAATTAAAACAATCAGGTTTTGCTGAAGATGAACCAAGCTTTATCCAGCGTATGCGTAAAATTAAAAAACAAGGGTTCTATTTCTCACAAGGTGAGATTGACCCAAATGTTTCAGGTCTAGCGGTTCCTGTCCGATTTTCAACTAAAGAAGTACCTTTGGCTTTGACCTTAGTTGCCTCTAAAAATCGTTTTGATTTTTTAAATGTTGAAAAGCTCATCGAAATTTTGCAAGAAAATGCAGCACTTATTGAACAACGTTTTATGGAATTATCTGAAAAAGGGGAAATCTAAAACACCCACCTTATGATAATTTAAACTTTTCTTACACTTTAAAACATTGAATATCTCAAAATATTCTCATATTATGATTTTAGCTCCTATTGGTGATTCTTTTCATCAGCAGCTCATTAGTAGAAGCATCCCCCTCAGAGGAATAAGCTCATGTTGCCATCATGGGCTTTTTTCTTGCCCTATTTTTATAAAAACTTAAATTGCCGAAAAGTAAGATTAATACGTGGTTGTAAAATCTTTGTTGAGCGATTTAAACGGTGTTGCCAATATTGTTGAGTCTCACCACGCATCACAATGAGTTGGCCTGGCTGTAGCCACAATTCAACTTTCTCTTTACTTTGAATATGCCTAAAAGAAAATTTACGGGTAGCACCAAAGCTTAAAGAAGCGATTGTTGTCGTTCTTGCCAAAGAAACGTCCGAGTCACTGTGCCAAGCCATACCTTGAGTTCCATCCTCATAAAGATTTGCCAAACAAGAATTAAATTTTTCTGAAAGTATTTGCTCTACCTGTTGTTTTAGTTTGGCGAGTGCTTTGTCCCAAGGTAAAGAATCACGTGCGACACCCGAATATTTATATTGATAGTAGTCATCTCCATACCATGCAACTTTTCGAGCTGTAATAAAGTGCTTGCCATACAACTTAGCCTCGTCATGTTTCCATGCGAGGTGCTGGTAAAGATAATCAAAATATTGTTCAGCTTCTTCTGGGCTTAAAATACAACCATAGTCCTGAACTTCACCATCGTAGGGTAATAAATTCTCACAAGGCTCTGGAGAAAATAAATCCAAGGTCATACAGTTTCTCCATGTTGCTTTGACATCTCCCAAGCTAACAATGCCAATTTACGCCCCTTTTGCCAATGATATTCTCCAACCATACCTGTGGCACGGATCACTCGATGGCAAGGAATTAGATATGCAATCGGATTTTGTCCAATTGCAGTAGCAACGGCTCTAACTGCTTTAGGCTTTCCAATTTGCTCTGCAATGTCTTGATAAGTCCGCAATTGTCCTTCTGGAATGGTGAGCAAGGCTTCCCATACTTGTAGCTGAAATGGGGTTCCAGCCAAATTAAGAGGGAGTTTTTGCTGTAAATGTTCTGAAAAATCCTGTTCAAACCACTTTGCAATTTGTTGATGCCAAATCGGCGATTGATTTTTTAATTGAGCTTTAGGGAACTGCTGTTTAATTATTTCTTCGATATTCTCACGAGTATCGAGAAAGCGAACAGAACATATTCCCTTTTCGCTGCTTATAACCAACAACTCACCAAATGGGCTTGCCTCAATCGAATAATTAAGTGTAACCCCTTCACCTTGCAGTTTATATTCACCAGGCGTCATGCCTTCAAGCTGAATAAACAGATCGTGTAAACGTCCTGTGCCAGATAACCCCGTATTTAAAGCAGTTTCCAATAAACTCCGTTGTTGCAACAGATGATATTTGGCCTGTTGCAAACTCATATATTGCACAAATTTTTTGGGGCTAATCCCTACCCATTCCTGAAACTGGCGTTGAATATAACCTGAACTTAAATTCATATGGCTCGCAACATCGTCCAGACTGGGTTGCTGATCTAGATGTTCATATAAATATTCAATCACAGTGGCAATTACAGCAAATTGCCGAGAAGAAAGCATTTGCATGTGTCACCTCCTTAGCACTTATATCTTACATTAAAGTAGCCAAAGCCCTATGACGACCCGATTCTTGCACTCTTCAAAAATAAAAAAGCCTTTCATCGTAGAAAGGCTTCATCATTCAATATGCACTTAAGGCTGCTTTAAATAAGGCCAAGCTGCTTTGAGGTAAATAAACATAGACCATAAAGTTAAAATGACCGCTGTATATAACAAAGCATAGGCAAGCATTTCTAAAGGCTGCCAATTGAGTAAGAACACACTAATGGCAATCATTTGAAAGGCTGTTTTATATTTACCTACAGTCGATACTGCTACACTGGTTCGTGCGCCAAGTTCTGCCATCCATTCACGTAAAGCAGAAACTGTAATTTCCCGTGAAATAATCACAATTGCTGCAAAAGCCATTGAAATGGTTGGATTCCACTGTACTAAAACAATAAGTGCAGCCGCCACCATGAGTTTATCTGCAACTGGATCTAAGAAACGGCCAAATGCTGAAGTCTGGTTTAAAGTTCGTGCTAAATAGCCATCAAACCAATCGGTAATAGCAGCAAACACAAAAATAGCCGTCAAGATAATATGACGACTCATACTACCTTCATGCTCACCAATACCCATTGCAGGCGGCCAATACGCGATCACCAAAAATACAGGAATAAGCGCGATACGCGCTAATGTTAGGATATTTGGGATATTCAGGATTCGCCCTGTGTTCATAAACACCGCCAATTAAGTCTTCATGCATCTTGTAACAGACAAAAATACTTTCTTCAATATTGTATCTATCTGTAACAGCCACTTTATACGAAATATATGAATCGAGGAAGTGGACTGCTTAGGTAAATACCGTAACAGTTTGCCGTAAAATTGCAATTAAATGATCATTTTGGTCCCAAAGATGGGCATATTCTGTGGAATAACCTTCACCTGCATATTCGGTTACCACTTTATATTTAAACCAGTCACACAATTGATGTTGGAACGGATGGACATGAGTAATGTGCCAAGTTAAAGAACTTGCAGGAGCAACTTGCTTAAACATCGGCAATACACCAGGTGGCCAAATATCCATTAAGACAATTAAATCTGGCAAAGTCATTTGACGATTTTCATGCTTATCGGGATTAAACCTTGACCATCCTCCAAAGTCAGCATACTGACTTCCTGTAACAGGATAATGACCTTCTGCCCAGCATACATCAAAATGTTGATAGCATTCTGGCATTTGTCTAGCAAAAGGAATAGGTTGTAACTCTTCAGGTTGCCTATAAACTGGAACGATAGGCTCATGTCGCACTTCAATATTCGACGCACGCGGTACACCAAAGCTTGCCACCAAAATCGTTTGTACCGCACCATCTTGCCATAAACGGGTTTCAAGCGTAGTGACCGACTTTCCTTCTCTTAAAATTTCAATAGTCAATTGGGCAGCTCCCTGCTGTACAGGGCCCACGAAAGTAACACTACAACTTAATAATCTTTTATTTGGATCTTGAATATTGCAGCAGGCTTTTTGCATGAGTAGTCCAGCAACAAGACCACCAAAAACAGTTCGCCCCTGCAACCACCCTTCAGGTATTTCAATCCATTCCTTTTGTTTTATTTCTTCAAATAATTGCAATAATGACATTCACTTCCCTAAAGCACTCTGACTTTTGATGAAACATCTTTCATCATTTTAAAAGGAATGTGAATGATCATTCTTGTACTTATATGCCAACTATTTGGTCACTCGGCATAGAAACCTATCTTTATTCATGCAGAATTTTATAAATCGTTCTTGCCATCATTTCACCAAAACCAGGCACAAGAGTAAGCTCTTTTTCAGATGCTTTTAAAACACCTTGAATCCCACCAAAATGGGTTAATAAATCTCGACGGCGCTTTGGCCCTAACCCTGGAATTGCTTCTAAAACTGAGGTACTTCGGCGTTTATCACGTTTAGCACGATGCTTGGTAATCGCAAAACGATGGGCCTCATCACGCACCTGCTGAATCAAATGCAATGCCTTATGGTCTTCCGGTAATTGGATTTTTGTGCCATCGGTAAAATGCAGGGTTTCAAGTCCGGGTTTACGCCCTTCACCTTTAGATACACCCACCATAAAAGCGTCCAGCCCAAGCTCTTGCATGACTTCCATTGCCATATAGAGCTGGCCTTTACCACCATCAATCAGCAGCAAATCAGGCAATATGGCCTTTTTATAACGGCGTGTTAAGGCTTGACGCATAGCAGCATAGTCATCGCCTGCTGTAATGTCTTGAATCGCAAATTGGCGATAGTCACGCTTACGAGCGCCACCTTGGTCAAACACGACACATGAGGCAATTGGAGCTTCACCCATGGTATGACTAATATCAAAACACTCAATACGATCAACGGGTCTTCCCACCACTTGCTCTAACTGATGGAAACGTTCATTAAGTTCTAAATGATTACTCAACTGCCCCTTAATGGCATGTTGAACGTTCATTTCGGCTAGTTCCAGCCACTCGGCACGAGTTTCTCGAACATTACTCTTAATCTGAACCTTTTTGCCAAACTGCTGTGCCAACGCTTCCTCTAGTTCTTTACAATCAGGCAAAGCAATATTTACGATAAGCTCATTGGGAACTTCATCTGCAACCTGAAAGTAAAAGTTCGCCATAAAGTCACTCAGCATTTGCCCAAGATCATCACCGAGCATGTCTGGGAAATAACTTTTTCCACCCAGCATTCGCCCATTGCGTACATACATAATTTGCACGCATGTCACACCTGCCTGATATGCAATTGCCAGAATATCCGCTTCGCCTTTGACTTTAAACACGGCTTGTTGCGCTTGAACTTCACGCAGTAAAGACAATCGATCACGGTAAAAAACAGCTTTTTCAAATTCAAGCTCAGCCGCTGCTTGTTCCATTTTGGCAATGAGCTCTTGATTAAGCTCTTTGGTATCACCTTGCAAAAAGCGAATACTATTATTAACGTCTTCTTTATAATCTTCGGGTGAAATCAGACCTACACAAGGGGCTGAACAACGCTTGATTTGATATTGTAAACATGGACGCTTGCGCTGTGAAAAATAACTATTTTCGCACTGACGCACATTAAAAAGTTTTTGCAAAACCAGTAACGTATCGCGTGCACTATAGGCACTTGGGTACGGGCCAAAAAACTTACCAATTTGGTGCTTACCTTTACCACGCCCACTGGCAAGCCGAGGATAAGGCTTATCAGCCGAAACAAAAATATAGACATAGGACTTATCGTCTCGCAGCATAATGTTATACGGCGGACGATGCTGTTTAATTAAGTTTTGTTCTAGGAGTAAAGCTTCGGTTTCTGAACGAGTAACCAAAGTTTCAATATCATAAATTCGCGCAACTAAAGCTTGTGTTTTAGGATGCTCAATCGTTTTAACAAAATAACTCGACACCCGATTTTTTAGATTTTTTGCTTTACCGACATATAACAATTCACCCTCCTTCCCTAGCATTTTATAAACACCTGGAAGCTGGGTCATGTTAGCTAAAATTTTTTCAATATGAGGACGAGCGTTTTGATTCACTATTGGCATGCATGGCTTAATACTGAATACCTAATGTGATGTTTTCACCCCTATTTTTCAAGTGCTTTACTGTGCCAGAACATAAATTTGGAAATAGATTTAGATATGACCCGACAGACTGTGTCGTACTTGCTTAAGAATCTAGACGATAGTAACTATATTTAACGTCTTTTTCTTTGTAGACCGCATAGGTTTTTTGACGAAAATCCGAGAACCAACCATTGCCCGTATAGCCTGCAATATGACCATAAGTGTGGCCACTAGTCCGCTCAATAATGTAAATATCACCTTCTTGTGGACGGTTAAAAGCAGGTTTAATTTTCTTATAACCATTCTTTTCTAGCGTTTGCCCCCAATCAGAAGCAGCTACAGGATGCTTTGACACATCTGCTCCAGCCGCTTGTAGAGCAATGCGAATATTTTTGGCGCACTTCTCTTTACTATGGTTGGCAGAGATACTTTCGAGCTTACTCGAGAACTTGTGCAAATTAATATTTTGATCTTCAGTTTTATGATTTTGAGTTTTAGATCGTTTAGATTTTTCAGTTGTCGAAGCTGCTTGTCTTAACATCACTTTTGTTTTTAAATCGCCTTGAGAACTTTCTTCTTTTCTCTCTTCGATATGATGAACATGTGCATGAGCTGCGTGATGAGCATGAGCCATTTTAAAACCTACTTCCGCTGACCAGTCTTCGAAAAAACCGCGCCATTGTAGAATCAAAATTGCCTATTGGCTTTTAATAGTTGTAACAAATTACCAGCACCGTGAAATAGATCACAAAAGTTATTAGATACTTTATGCCACAGAAAAACGCCCTTTCGGGCGTTTTAGTATTTGTATAAATATACATTACAAATGAAATTCAATTACTGAGCTTAAGCCCCTACTTGCAAAAGTAGAATATTTGCCCGTAATTGGTTAATCGCATTCCTTTCAATACGACTGACCAAGCATTTATAAAGAGTTTTAGGATTAATTTAAATTATTTAAATAAACCGTTCGCTCTATCGTTTTTTGAGTAAAGCACTGCGTATATTGCATCTCTTGGTTTTGCTTACGCATGTCAGCAGTCCAATAATCGGATTGCTTTTGGTAAGTTTCTAAGTCTTTTTCAGGAATTTCATCTACAGTCTTTTGTGCCAGAACCTTACATTCAACATCACGTTTTTTAAACCAATCCGATTGGTCTTGTTTAAATTGGGTTTTTTTCTCAGCACTCAATTTGTCCCAAGTCTGATTTAAGCGTTCCACTTGCTTCGCTTTGTCACTATCCAATTCTTTTTTACGAACATCCATGGCTTCCTGAGCCAAAGCAGTCTGCTCTTCATTATTTTGTTCAGATATTTGCTGATTTTCTTCAATATTTTCTTCAATCAACTCATTTTCTTTAACATAAGCTGCATATTGCACAGCTTTAGTGGCAACAAAAACCAATCCTTCAATCACACTATTTTGAGTTGGCAAGTCAAACACCAAACCCTCTTTATCTGTTTTTGTGATGTTATAGAAAAAGTCACCTTTCAATTGGTCATTTTCAAGAGTCAAAGATGATTCATTATCCGAAAAATAGTCATTGAGCGTCTGCGATTCTTCATCAGAATGACGCAGCTCTTCAATATATGCTTTTTCCGCACGTTTTTGTAAACCTTTCGGCAGTGAAATGACCAATTGGCTTTCACAACTTAATTGTGTATTTTTTTGGCTTTCGTCTTCTAATGGTAAAGTGCGGATATTTTTAATTTCAAACTTCAAACCTTGATTAATTTTATTAAGAATATCTGCATCAACCTGATATTGACTTTGTCTTAAGCTACGCTCAATTTGCTTCAAATATTCTTTTTTCAAAGAAGTTTGAATCTGATTTAAATTCTCAGGGTGTGTACAACTCCAATCCGAAACTACCTCAACTTTTTCTGTTTTTGATTTTGGCTCTGGCTTAGATTTACCACATCCAGTCAATATTACTGCTGCACTGAATGTAGTTATTACTAAAGCTTGTTTCATCACCGTATTCATTTATATTCCACGCAAATTTTTAAATTTATTAAGTACAAGAAAGGTATATATTTACCAGTTGTATTATCATCCCAATAATTAATATAAAATTCACCTAAAATCTTAAATAAAGTACTATTCATGCCAATAATCTTTTTTAAATGCATAAAATAAATGCAAATTATTTAAATAATCAAAATAAAAAACGCCCTTTCGGGCGCTTTAATTAAAATACATATGGTCGAACAAAAATCAGGAAGAAAATCCCAAGCATGAGGAACCATTTTAAGAAGTAATACAACTTACGGTTTTTAGCTTTTAATGCTTTAGCTTTAATACGAATTTGATAGACATAACCAAAAGCTTTATTTAGGCCACCTGTTTGGTCACCTGTTTCATTCGGTGAACTTGCCGCAGTCATCACATTACGACCAAACCAATGGTTGAAACGCTCCATCCATTTTACTTTCATTGGACGTTCAACGTCTGCAAAGAAAATAATACGGTTTTGATCAGTCTTATTTTCAGCATAGTGAATATAAGTTTCATCAAACACAACACTTTGACCATCACGCCAAGAATATCTTTCGCCATCGACGTCAATAAAACAACGATCATCATTTGGTGTAATTAGACCTAAGTGATAACGCAATGAACCTGCATACGGATCACGGTGTCTTACCAAACGGCTGTCAGGTGCAAGTTCGGTAAACATTGCTGCTTTAATTGTCGGCAATGTTTTAAGAAGTGCTGTAGTTTTTGGGCAAAGCTCAGCAGCAGATGGATGACTAGATTCATACCATTTAAGGTAAAAACGCTTCCAACCTGTTTTAAAGAATGAGTTAAAACCTAAGTCATTATAGGTACTTGAAGCTTTAATTCCGCCTTGCTTATATAACGCCTTCGCTTCATCACGAATCATTTCCCAATTTTCATCCAGCACTTTTAAATCTTTAAAATGCTGTGTGTCGATATAAGGCTGATTCGGCACCTTTGAAAAGATGTACATTAAAAAGTTAATCGGTGCGAGCAAGGTTGAATGGTCAAAAAATTGACGATAAAACGAGTGACGCACTTTGCCGCGATGTTGGATATACAATGCTGATATCACAAAAATCGCTAATATGATCCACTTAATCATATTGCTACTCTTTCAAAAGATTAGGGGCAACTTCACCTTATATTTAAGGAGAGAGAAACCGGAAGTTTATTTAATTGGCGCAAATTTTAACAAAATTGACTTAGAAAAAGCGAATGTAAAAAAATTAAGTCAAATAATAGACAGCGCTGTTGTAATAAAAATTTTAAATATAGTGTATTTTTCCATAAATTTAAGGAAGTTAAAATTTATTACTATTATTACTGTTATTTACAGATGATCCCACTAACAATTGACATTTTTGACAAAAAATTAACTTTTAAAACTTATTCGTTTTTATATAAAAATTTGATAATTCCAATGCTTTATCAAGAAAAAGTTAAATTAAAACAAATGTCTTTCGTTATTAGCTATCTTTATGATTTCTTTTATGCATTTCATATAGATGAATTGAATAATAAATAAGATGACCCTTGCGTCACGGCTTGATACAACTTGTCAGGTTTTTTTTAGATATAGTTATCGTAAGATTAGCGAAGCATAAATGTGTACCTAAGATGTGCACACGCTTCATAACATCAACTTAGAAGTCCTCCAAAACTAAGGAGATCAGGCATGATCCACGCTGGCAATGCCATTACCGTCCAAATGCTTTCGGACGGAATTGCAGAATTCCGCTTTGACTTACAAGGTGAGTCGGTCAATAAATTTAACCGTGCAACAATTGAAGATTTCCAAGCTGCTATTGCTGCGGTAAAAGCAAATAATGATATTAAAGGCTTAGTTGTTACCTCGGGCAAATCGACATTTATTGTTGGGGCAGACATTACCGAATTTGGTGAAAACTTCGCACAAGGCGAAAAAGCAATTGTTGACTGGCTTATGCCTGTTCACGAAATCTTCAATAGCTTTGAAGATTTAGAAATTCCAAAAGTTGTTGCTATTAACGGTATGGCGTTAGGCGGCGGTTTTGAAATGTGTTTAGTTTGTGACTATCGTGTGATGTCAGAAGCTGCACAAGTGGGCTTACCGGAAATTAAACTTGGTATTTACCCAGGTTTTGGCGGTAGCGTACGTTTAAGCCGTCTGATCGGTATCGACAACGCGGTTGAATGGATGGCGATGGCTGCTCCTAAAAAACCTGCTGCTGCTCTAAAAGATGGCGCTGTAGATGCGGTTGTGGCTGCTGATAAATTACTTGAAGCTGCAACTGACTTAGTTCAGCAAGCAATTTCTGGTCGTTTAAACTGGAAAGCAAAACGTCAAGAAAAACTTGAAGCTGTAAAATTGAACCCGCTTGAACAAATGATGGCGTTCAATACTGCAAAAGGTGCAGTACTTGCGAAAGCAAATCCTGCTCAATACCCTGCTCCAAAATTATTACTTGATTCATTACAAGCGGGTGCAAGCCTTGCGCGTGACGAAGCATTAAAAGCTGAAGCGGAAGGTTTTGCAAAAGCTGCGATTACGCCACAAGCTGGTGCATTGATTGGTTTATTCCTCAATGACCAAGTTGTTAAGAAAACTGCTAAAAAATATGAAAAAGGTGCGCACCCTGTAAACCAAGCAGCTGTACTTGGTGCTGGTATCATGGGTGGTGGTATTGCTTACCAAGCAGCAAGCAAAGGTACACCAATTATCATGAAAGATATTGGTAATCCACAACTTGCTCTAGGTATGAAAGAAGCGAACAGCTTATTAACTAAACAAGTTGAACGCAAGAAAATGAAACCTGCGCAAATGGGTGAAACGCTTGCACGTATCCGTCCTACTTTAAGCTACGATGAGTTTAAAGAAGTTGATATCGTGATCGAAGCAGTTACAGAAAATCCAAAAGTAAAAGAAATCGTTCTTGCAGACACTGAAAAAAATGTTCGTGAAAATACGATTATTGCTTCTAATACTTCTACGATTTCAATCACGCGTTTAGCAAAAGCATTACAACGTCCTGAAAACTTCGTTGGTATGCACTTCTTCAACCCAGTTCACATGATGCCGCTTGTAGAAGTAATTCGTGGTGAAAAGACTTCTGAAGAAGCGATTGCAACTACTGTTGTTCTTGCTCAAAAAATGGGTAAAACACCAATCGTTGTAAACGACTGCCCAGGGTTCTTGGTTAACCGTGTTTTGTTCCCTTACTTTGGTGCGTTTGACCTTCTTGTAAAAGACGGCGCAGACTTCCAGCAAGTTGACAATGTAATGTCTAAGTTTGGCTGGCCAATGGGTCCTGCTTACCTCATCGACGTTGTAGGTATCGACACAGGTGTACATGGTGCAGAAGTCATGGCTGAAGGTTTCCCAGACCGTATGAAGCCAGACTACAAAGGTTCAATCCAAGCAATGTACGAAGCTAAACGACTTGGTCAAAAGAATGACGTTGGTTTCTACAAATACGAACTCGATAAGAAAGGCAAAAAAGCAAAAACTGTTGATCCAACAGCGTATGAAATCATTGCTCCTTTCGTAACGGGTGAGAAACGCGAGTTTGATAACCAAGAAATCATTGACCGCATGATGCTTGCTTTCTGTAACGAAACAGTTCGTTGCTTAGAAGACAACATCGTTGCAACTGCTGCTGAAGCAGACATGGCAATGATTATGGGTGTAGGTTTCCCTCCATTCCGTGGTGGTCCATGTCGTTATATCGACCAGACTGGTGTTGCTGAATACGTTGCACTTTGCGACAAATATGCACACTTAGGTAAGGCTTATGAAGCGCCACAAATGTTGCGTGACATGGCTGCTAACAACAAAAAATTCTACGGTTAAGGAGCAACGTGAATGGCTACTTTAAATCCACGTGACGTTGTCATCGTTGATGGCGTACGTTCTGCAATGGGTAAAACCAAAAACGGTATGTTCCGTAATGTACGTGCTGACAGCTTATCTGCTGAATTGGTTCGTGCACTCGTTGCTCGTAACCAGTTTGATGTAAACGAAGTTGAAGACCTGATCTGGGGTTGTGTAAACCAGACTCTAGAACAAGGTATGAATATTGGCCGTAACATCGGCCTATTGGCTGACTTACCAAAAACTGTTGCTGGTCAAACAGTAAACCGTCTTTGTGGTTCTTCTATGCAAGCGCTTCATACTGCTGCTGCACAGATTGCAACAAACCAAGGTGATATTTTCATTATTGGTGGTGTAGAGCACATGGGCCACGTAGGTATGATGCATGGCATCGACCTAAACCCAGAAGCATCTAAACACTATGCAAAAGCATCTAACATGATGGGCTTAACTGCTGAAATGTTAGGTCGTATGAATGGCATTAGCCGTGAAGAGCAAGACGCTTTTGGTGTTGAATCTCACCGCCGTGCTTGGGCTGCAACTCAAGAAGGTCGTTTCAAAAACGAAATCGTTGGTGTTGAAGGCCACGATGCTAATGGCTTTAAAATCCTTTGCGACATCGACGAAGTAATTCGTCCAGATGCAAACCTTGAAGCGTTCAAAGCATTACGTCCTGTATTTGACCCGAAAGGCGGTACTGTAACTGCGGCTACATCTTCAGCTTTGTCTGATGGTGCTTCTGCAATGTTACTTATGTCTGCTGAACGCGCCCAAGCGTTAGGTTTAAAACCACGCGCTGTAATTCGCTCTATGGCAGTTGCAGGTTGTGATGCTGCAATCATGGGTTACGGTCCAGTTCCAGCAACTCAGAAAGCGCTTAAACGTGCTGGTTTAACGATGGCTGATATTCAAACTATCGAGTTAAACGAAGCATTCGCTGCTCAAGGCTTATCAGTAATGAAAGGCTTAGGTATTTATGACAAGCAAGACATCATTAACTTGAATGGTGGTGCAATTGCTTTGGGTCACCCACTAGGCTGTTCTGGTGCGCGTATCACCACTACATTGTTAAACGTAATGGAACAACAAGATACTCAAATCGGCCTTGCGACCATGTGTATCGGCCTTGGTCAAGGTATTGCAACAGTGATCGAACGTGTTTAATTAACACCAAGATAAAAAAATCCCCGCTCAGTGCGGGGATTTTTATTTTATCGGCCTTTTAACCCATCTTGTATTTGCTGCTGTAATTTCATGAGGTCACTAATATTTACTTTCATCGTACCTTCACGATAAGCATCGACATTAGTTCGGTTAATGTTCAAAGGTCTTAACATTTCAAAAATACCGTTGGTTGGATCAGAAGACTGTATTCCACCAGCTACCGCTAAAATATATTGTTGTAAGAATGGAGAAAGTTGAGACAAATCAGGCTGTGCCATGACTGGCTGATAATCTACTGTAGTCATGCCTTCAGGGACTAAAGCATTTTGTATATCGTAATGTGTTTTATACTCATGATGTTGCAGCGCCTGGCGCACTTTTTTATCTTCTTGGAAAGGTACAAAACCCACCTCTTCACGTAACTCAGATTCAGCCATAACGCGAATTGTTGGTAAAGTAGCCACTTCTTCTGCTTGAACAGTCGGTAAACCCATAAAAGCAAATGCAGCAATGAAAGCTGATTGTTTTAGAAAGTTCATAACTTGCTCCAAAAATCAGTCACCCTATTTCAATTAAAAGATGATGATTAAATTAAAAGTATCTATAAATAGGCTACAACAAAGTCGAATTTGATTCAGTAAGGCTCAGATAAACGGTAAATATAATTAAATTTTTTAATGTAATAGTAAGGGATTTTATTTATTAAAGAATGAAATTAATATAAACACTCTATAACTTGGACAAAAGTGTTCAGATTATAGAGTGCTATTGATCTTATAAGTTTTATTTACTATCTAGCATCTCTTTGAGAGAATTCACGACTTGTGGAAACGACGTATAACCTTCACGACCTAAAAAATGTCCACCATTAGGAACGGTAATGTACGGCGCATCAATTTCTTTCGCCAGTTCAATCGTCAGTTTGGGCGGAACTAAATCATCATTATCAGACAAATACACCAGCTTTTTCTTTATGTCCTTAAAGTAGTTTGTGTTGACTTTACTTTTTGTTATATAAGCATCGAGTGGAGAAAAGTCTAAGATTGGTCCAGAAAATCCAGATACTAAAATCATTCCTCCAATCTTTTGGTAATCATGTCTTTGTAAAAAGTGCAGTAACGTAATCACCCCTAAACTGTGCGCAACAAAATAGGTATTTTCATCCACCTTAGGGACCTGTTGATCTAAAACCTTTTGCCATGCATTTACATCAGGATTCTCAGAATCTGGAAATGGAATTAAAGTAACGGTTGTATGCTCATCTTCTATTTGATGTTTTAGGTCTAAAAACCAGTGATCATCTATAGAAGCTGAATAACCATGAAGTACAAATATTTGACGCATGCTCTTCTCCTGAAGTTCAATTGTTTTGGCATTTGCAACAAATGACATGAAGCCGAATAACACCAATAAAATGAGTTTTCTAATCATGGAACAAGTACCATTTTGAAAGATATAAACATGCTAAACTATGACACCACTGTTAAGGTCAACCCTATTTTATGAACCTTGCCAAAGTTGCCGAACTCACAAAGGTAAGCCCTCGTATGCTGCGTTATTATGAGAGTTTAGGGCTTATACAGCCTCATCGAGCAAGTAATAACTATCGAAGTTATACGCAAAAAGATATTGAAAATATTAAGAAAATTAAAATATTGAATGATGCAGGCATGAACTTAAAAGATATTCAGGTCTTGCTGCCTTGTTTTGATTTAGATGAACGCGTATTTACGCTATGTTCAGTAGTTCAAGAAAAGCTGCAAACTGAGCTCATGCATGTGTCTGAGCAGTTAATCAAACTACAATCTTCTCAAAGTTTATTACAATCTTTTTTAACCAAAGGAAAAGTCGAAAGCACCAAACCATAATTTTTGATGCTCATGCTTTGCTTATTCTTTTAAATCTCCTTCGAGAGCGGCCACATTCTTTTTCTTAATTTTTTCAATTTTTGCATTTAGCTTTAGAACATCTTGATAAAGCCCGTTAAATTTTTTGACCTGAGCATTTTCATGAAAAAGAATCATCTGATCTTTCTTTTGCCATTCATAATTTTTTAGAAGTTTAAACATTTGTTCTGCTTTATCTAAAATTTGTAGCTCAATCATAAAAATTGCATGATCTTGATCTGCTTTTTGTTGAGTTCCCAATTTCATTTCAAGAAGTTGCCTCATCTCTGCATCAACAGATAACTCTTGAACCTTCGCTAAGAAAGTTTTATGAATCTTTTCATATTCAGTCTGATACTGATCTGACGCTTTACGGACATCAGCTAGCATCTTTTCGGTTTCTGCAAATTTTTGTTTTTTATCAAGATCTAAACGGTCCACATTTAAAAAAGTATCCCATTTAGCTGCTTTAAGTTCTCTTAAGTATGCATTACGTGCATTAATATTTTGAATCCAATAACTTAAAAGAAATTCTGAAATTTGCTTATAGTGTCCTGCCAAACGCTTATCGTGAATATCGAGCTGGACGGGTTTAGACCAGTCTTGTGCTTGGTCATAAAGCTGATTCATTTTTTCAGTCATGACGACATCAAACATTTGACTACTGTCTTTGGCCTGCTGCTGTTTGATATGTTGATAGGTGAAAAAAATAATGCTTGTGATAACAATCAGACTTGCAATCGCAATCAAAACTCGGCGCATACACACCTCCTATTTCCCTTCTTATAGTTTTGCTCTTTATAGTTATAAAATAGAGCTTATTCTTCTTTATATGCCATTTATTTCACAATACGCAACACTGTATTCGCTACCCAAAGCTTTAAATCCTTATCCATCATCCCTATTATGATGGGTAATTAAAATTTATGAGATTCTCCCATGCGTGTTGATGTCTGGTCTGATGTAGTTTGCCCTTTTTGTTATATTGGTAAAAAACGCCTTGAGCATGTAGCTGCTGAAGCAGGTATTGATCTTGAAATTCACTGGCATAGTTTTGAATTAGATCCTGATGCGCCAGCTAAACATGACACTTCAAATACTGAACGTCTAGCTAAAAAATATGGCCGTACCTATGAAGAGATGGAAGAAATGGAGCGCAATATTGCGGCCATGGCTGCTTCTGAAGGTATTGATTTTCAATGGCAAAAAGCCAACTCAGGCAATAGTTTTAATGCACACCGTATTATTCACCTTGCGCAAAGCAAAGGTTTAGGTAATGAAGCTAAAGAAGCTTTTTTCCATGCTTATATGACCGAAGGTCTCGCAATTGGCGAACGTGAAGTTGTAGAAGAAATTGCATCTCGTATTGGTTTAGACAATGCTGAAGTTGAATACGTACTAGATACCAACGAACTATCTGACTTTGTCCGTCATGATGAAAAAATTGCACGTGAGCAGCTTAATGTAACTGGCGTGCCATTTTTTGTATTTGACCAAAGAATCGCTCTTGCTGGCGCTCAACCACGTGAAGTCTTTTTACAAGTTTTGGAAAAAGCACAAATCAAAGCAGATAGTGAAGAAGTCGAGCAAGATGATGCAGCTGCTTGTACCGATGAAACTTGCGATATTCCAAAGAAATAAATGAACACAATTAAAATGTGATCAAATCGTATGTTTTATCATCATTTTAGCAATAGAGCGTTCTAAAAAAAGAACTATCTAATTGCTAAAAATCAGTTTATTATTGCCGCTTAGAATATTCGCGCTGTAATGTTCTGTTTTTTATGTGTTTAATGATCGGAATTTGAAGTTTCCTTGATCTATCATCCCCCTTCACTGGGGGATTTTTTTTGGCTAAAAATAATCGCTAATAGCTTAAACTTTTTCATTTATTTCAAATATGTAAAAAAAGTTAAATTTACTTAACTTTTGTGTCTCCCTCTTGATTTTATTAGAAAAATCAACAAAAGTGGAAACAACAACAAAACATAAAGATAGATATGAAAACATTTCATGTAATGCCGTACCGGCAGCTTTTTGCACTTTTAACGATTGGATTTGGTTCAGTGTGCATCGCTCATGCAGAGACCGCCTCTTCTTCTGCAAACCAACAAATAGGAAGTACATCATCTGGAGTACAAACTGAAGTCACCACAGACGAAAATCTCTTAGATCAAATTCCGCGTTGGGTAGACGCAACCCCAACCATTTTTCCAGAGCAGTCTAATGAGCCTATTGTTCCGCCTACCGAACAAACCGAAGATCAAACCTGGGTTGATCGTAAGCAAAAGAAAATTCGTAATTGGGCCGATCGTACTTCTGAAAAAATTGATAATTGGTTTGGTGAAGTTGATCCACAAAAACCAGCTAGTGCAACTATTCGGGTAATGGTGGATAACTATTGGAATGAATACGACAACTTTGAAATTAAGCCCAGAATTCGCGGTAAAATTAAGCTCCCTACGCTAGAAAAACGTTTAAGCGTGGTATTTGGTGATGATTCTTTAGATGATGAATTTAATAACAGTCCAGCCAATATTAATCAGAATCCGAATCAAGATCCAAATAAAAAATTAGATGGCAAACGAACTCGAGATGACAACAGCTCAATTGCCTTACGTTGGTCAAATTTTTCTAAAAAACTGCCTTTCGAAACCGATGCCGACTTAGGTATTCGTTCTGGGGACGATATTTATGTTCGTTTAAAAGCATCGAGAGATTGGCAACTTCGTAATGATTTTAAGTTTTATGCTGAACAAATTTATCGTTACGGCATAGACAGCGAAAACTACTTACGTACTAATCTTGAACTTACCCATGCTAGACCGAATCAACCGATTTTATCCAATCAGTTCAGCCTAACCTATGCCGATGATCAAGATGACGATCTAGCTTGGGAAAACCGAACATTCCGCGAGCACAGTTTCTTTGCAAACAACCGTTTTAACTATGGTATTTATACTAGCGGTTATTACAACGACAATGACTTACGTTTAAACAGTTGGGGACCCTTTGTTTCATGGCGCCAACCCGTTTTACGTGAATGGTTCTTTGTACAAGGCGATGTAAATTACTTTAATGACCACCGCGAAGACCGTAATCATTTTGTCAGCACCTTCTTACGTTTAGAAGCACTTTTCTAAGCTAGCAAACATCACCTTGGACCTCATCCAAGGTGATAAATAACAAAATACTTTTAAATAAAATTTTAAGCTTAGCCTTCTAAAGTACTGTTCTAATTTTTGTTTTTGATTCCTTATCTTTAAAAATGAATCAATTTTCTTCTCCATTTCAAAATAAATCGACAGTCTTCATTTGTATTTATAGTTTAGGTGTATTAGCTTTACTTCCACATACTCATTTTTTTTATAACTCTTTAAAACACCAACGGTCACGGCGTTATCCCTATTCTTCTACGAGTTTCGCTAAAGTAAAAAGACAATCACTTTCACGCTCACCTTGTGAAGTAGAAGCAAACAATACTTTATCTGATGCTGGTTTAATTCAAGAGCTTATGGCTGTATTTGGAAATGATACGTTATGGAAACGTGCGACTCAACCTGAACAAACGTATAAAGCTTTGGGTAAAAGAAAGAAGAAGAATTCATCAACTCAGGTTTCAGTCACAAATCCACTGAGTGCGAGCTGGGCCACCATTTCAACATGGATGCCTTTTGAAAATGACCTCGATTTAGGCTCAAATTCAGATAGTGATATCTACGTACAATTTTTAGCAAAGAAGAAATGGAATTTGAGACATAACATTAGAATTGATACAGAACAGATCTTTCGTTACGGCTCTACCAGCCGAAACTACACTGAAACCACGCTAAACCTAACGCAAAAAATGCAAGATAACACATTATTTTCTAATAAATTTAATGTGAACAAGAGCGAAAATGAAGATTACAACTGGGGCAATTGGACTTTTCAACAATTTGAGTTTGTGAAAGATAATAGCCTGACTTACGGTATTTATAGCGGTGGCGTATATACTAAAAATGATATTCGACTAAATAGCTGGGGTCCTTATATTTCATGGCGCCAACCGATATGGAGAGATTGGATTTTTATGCAAAATGATCTTAATTTTTTTAACCATATTGATGATGATCCGAAACACCAACTCAGCGTTCAAATAAATCTAGAAGCTAATTTTTAATCATAAATTCCCGAATTGTGGATAACTCTTTCTTTATCCACAAAAAAAAGCCCCTGATAGTTCAGAGGCTTTTTTTAAAGCTAAATTACTTGAGTAATAAACTATTAATACGTTTCACATAAGCTGCTGGGTCTTCTGGTAAGCCACCTTCTGCAATTACAGCCTGATCGAAAATCACGTTTGCCAAATCATCAAACTGTTCTGAACCTTCAAGTTTTTTCACTAAAGGATGTTCAGGGTTAATTTCTAAAATAGGTTTGATTTCTGGCACTGCTTGTCCAGCTTGTTTTAGCATGCGAATAAGTTGTGGAGATAATTCACCTTCACTTGTTACTAAACACGCTGGAGAATCAACTAGTCGTGTAGTTACACGTACTTCTTTAGTTTTAGCCTTTAATGAGTCACTTAGTTTCTCAACAACAGGCTTAAACTGTTCAGCTGCTTGCTCAAGTGCTTTCTTCTCTTCAGCATCTTGCAAATCGCCTAAATCAACAGCCCCTTTCGACACATTCTTTAATGGCGTACCGTCAAACTCCTGGACAAAATTCATTGCCCATTCGTCAACACGCTCTGCCATTAATAACACTTCAATGCCTTTTTTCTTAAACAACTCAAGCTGCGGCGAGTTTTTCGCTGCTGCCAGACTGTCAGCAGTCACATAATAGATGGCTTTTTGGCCCTCTTTCATACGTACCTTATAGTCAGCAAAAGAAGTCGTTACTTCATCATTTGTTGAAGTCGCATAACGTAATAATTTTAAAATACGTTCACGGTTACCAAAGTCTTCGCCCAAGCCTTCTTTAAGTACTGAACCAAACTCACTATAGAAGGTCTTAAATTTTTCTTGGTCTTTTTCATCTTCCGATTTAGCCAAACCATCAAGTACAGTTAATACACGGCGTGCATTACCTTCACGAATCGTTTTGACATCACGGCTTTCTTGCAACAACTCACGGCTAACATTAAGCGGTAAATCAGCACTATCCACTACACCTTGGACAAAGCGCAAATAGTTTGGAATTAAGTTATCTGCATCGTCCATAATAAAGACGCGTTTTACATATAGCTTAATTCCCGCTTTTGCTTCACGAGTAAAAATGTCATGTGGTGCTTTACTTGGAATATAGAGTAATTGGGTATATTCCGTACTACCTTCAACACGGTTATGTGCCCAAGCCAGTGGTGCTTCAAAGTCATGAGTTAAGTTTTTATAGAACTCAATATATTGCTCTTCAGTCACTTCGCTTTTATTACGTGTCCATAAAGCACTTGCCGAGTTAATCGCTTCCCACTCGTCAGTTTTGACCATTTGGCCGCCTTTAGGCTCTTCACCTTCTGCAACCTCTTCTTCTTGCCAAACTTCTTTTTGCATTTCAATTGGCAAGCTAATGTGGTCAGAGTATTTATTAACGATTTGCTTAACTTTATAAGATTCTAAATAATCAACCGCATCATCACGTAAGTGAAGAATAATGTCAGTACCACGTGACGCTTTATCAATTTGCTGAACTTCAAACTCGCCTGTACCACCACTAATCCAGCGCACCCCTTCAGATGCATCTAGACCTGCACGGCGTGATTCAACCGTAATTTTGTCGGCAACAATAAAACCTGAATAAAAACCAACACCAAATTGACCAATCAACTGAGCATCTGCTTTTTGATCACCCGTCAATTTTGACATGAAATCTTTAGTGCCTGACTTAGCAATTGTACCTAAGTTATCAATTGCTTCTTGCTGGCTTAAACCAATACCGTTATCAGAAATCGTTAACGTTTTATCTTCTTTATTTAAACTGATTCGTACATGTAAGTCTGGATCATTTTCATAATATTCAGGATGATTAATTCCTTCAAAACGTAACTTATCACATGCATCTGATGCATTAGAGATAAGCTCACGTAAGAAAATCTCAGGGTTAGAATAGAGAGAATGCGTCACTAAATGTAAAAGCTGGGCAACTTCTGCTTGGAAACTATAATTTTGTGATGCTTGTTCACTCATAAATCACTCCTTAAATTTTGAAGCTGTTTGTTCTCGAATGCTTTATGAATGGAGTACTTCTAGAATTTTTCAATCCTGAATATCAAAAATTTTTACTCTAATTAAAATGGGCCGTGGCTTAACACCCTATCTTGCAATATCGTATCTAACTGCTTTTGACGTTGTTGGTAAGCTGTGCTAATACAACTGACATTGGCAGCACAAGCATTTCTTTTTTTCAGCCATTGCTGCTGAGTATCTTTCTGGTTATCTCGCCCACCCATAGGTAAAGCATGTAAAACGATTTGATACGTCGTTGCCATTTTTACATCTGCATCATTTAAAGAACGGTTTTTACAAATACTTTTTTCCGTTTTCGTTTTTGCAGCATCGCACGAAAAACTTGCAGCTTGTAAATTTTGACTAAAAGCAATACCGCTCAAAAGTGCTAAACAAATCGCTAATTTGTTATTCATGTTTTTATTCCCATGCTTGTAATGAATAGAAATTAGTTTAGAAAAAAACTTGCAGAAAATATGTGTAAAACTGTCTGTTTTATGCTTTTTTTAGTGCAAATAAAATCCATAAAAAAACCTCACATAAAATATATGTGAGGTGCCTGAGTCTAGGTTTATTATTATATTTTTCTATTTATTATTATGCTTAAAATTTATAGCTATAACCCAAAGTATAAACAAAAGGATTAATATCTAGATCAAACTTGTAGTTAGCAATTGATGGATCAATTGTTACTTCAGGACTAATATCAGCATAACGTACATCTACAAATACACCCCAGTTTTTAGCATCAGCAGGTTGGAAATTAAAACCAACTTGACCTGCCAAACCAAAATCTTCTTTAACTTTTACTGCTGCCCCTTCTTCATCCCAAGGAATAAATGCTGTGGCACCAATACCAATATACGGTGTGAAACGTGTAGAGTTCTTAAAATGATATTTTGCAGTAATTGTTGGTGGTAATTGTTTAATACGTGCTGCATTTTTACCATCTAGCAATACATCATGATTAATAGGTGTTGCTAATAATAATTCTGCCGAAAAAGGAGACTGACCAAAAAAGTATTCCACCGATGGTGTAAATGCATATTCATGATCTGCTTTTACTACGCCTAAAGGTGTTGTTGTATCTTCAGATGGCGCAATAACACTACCACCAAATTTCACTTGCCAGTTACCAGCAAAAGTAAAAGAAGACATCCCCATTAATGCAATAACCAAAGCTTTTTTGAACACTTTAATATCTCCAACCTTATTTATATTTATAATAAACATTTATTTTAAAACCATGCAATACTCATTATAAAATTATTTTATAGTTTATTTTTAAATTACTGTTTTAAATAAAATTATATATTATCCAACCATTTTAATAGGTTTTTTATTCCAACCTTATTAATCAAGATTATTTTATATTACCAACCATTTTAATATACTTTTAAATTCCGAGTATTTTAATATAATTTATTTTAAATACATGTTTTATTTAAACAATAAAAAACCTTCTTAATTTAAATCTAAAGATCATTATTAAGAAGGTTTACACTTTAATATTTTATAAAAACTTTATAAAACCATTGCAGCGATCCAGCCAAAAATTAATAGCGGAATATTAAAGTGAATAAAGGTAGGTACGACTGTATCCCAAATATGATCGTGTTGCCCATCTACCCCTAAACCAGCTGTTGGCCCTAAGGTTGAGTCAGAGGCTGGCGATCCAGCATCACCTAATGCTGCTGCTGTACCAATAAGTGCAATTGTTGCTAATGGTGAGAAACCAAACTGCACACATAAAGGCACATAAATAACAGCTAATACAGGAACACTTGAGAAAGATGAACCAATACCAATTGTCACAAATAAGCCAATACAAAGCATTAAGAATGCTGCAAGTGCACGGTTATCTCCAATAATCTCGACTACACCATTTACTAACTGATTAATATCACCAGTATGAGTCATTACTGAAGCGAAACCGGCAGCAGAAATCATGATAAAGCCCACTAAAGCCATCATTCGCATGCCTTGTACAAAAACATCATCTGCATCTTGCCATTTAAAAATTCCGGCAGTAGATAGAACAGCAAAACCGACTAAACCACCCAAAATCATCGAACCTGAATACAGCTGCGCAGCAAGTGTCAAGCCAATCGCGAGTAGTGCCATCAAGATCGTTTTCTTTGCAATAACTGGTGCTTGCTCTGCTTCATGCTTTAACTCTTCAGCATCTGCTTTTAAGTCGGCTGTTTCAACTTGAGTAGTTGCACGAATAGGTTTATCTAAATCAATCGTGGTCACAGGTGTAATCGCACGATCAGCATAAATTCTTGGTTTACGGTAGCTAATAAATACAGCAACCAAGGTGCCTAACACCATACCTAAAACAGGAATGGCCATGCCAATTGGCATCATTGCCCGATCAACATGCAAGCCATACGCTGCCCCAATTTTGTTGATATTTCCCATCAGAATCTGTTCAAGGAAAATTGCACCAAATCCAACCGGAAGAAAAATATAAGTACCAACCAAACCTAACGTAAGTACACAGGCTGCGGCGCGGCGGTCTAATTTTAAATGGTTCATTACCCGTAACAGTGGCGGAACCAGTACAGGAATAAAGGCAATATGAACTGGAATAAGGTTTTGAGAGAAAATAGCAGAAATTAATAAAATACCTAAGAGGAGATATTTCACTTTAGTCTGACGGCTTTTTCCAGCTTCCATTCCCAATAGACCAATCAGCTTATGGGCAAGTAAATCAGGTAATCCAGATTTTGAAAGTGCCAGAGCAAATGCCCCTAACACTGCATAGGCAAGTGCAACTTCAGCACCATCGCCAAGACCAGCGTTAAAAGCTTCAACGGTTTGAGAAAGGCTTAAACCTGCTACGAGGCCGCCCACAATGGCAGAAACCACTAAAGTCAGTACGACAGAAACGCGCGCCAGTGATAATAAGAACATCACTGCAATCGCAATAACGACAGCATTCATGAATAAGTTCAGAGCAAAACAAAAGGCGATATTCTAGCAGATTCATATCTATGAAGCCGAAAATATCGCCTAATTAACAGTTTTATGCAGTTATTTCACTGTTAAGCTTGAGATTTAATAAACTCACGAATATGAGTTGCTATTTTCTCTGGCTCACTCAGAATTGCCCAGTGATTTGCATTAAGCTCTACATATTCAAATTTTTCAACCCACTTTGGCATAGCCTCAGTGATGTATTCAGGACTCACAAAAGTATCATATTTTAAAATAACAGCCTTAACTGGACACTGTGCATAACGTTGACGTGGGCCAGTTAAGCGAGGAATAAAATTGGCACGATATAAATTAATGCCATATTTACCATCAGCATTAATATTATTATTTAAAGGTAAATTACTTTTCCTTTCCAACTGAGTAAGAACTTTACCCCATTTTTCAGGACTAAATAGAGACCATACGGTGGGTGCTAATAACGGAAGATGAAATGCCCCGATATACCAAGATTTGGTTAATATTTTTAAGATTTGAGCTGGTGAAGATTTAAATTTATCACGTAAAAATAAAGCAGCATGATCAAGACATGGTCCAGAAATGGTGGTATATGATAATAAACGACCTTTGAACTTAGGCTCGGTGACAGACTCCCAAGACTGAATTGATCCCCAATCATGTGCAGCCATATGGAATTGACGATTTGGTAATAACTCATCAACAACTTCTTGGAGATCTAGAGATAAACGCTCTAAACGGTAATTACGTATACGTTTTGGTATAGATGACAAACCAGCTCCACGTACATCGTAAGTAACAATGTAGAAGTCATTAATCAAATGCTCAATGATTGATTCCCATACTTCTTGATTGTCTGGATAGCCATGTACTAAAACCAAGGGAGTATTTTTTTCGTCACCCCATGTTTTAGCACAAAGCGTTTGTTGATCACTTGTTGTTACTGTATGAACTTTTGGCTGCATAATCATTTCCTATCTTGTTTTTCAATCGATCATGTCGTTAGTCGGATAGAGCATTGCCATCAATATAAAAAAGATGATACTTATCTAGTATGAATACTGTTGCAATAAAAAAAATTGACTATTATGGCTATTTTAAGAAGACTTCAGAACAATCCTACGATTTCAAAATTTCTATTTAATCACTATCCCCCTTATCGTGGCGCAGGGATTTATATTGAAATCATGAATTTAGAACTTTGCCATGTGCGTGTAAAAATGCCGCTGACGTGGAAAAACCAAAATTTAGTCGGTACACATTTTGGTGGAAGCCTTTATTCAATGGTTGACCCATTTTATATGATGATTCTTATGCATCATCTCGGATCAAAATATATTGTTTGGGACAAAGCTGCCGAAATCAATTTTCTTTCTCCAGGACGCAGTACTGTACATGCAGATATTCGAGTTGATTTAGCTGAAATAGAACAAATTCGTGAACTTGCCGAGAACTATGAACCTGTTTTAAGAACATATCATCTAAACATTTTTGATGAATCTGGGGTAAGAATTGCAGAGGTTCAAAAAACGCTTTATATCAGACGTAAAAAAGCGAAACCTTTTCCTCAATAAAAAATAAGCGCTAAAAGCGCTTATTTTTTTATTTGTTAATTTTTTATCTTTTCTCTTCAATCGCAGCACCAGCACCACCACCGATCGCACCGCCAATTGCAGCACCAGAGTCACCACCAATCAGTGCTTTACCTACGACTGAACCGATACCAGCACCAATCGCACTCTTAGTCGTTGTCTGTTTACTGCCGCCTTGGGTATTAGAACCTACGCCTGCACCTACCGCTGCGCCTAAGCCTGCACCAATACCACCACCTACATGGTTACCTAAACCACCACCAAGTGCTCCACCTGCTGCTGCTGCACCAATACGTTGGTCAGATGGGCTCATATTTTGGCAGCCTGTGAACATAAGTGTAGACAACATTAAAGCAGAAACTAATCCAATTGTTTTTTTCATGACCGTTCTCACAATGATCTGTTCTAGAGAAAAGAATAATCCCCTTTTATGAGGAATTTGATCAGATTGTGTTATCCGTCTGTCCTAATCGATTGATATTTTGTAAAGCTCTGCCTTTTATATTTATTAAGCAAAATTTTAATTATAAAAAAGAAGTCTTTAATCACATAAAGACTTCTATAGTTTAACAATTATTAAGGATACTTTTAGTACTTCCCTTTCTTCTCTTCATAGGCTGCACCGGCACTACCACCCAATGCTCCACCTGTAGCAGCACCAGCGTCACCACCAATAATTGCTCCACCTAATACAGCGCCGACACCAGCACCAATTGCACTATTACGTACGGTTTTACTGCTAGACCCTTTTGCATTAGCCGCAACACCTGCACCGAGTGCCGCTCCTAGACCTGCACCTATATTACCGCCCACGTGTTTTCCTACTGCACCACCTGCGCCACCACCAATAGCAGCTGAACCAATACGTTGACTTTCTGGGCTTGCATTCTGACAACCAACAAACAAAGTTGTAGACATCAGGCCAACACTAACAATCATCATCATTTTTTTCATTAGATTTACTCCAGTCTTCATAAGCAGGTAGCCTAGTGTGTTTTTGTGGAGTATTTATCCCGCTTAAGTAATAAAATAATGGCTCTTTAATATGTTTATGTAATTACAATTTAAAATTGTTATAAATAAATGTATATAAAAAAGGCACCCTAAGGTGCCTTTTTTAGTGCCAGTCTAAACTTAGAATTGTTCAGAGTTTAATGCTTGGCTAAATGCTTGGTCTACTTCGCTGAAGTCATTATGAAGCTCATGCTCTGCAGCTTCTGCTTCTTGACGACGACGCTCTAAGTGGTACGCGAGACCAGTACCTGCTGGAATCAAACGACCTACTACAACGTTTTCTTTCAAGCCACGTAAATCATCTTCTTTACCTGTTACAGCCGCTTCAGTTAACACACGAGTTGTTTCCTGGAACGATGCAGCAGAGATGAACGAGTCAGTAGAAAGCGATGCTTTCGTAATACCCATCAATTGACGTTCAAACTTCGCAGGGAACTTGTTCTGAGCCAAGACAGCTTGGTTCTCTTGAACAACGCGGATGTAATCCACTTGCTCGCCTTTAATGAAGCTTGTATCACCGCCATCAGTGATATCAACTTTACGCAACATTTGACGTACGATAACTTCAATGTGCTTATCGTTGATTTTTACACCTTGGAGACGGTAAACGTCTTGAACTTCGTTCACGATGTAGTTAGTTAATGCAACTTCACCTTTCAAGCGCAAGATGTCATGTGGGTTTTGTGGACCATCAGAAATAGTCTCACCACGGTTCACATGCTCGCCTTCGAATACGTTGATTTGACGCCATTTTGGAATCAATTCTTCGTAAATCTCAGAACCATCATCAGGAGTAATTACCAAACGGTTTTTACCCTTAGTCTCTTTACCGAAGCTTACAACACCTGATACTTCAGCAAGAATTGCATGCTCTTTTGGCTTACGCGCTTCGAACAAGTCAGCTACACGCGGAAGACCACCGGTAATATCACGAGTACGTGATGTTTCTTGTGGTACACGACCAATAACGTCACCCACACCAATCGTTTCGCCATCACGAACAGTTACGATTGTATTTTGTGGCAAGAAGTAGAACTGTTCACCGCCATCTGTTGTATCCAACACGATTGCAGGACGTAAATCCTTACCAGAAGCAGGACGAGCTGTTACAGGCAAGATTTCAACAGTAGTCATACCAGTTGCATCATCAGTTTTCGATGTTGCAGTTACGCCATCAGCGATTTGGCTGAAGCGCGCTTTACCAGCAACTTCTGTTACTAATGGATGTGTATGCGGATCCCAAGTCGCTACGATACCGCCAGCTTCTACAGCTTCACCATCTTTCAACAAGATGCTTGCACCGTACGGAAGTTTATAACGCTCGCGCTCACGACCTAAATCATCGGCAATACCAATTTCACCTGAACGTGAAACTGAAACCAAGTGGCCTTTTGCATGTTGTACAGTTTTCACGTTATGGAAACGTACAGTACCTTTGTTACGTACTTGAACACTGTTCGCAGCAGAAGTTCGGCTCGCAGCACCACCAACGTGGAACGTACGCATCGTTAACTGTGTACCTGGCTCACCGATTGACTGTGCAGCCATTACACCGACTGACTCACCTGGGTTCACCAAGTGACCACGTGCGAGGTCACGACCATAACAACGGGCACAAACACCGAATGTTGATTCACATGCGATTACTGAGCGTACTTTAACTTCATCGACACCAGCTTCTTCAAGCTGAGCTGCGATTTTCTCGTCAATTAACGTACCGCGAGGTAATACAACTTCATCATCAGATGCACGACGTACGTCTTCAGCAGTTACACGACCTAATACGCGGTCACGTAATGGCTCGATGACATCACCACCCTGAATGAATGGAGTCATTACTAAACCACCCGCTGTACCACAGTCAGGTTCAGTAATTACCAAGTCTTGCGCTACGTCTACAAGACGACGAGTCAAGTAACCAGAGTTCGCAGTTTTCAATGCTGTATCGGCCAAACCTTTACGCGCACCGTGTGTTGAAATAAAGTACTGAAGTACTGTTAAACCTTCACGGAAGTTCGCTTTAATCGGAGTCTCAATAATTGAGCCATCCGGTTTTGCCATCAAACCACGCATACCAGCAAGCTGACGAATCTGTGCCGCACTACCACGGGCACCAGAGTCAGACATCATATAGATGCTGTTGAATGATTTTTGTTTCTCGTCTTCACCTTGTTTGTTTTTAACAAGTGTATAAGACAAGTTATCCATCATTGCTTTAGCAACTTGGTCGTTTGTACGCGCCCAGATATCGACAACTTTGTTATAACGCTCACCAGCAGTTACGAAACCTTGTTCGAACTGTTGTTCGATTTCACGAACTTCTGTTTCTGCTTTATCAATAATTGTGTGCTTAGTAGGTGGAATGAGCATGTCTTCCATACCTACAGATACACCTGAACGAGTCGCTTGACGGAAGCCCAAGTACATTAATTGGTCAGCAAAGATAACTGTATCTTTCAAACCAAGTTTACGGTAGCAAGAGTTGATCAATTTAGAGATGTTCTTTTTAGTCATCTCAAGGTTGATCATGTCAAAGCTTAAGCCTTGTGGAACAATTTCCCAAAGCAAACAACGACCAGGTGTTGTATCAACAATAATAGTTTGGTGTTCACGTTCACCATTTTCATTGATAACAGTTTGGTGTACACGTACTTTAACACGCGCATGGATCGCAACCTGACCAGTAGCAAGTGCACGGTTTACTTCATGAGTATCCGCAAACACCATGCCTTCACCTTTGGCATTTACAGCATCACGTGTGATGTAGTAAAGACCCAAGACAACGTCCTGAGAAGGAACGATGATTGGCTCACCGTTTGCTGGTGACAAGATGTTGTTTGTTGACATCATCAATGCACGAGCTTCTAACTGTGCTTCAAGTGTCAATGGAACGTGTACCGCCATTTGGTCACCATCGAAGTCGGCGTTAAACGCAGCACAAACGAGTGGGTGAAGACGGATTGCCTTACCTTCAATAAGAATAGGTTCAAATGCTTGAAGACCTAAACGGTGAAGTGTTGGCGCACGGTTCAACATTACTGGGTGTTGACGAATTACAGAAGCAAGAACGTCCCAAACTTCCGGAGTTTCACGCTCAACCATTTTCTTCGCAGCTTTAATGGTTGTTGCCTGACCTGAAGCTTGTAATTTCGCGAAAATGAATGGCTTGAATAATTCAAGTGCCATTTTCTTCGGAAGACCACATTGGTGAAGACGTAAAGTAGGACCTACAGTAATTACCGAACGACCAGAATAGTCAACACGCTTACCTAATAAGTTCTGACGGAAACGACCTTGTTTACCTTTGATCATATCTGCCAAAGATTTTAATGGACGCTTGTTAGAACCAGTAATTGCACGACCACGACGACCGTTATCAAGCAATGCATCTACAGATTCTTGTAACATACGTTTTTCGTTACGTACGATGATATCTGGAGCAGCAAGGTCAAGAAGACGCTTCAAACGGTTGTTACGGTTAATGACACGACGGTATAAATCGTTCAAGTCAGAAGTCGCGAAACGACCACCTTCAAGTGGAACTAATGGACGTAAATCAGGTGGAAGTACTGGAAGTACATTCATCACCATCCATTCTGGCTTGTTGTTTGAATCTTTGAATGCTTCCATCAATTTCAAGCGTTTAGACGCTTTTTTCAACTTCGTTTCAGAAGTTGTTTGAGGAATTTCTTCACGTAAACGTGCGATTTCAGCTTCAAGATCGATATCTTTCAACAAGTCCTGAACCGCTTCTGCACCCATTTTCGCAGTGAATTCATCACCGTGTTCTTCAAGTGCATTGAAGTATTCTTCGTCTGTTAAAAGTTGATACTTTTCAAACGGAGTCATACCTGGGTCAGTTACAACGTATGATTCGAAATACAATACACGTTCGATATCACGAAGTGTCATATCTAATAATAAACCGATACGGCTCGGTAACGATTTTAAGAACCAGATATGTGCAACTGGAGAAGCAAGTTCAATGTGACCCATACGTTCACGACGAACTTTCGCTGTAGTTACTTCAACGCCACATTTTTCACAAATGACGCCTTTGTATTTCATACGCTTGTATTTACCACACAAGCATTCGTAATCTTTTACTGGACCAAAAATTTTGGCACAGAACAAACCGTCACGTTCTGGTTTAAAAGTACGGTAGTTAATTGTCTCAGGTTTTTTAACTTCACCATGAGACCATGACTTAATCATTTCTGGTGACGCAAGACCAATACGGATACGGTCAAACTCAATTGGTGCATGACCATCTGAGTCCGTTTTCTTACGCATGATATCGAGCAAGTCTTTCAATTTTTTTCTCCGTGTGTCGGGAAGCAACGCTTACCCGACTGGGTCACAAATATTGTTTTTACCTAAAAAATCGTGAGTCTTACGACTTAATCACCATTTTTCAGTTCAATGTTGATACCTAAAGAACGGATCTCTTTGGTCAATACGTTGAACGATTCAGGCATACCCGGATCCATATAATGGTTACCATCTACAATATTCTTATAGATGCGTGTACGACCTTCAACGTCATCCGACTTAACAGTTAACATCTCTTGGAGAGTATATGCTGCGCCGTAAGCTTCGAGTGCCCAGACCTCCATCTCACCGAAACGCTGACCACCGAATTGTGCTTTACCACCAAGCGGTTGCTGTGTAACAAGAGAGTAAGAACCTGTTGAACGCGCATGCATCTTGTCATCAACCAAGTGGTTCAATTTGAGCATGTACATGTAACCTACAGTTACAGGACGATCAAACTGTTCACCAGTACGGCCATCAAACAATACTGTTTGACCTGTACGAGAGATACCAGCTAACTCAAGCAAGTCTTTAATTTGACTTTCTTCAGCACCATCGAATACAGGAGTAGCCAAAGGTACACCAGCACGTAAGTTGCCTGAAAGTGCCAAGACTTCAGCATCAGTTAAGCTATCAAGATCTTCTTGCTCACCACCGACTTTGTTATAAATCTTGTCTAAGAATTCACGCAGTTCTAAAACTGTACGCTGTTCTTTCAACATTTTCTCGATTTTATCACCAAGCCCTTTAGCCGCCATACCTAAGTGAGTCTCAAGAATCTGACCCACGTTCATACGAGATGGTACGCCCAACGGGTTTAATACGATATCTACTGGTACACCATTAGCGTCGTGTGGCATGTCTTCAACAGGTAAGATGTTAGATACAACACCCTTGTTACCGTGACGACCAGCCATCTTATCACCAGGCTGAATACGACGTTTAACAGCTAAGTAAACTTTAACAACTTTCAATACGCCAGTTGTTAATTCATCACCTGTTGCAAGCTTACGTTTCTTCTCAGCGAATTTCTCGTCAATTTCTGCGCTCTTTTCTTTTAAGAACACTTGAATTTGAGTTAAACGCTCAGCGATTGCTTCATCTGCCGGTTGAATTTCAAGTAAATCAACAAGCTCTAAACCAGACAACACTTCTTCAACGAGTTTGTCACCACGTTTAGTTGAACCACCACCATTAGACTCTTGGCCTTTAAGCAAACGAATTACACGCTCACGAGCTGCTTCTTCAAAGATCTTGTATTCTTCTTTCAAGTCTTTACGGTAAGCATCAAGTTGTGCTTTTTCGATCGCTAATGCACGGTCATCTTTCTCTAAGCCATCACGAGTGAAGACTTGAACATCGATAACTGTACCTTTTGTACCAGATGGAACACGTAAAGATGAATCTTTAACGTCAGCTGCTTTCTCACCAAAGATTGCACGAAGCAATTTTTCTTCAGGAGTTAACTGAGTTTCACCTTTAGGCGTTACTTTACCAACAAGGATGTCACCTGCTGTAACTTCAGCACCGATATAAACGATACCTGATTCATCAAGTTTAGAAAGTGCAGCTTCACCAACGTTAGGAATATCGGCAGTAATTTCTTCTGCACCTAACTTAGTATCACGCGCTACACAAGATAATTCTTGAATATGAATAGAAGTTAAACGGTCTTCTTGAAGTACGCGCTCAGATAATAAGATCGAGTCTTCATAGTTGTAACCATTCCAAGTCATGAACGCAACGCGCATGTTTTGACCAAGCGCAAGCTCACCCATATCTGTAGACGGACCGT
The DNA here is from genome assembly GCF_031799025.1 of Acinetobacter sp. V115_6. NCBI lineage: Bacteria > Pseudomonadati > Pseudomonadota > Gammaproteobacteria > Moraxellales > Moraxellaceae > Acinetobacter > Acinetobacter sp. V115_6. The sequence continues at coordinate 6,505 of NZ_JAVQNO010000001.1, read as the reverse complement.
CTGCCAAGATATCACCGCGAGCAACTTTGTCGCCCAAATTCACGATAATATTTTGGTTGATACAAGTGTTCTGGTTAGAACGCGTATATTTAATGAGGTTGTAGATATCTACACCAGCCTCACCAGCGATCATTTCATCTTCGTTTACACGAATAACGATACGAGAAGCATCTACGTATTCAATTGCACCACCACGGTTTGCGATTACACACACACCTGAGTCACGTGCAACGTTCGCTTCCATACCTGTACCTACAAGCGGTTTATCCGCACGTAGAGTAGGAACTGCCTGACGTTGCATGTTTGAACCCATAAGTGCACGGTTCGCGTCATCGTGTTCAAGGAATGGAATAAGTGATGCAGCAACAGATACAACCTGCTGAGCAGAAACATCCATATGCGTCACTTTTTCTGGTGGCATACGTACGAATTCACCTTGATGACGAACAGAAACAAACTCTTCTGTTAAGTTGCCATCTTTATCTACTGCAGAATCGGCCTGTGCAATAACAGTACCTACTTCTTCAATCGCAGAAAGGTATTCAACTGCATCAGTTACTCGACCATCTACAACTTTACGGTAAGGTGTTTCCAAGAAACCAAAGTCATTTGCTTTTGCATATACTGAAAGCGAGTTGATCAAACCAATGTTTGGACCTTCCGGCGTTTCAATTGGACATACACGACCATAGTGAGTTTGATGTACGTCACGTACTTCAAAGCCCGCACGTTCACGTGTTAAACCACCAGGCCCAAGCGCAGATACACGACGCTTATGCGTAATCTCAGATAATGGGTTGTTTTGGTCCATGAACTGAGATAATTGGCTTGAACCAAAGAATTCTTTGATTGCAGCTGCAACTGGTTTAGCGTTAATTAGATCTTGTGGAGACAAGTTATCTGTTTCTGCTTGGCTTAAACGTTCTTTAACTGCACGTTCAACACGAACTAAACCAACACGGAATTGGTTTTCAGTCATTTCACCAACAGAACGTACACGACGGTTACCCAAGTGATCGATATCGTCGACTTCACCTTTACCGTTACGGATTTCAACTAATGTACGTAATACATCAATGATATCTTCGTGCGATAAAATACCTTCTACTTCACGTGACTTCTGGTCAGTACCAACTTCGTATGGACGACCCAAACGACGGTTGAACTTCATACGACCTACTGGAGATAAGTCATAACGCTCAGAAGAGAAGAATAAGTTATTGAATAAGTTTTCAGCAGCTTCTTTTGTTGGCGGCTCGCCTGGACGCATTACTTTATAAATTTCAACTAATGCTTCTTCACGACCAGCTGTTGTATCTGCACGCAAAGTGTCAGCAACAAACGAACCACGGTCAATATCGTTCGTAAACAAGATATTGAACTGTTTAACACCACCTTCTGCCAACTTCACCATAACTTCATGGCTTAACAAAGTATTCGCAGCAATTACTTCACCATCACGCAAAGTAATATTTTCAGCAGTGATACGCTCATATAAGTATTCATCAGGAACTGAAAGTTTTGTTAAACCAGCAGCTTCCATTTGACGTACGTGACGAGCATTAATACGTTTACCTTGCTCAACAATAACTTTACCGTCATTATCAGCAATATCAAATTGAGCCATTTCCCCACGTAAACGTTCAGGGACTAGGTCAATCTGGTAACTGCCCATATCAAGATACACAGGTACTTTTTCATAGAACAAATTCAAGATTTGTTCGTTGTTATAACCTAGTGCACGTAACACAACAGTAGCAAGTAATTTACGACGACGGTCAATACGTACGTAAACTAAGTCTTTTGCATCAAATTCAAAGTCTAACCATGAACCACGGTAAGGAATGATACGTGCTGAATACAACACTTTACCACTTGAGTGGGTTTTACCTTTATCGTGATCAAAGAAAACGCCTGGTGAACGATGTAATTGAGATACGATTACACGCTCAGTACCATTAATGACGAATGTACCATTTTCAGTCATGAGTGGGATTTCACCCATATAGACTTCTTGTTCTCTTACGTCTTTAATTGATTTAGTTTCGCGATCTTTAATAATCAAACGAATTTTAACGCGCATTGGTGCCGCATAAGTCGAACCACGAAGAATACATTCGCGTACATCGAACTCAGGTTTACCAAGGCTATACTCAACAAATTCTAAAGCAGCATTGCCAGAATAACTTTCGATAGGAAAAACTGAACGAAATGCGGCTTGGAGACCGATATCTTCGCGGTTTTTTGGAGTTTTGCCATCTTGCAAGAATGTTCTGTACGAATCGACCTGAATCGAAAGTAAGTACGGTGCATCCATTACTTGGGGCAATTTACCAAAATTCTTACGGATCCGTTTCTTTTCGGTATATGAGTATGCCATCTGGAGTCCTCGGAAAGTAAACTAAGCCCGCCTGCAGAACGGGCTCAGAAGGAATTACGCAGGCCGATATGGCCACCACTGTTTACAAATGCTGCAATTTTTAGTGGTATAAAAACGCTTAACAATATTTTTAAAAAAGAAAAATATTGGTAAACATTTGAAATTACTTGTCTTATTTTGATTTTCTCAAAAATCAAACAAAACTAACAAAAATCGAGCCGATTATTGTAACGCAAAAAGGCTGATGACCCAAGAGCCATCAGCCATTTTATGGAGCCGATTTAAAAACCGACTCCTTTTACAATTACTTAAGTGTAACTGTAGCACCAGCTTCTTCAAGTTTCTTCTTAAGTTCTTCGCCTTCTTCTTTAGAAACGCCTTCTTTAAGAACTTGAGGAGCACCTTCAACTAGGTCTTTAGCTTCTTTAAGACCAAGGCCAGTTGCTTCACGAACTGCTTTAATTACAGCTACTTTGTTAGCACCGAAAGAAGTCAACTCAACGTTGAATTCAGATTGTTCTTCAGCAGCAGCAGCAGCGCCACCAGCTGGAGCAGCAACAGCAACAGCTGCAGCTGAAACGTTGAATTTCTCTTCGAAAGCAGAAATTAATTCAACAAGTTCAAGAACAGTTTTTTCAGCAACTGCGTTTAAGATTTCTTCGTTAGTTAAAGCCATGAGAATAACTCCAAATGGATATTGAATGGTGTGTAAAATTGATTAAGCAGCTTCTGACTCGTTTTTCTCTTTGAGCGCTGTAATAAGGCGACCCAATTTCGAAATAGGAGCTTGAAGGACAGAGGCAAGCATAGTAAGAGCTTTCTCTTGGTTCGGAAGGTTTGCAATTACGCTAACGTCAGCACCTTGATAAACTTTGCCGTCAAATGCAGCAGCTTTTAATTCAAATGCTTTGTTAGTTTTAGCAAAATCTTCGAACAAACGTGCAGCTGCACCCATGTCATCTTCAGAAGTTGAAAAACCTAGAATTGTTGGACCAACAAGGTTGTCGTTCAAGATATTGAATTGAGTATCTTGAAGTGCGCGTTTAGCTAAAGTGTTACGTACAATACGTGTAGAAACACCTAACTTACGAGCTTCAACACGAAGTGTTGTTAATTGCTCTACGCTTAAACCTTGGTAGTCAGCAACAACGGCTGCAAACGCCTTAGAAGCAACTTCACTTACTTCCGCAACGATCTGTTTTTTGTCTTCAATAAGAAGAGCCATTGTAAAACCTCCTAAGGTGATTTATGTACCCAATGGGCACACTCCCAATTCGTAAGCCTTTCGACTTACACGCGGAGGAGGAACAAATCACACCACCGCGTCTACGCAGGCTGGTTTATTAAGAAAAGTGCTATTCGAAAATGACATCTTTTCGCCTGAGGTCTTTGACGCTGATAAATTCTCATTTATCAATTCAAAGTCCGCCTGATGAGTAAGGGATAAAGCTTTGCCCTACCCAACCAAATAGAAAAATATTTCTATTTAAGTTCTGTCCCCAATCAGGACTTTAAAATTCTTTACTAAGTCTAAACTTAGTTAGAAACGTTGTTTACATCAACAGTAAGACCAGGACCCATAGTTGAGCTCAAAGTGATCTTTTTGATGTATACACCTTTAGAAGTTGCAGGTTTTAACTTTTTCAAGTCAGCAACTAAAGTTTCAACGTTTTGACGGATAGCAGCAGCATCAAAGCCTACTTGACCGATCGCAGCATGGATAATACCCGCTTTGTCTACACGGTAACGAGCCTGACCAGATTTAGCGTTTTTAACAGCATTCGCTACGTCAGGAGTTACAGTACCAACTTTAGGGTTTGGCATTAAACCACGTGGACCAAGAATTGTACCGAGCTTACCAACAACACGCATAGCGTCAGGAGCAGCGATTACAACATCAAAGTCAAGGTTTCCACCTTGGATGCTTTCAGCAAGGTCATCAAAACCTACAACATCAGCACCAGCTTCTTTAGCAGCTTCTGCTTGCGCGCCTTGAGCAAATACAGCTACACGTACAGTTTTACCAGTACCTGCAGGTAATGTAGTTGCACCACGAACAACCTGGTCAGATTTACGTGGGTCTACACCAAGATTTACAGCTACATCCAAAGATTCTTTGAACTTTGCAGCAGGTAGGCTGTTAAGAACTTGTACTGCCTCTTCCAAAGTGTAAACTTTGTTTGCTTCAACAGCAGCAGCAATGGCTTTTTGACGTTTAGTTAACTTTGCCATGTCTTATAGCTCCACTTCCAAGCCCATAGAACGTGCAGAACCAGCGATGGTACGAACACGTGCGTCTAAATCAGCACCAGTTAAATCCGGTTCTTTAGTAGTCGCAATTTCTTCTAACTGAGCACGAGTCAACTTACCAACTTTAGTTTTGTTTGGTACAGATGAACCCTTTTGAATACCAGCAGCTTTCTTAAGAAGAATAGAAGCTGGAGGAGTTTTCATGATGAATGTGAACGACTTGTCGTTGTACACAGTAATCACTACAGGAATTGGAAGACCTGGTTCAACTTTTTGTGTAGCAGCATTGAATTCTTTACAGAATGCCATGATGTTTACACCACGTTGACCTAACGCAGGACCAATTGGTGGAGATGGATTTGCTTTACCAGCTGGAACTTGCAGCTTGATATAGCCGTCAATCTTCTTAGCCATTTTAAAATACCTCTGGGTACAAACGCCGCTAGGCTCCCCAATCTTTACGCAACACTACTGTTACAACAACAATGCCCGATAAAATCGGGCGCTTTTCAACCAATTGAGATTAAATCGTTTTTTCGACTTGGCGAAACTCGAGTTCAACCTGAGTTGGTCGATTAAATACATTAATCGTCAACGTTAAACGTGACTTATCGTATTGAACCTCTTCCACCACACCTTTAAAGTCTGTGAATGGACCGTCAATAACAAGTAATTCTTCACCTGGCTCAAACATCGTTTTAGGACGTGGCGCTTCACCAGTATTACGTACACGCGCAAGAATCGCATCTGCTTCACGTTGAGTGATTGGTGCTGGTTTTTCAGGTGTGCCACCAATAAAACCTAGAACCTTTGGACATTCTTTAACGATATGCCAAGTATCATCATTCATTTCCATTTCGACTAACACATAGCCAGGAAAGAATTTACGCTCAGATTTACGTTTCTTACCATCCTTCATTTCCACCACTTCTTCGGTAGGAACAAGGACATCACCAAAGCTATCGGCAACAGCGCTACGCTGGATTCGTTCTGTAAGTGAACGCATCACTTGTTTTTCATAGCCAGAGTAGGCATGAATAATGTACCAACGTTTCATAGCTCTTTTACCCGATAATCAACTTAATTAACCAACCCAAACCATAGTCAAAGCACCATAAAACCAATGATGCGACAACTACAACCAATAGAACCTGCCACGATGTAGTGACTGTTTCTTGTTTTGTTGGCCAAGTTACTCGACGCAATTCGACTCGTGCATCTTTTAGCAAGCGAACGAAGCCTTTACCTTGATGGGTGGCGTATAATAAACCTAAAGCCACAACGATACAAGCAAAAATTGCCCCAACGCGCACCCAAACATTATTTGCAGGTGCCCAATACGCTGGCAAATGTTGATTCACCATGGTAGCTAAAAGCAACAATGCTATTGCAATCACCCATAGAACAATATCTAAAGGCGAACCAGAACGAACAACTTCAGCAGAATTATTTCTTTGAGGAATTGGCGCGTCGCTCAATGCGTCACGCGATTTATCATTCGACATTTTTGTACTCGTCGTAGAACTCGCGACTTATTATATGAACAACTAAGCCAGCATCAAGCTTTTTATTTCAAAATATGGCAGGTCAGGAGGGACTCGAACCCCCAACATTCGGTTTTGGAGACCGACGCTCTACCAATTGAACTACTGACCTATAATGCAAGTTGAGAGCCAAAGCCCTCAACCTGAGACGTAATCCGTCACTATAATATGCTTATGCAGTTACTTTCGCAACAACACCAGCACCTACAGTACGACCACCTTCACGGATCGCAAAACGTAGACCTGGGTCCATTGCGATTGGGTGGATTAATTCTACTGACATTTCAACGTTGTCGCCTGGCATAACCATTTCAACGCCGTCTTGTAATTG
>NZ_JAVQNO010000015.1:0-65310 GCF_031799025.1 Acinetobacter sp. V115_6 | reverse complement strand
AGCAGTAGCTGGGGATTACACCGGGACAGCAACTGATGTGAACGGCAACCCTGCGACGGATACAGCGACAGCGGTAGCGCTAGATACTATTGACGCCATTAATGATAATGTAACGTTTGATCCAGGCATGTTTGTAAGTACTCCTTGGGTCGCACCAATAACAGCTCAGGATATTAATGTTCTTGATACCTCTATTATTGGTGATAGTTCAACGAATGTTCTATTTTCTGTACCTAGAGATAATACAAACATTGGCACAGGTCATGAGGGTGATGTTGTTATTCAGGTAAGCCAAGACAATTTGATAGCAGTAGCTTCTGGTTTTAGTGTATTGGTGGAATATTTTGATGGAACTAGTTGGGTACAGTACACCACTGCTACAACCACAAATGGAGGCTTAGTTGCTGATGCTCTTGGTTTGGGGGTTTTAGGAGTTGTAGATGACGGCAAAACGATAGCTGTACATTTAACAGGTGTCCCAGAAGGTCAATATCGTGTTGTCGTACAGAATGACAGTAGTGCTATTGGTGATTTATTAGATGACTTAACATTAGCGCAACTAGGTGACCAAGGTATTTTATTGGGAGCAGACAATCAGGATGCTGTATTAGATGCGGTAGAAACTGCCTTAAATGGTCAAGTATTAACTTTAGGAACTTTAGTAAGAAATGTTTTAGAACCTCTGTTAAATATTGCTAACGCTGCTGGTGAAACACTATCTGTAACTGATATTGTCGCAGCAATTGTGCAAATACCATTGGTTGGTAGTCTTGTTGGTGGTGTTGATACCATTTTGGATTATATTGCGGACGCATTAGTTGATAATTTAATTAGTGTACTTGAGTTTACCAATGTAACCATCAATGGTTCAGAAACTTATTACACTACACCAGAATTATCGGGTAATGTCTTTGCTGACAATGGATCTGGAGCAGATGATCGTGGTAATAGTAATGCAGCACTTGTGACCAAAGTAGATGGAGTAGATGTCCCTACTGATGGTACAGATGCAGTGATTAAAGGTTTATATGGCACTTTATATATCAATAAAGATGGTGTTTATCGTTATGTGTTGAATGGTAGTGTAGATTCTAATGGTCAGGTAGATGACTTTACTTACACTTTATCAGACGGTATTCAATCAGATACAGCGGTTTTAACTATCAGTGTGGCAGATGTTATTGCACCAAAAGCACCTATTGTTTCTTCATTGGATGAAACCACCGTTACAGGTGTTGCCGGAGCTGCGGAAGCTGATAGTGTTATTAATGTCTATGGCGGTACAGACAATGATGGCGATGGTATTCCAGATACATTACTTGGTACAACTACAGCTAATCCTGATGGTAGTTATACAGTCACTTTGAACCCTGCAATCGCTTTAGGGGACACAGTGGTTCTTACCTCAAGGGATGCTGCTGGCAATATATCTACACCAACAATTGCAAGTCTGCATAATATTGTCGCGCTTGATGACCCTAATGAAACTAACTATGAGTTATCTACTACAGCAGATCGTTCAGATATTAGTGGTGGTATTTTTACTTTAGCTAATGCTGGTGTTCTTGGAGATTTAATTGATTTAGATCTGAGTGCAACATCCGCTCCTGGTGTGACTGTCGGTACAAATGAGCAAATCACTTTAACATTAACGGCAAGTGGATCTACCGGTTTAGATATAAGTGCAGTTGGGAATTTGATTGATGCTATTTTAGGCGGAAATATTGGCGGTAGTCTTGATTTGATTATTGCCAAAGAAACATCAACAGGTAGCTATGAAGTTTATAATACTATTGCTAATGCATATACGTTAAATAATAGTATTTTAACTTTTACCGCGTCTGGTTCGCAATCCATATCTCTGGATGATGCTGGTGTCTATAAATTTATTCTTGCTCCAAATTCTTCAACTTCGAGTGCTTTAAGTAACTTATTATCTCTGAACTTATTAGGTAATTTAGTATTATCATCTAATGATGTAGTAGCAACCATTAACAATACAGATCTTATTACTGGAAATGTTTTATCTAATGATACTGCTGCACCGATAGGTTTAGATTTGTCGATTGTTTCCATTAAAGAAACTACAGCAGGTGTAGATGAAACTGTAGTGTCTGGTGCTCCTAAAGTCATTGAAGGGATGTATGGTACTTTAACTATAGATTCAACTGGTGCATATAGTTATCAAATGACGGCTAATGCAACTGCTTTAGGTAAGGTTGAAGCATTTACTTATACCGTACAAGATAATGATGGCCACTCAAAACAGGCAACTATTTATATTCGTTTAGACTCTAATTTGGTTACATTAGATTGGACGGGTAAAACAGGACTAGAGGAGGCTGATAAATTAGTAACGCAACTGACCGCTGATAATAAGGCTTCTGCAGGTACAGTTACTACTTTATTTGATCAGGTATTAAATGGTTCCGGTGATTCTTTAAATAGTATTCAGGTAACTGGAAGTAACGGTGCATTACCTACTTCACCTCCTGCGACAGGTAGTACGGCAATTCCAGATGATTCTGGGCGTTTTACCCTAGGTGCAGGGCAAACAGCATATATTTCTTTCACATCAGTATTACCAACAAATGTGACTCAAGACTTTGGTTTCTTAGGAGGAGGAAACCAAACCAGTGCTTATAATGTGGTTATTGAATTAGAAAGAGATGGAGTAGCACTAGATACTCAATTGGCCACTTGGACATCAACCACCAGTGGTACGAAGTATTATTATAAAGTGACTAATACAGGAACTTCTTCGGCTGCCTATGATCTAAATATTGGTTATGGTGATGGTTCAATAGCGTATAACTGGACGAATACTACTGGTAAGACATTTGGTATTAATAATATTCAATTAGATATTACAGGTACAACATATACAGCATCTTCTGTATCAGGTGACCTAATCTCTAATGACTTATTGTATTCAAGTGTCTTTAAAATTGGTGTTGCCGCTGGATCGACTACGCCTAGCAATTATTTGGATGTAAATTCAACATCAATAGTAGGAGCGTATGGAACTTTAACTGTTAATTTAGATGGAACCTATAGTTATCAAGCTAATGGTAAAATTGCTGATCTTGGTAAAGATGATGTCTTTACATATAAAATTGAGACATTGGATGGTACTGTAAACACGCAAACTTTAACAATTAAAGTAGATGCTGATAATGTTTTGATTGGTACGCCAAATGCGGGCACAGCAGGGAACGACATTGCTGTAAGTCAATCTGCAAATGAAGTCTTCACATTAGGTGATGGCGCTGATTTGTTAATTTACAATGTACTCAACGGTTCAAGCCCAACAGGTGGAAACGGTACTGATCAATGGTTGGATTTTAATATGTCTGAAGGTGATAAAATTGATGTGTCATCTTTATTATCAGGTGCCACAACAGCTGATATTGATAACTATCTCAGTGTGACTATTAGTGGGAATCAAGTCACCTTATCGGTTGACCGAGATGGTAGTGGTACTGCTTCCTCACCTACCACCTTGTTAACTTTAACTAATGAAGAACATGCAACAAATCCTATTACTAGTTTATTAGATTTGTTACATAACAACTCAATTATCTATTAATAGATAATTAACCAAATAAAAAAGAGCCTTCGGGCTCTTTTTTTATGTCTAAACAATACGTTAATCTAGCTTTTAGCTTGTCCGTGCTATGATGTATTGAAAATTTTATAGAACAACAATTAACGAATAGGGACTAACTTCGAGTGACGGCATTTTTAAAATTCCAAAGACAAATGAAGCTTTGGTTAGAACAAGTTGTTCAGCACGTTCCGAGTCTTAAACAGGATATTATTTTATTTTTATCTTATGGTCCTAAAGACCAGAGATGTAGCGTTTGGCACAGTGAGAAAACAAATTTAGAGCAGGCCAAAAAACAATTATTAGATTTTATTAATGAACAGTTTGCACAGTCACCGCTGGATGATTATATAAAAATTGATGTGGCATACAACTTAACGAAACAAGCTTGGAAGGAAGTAGAGCAACAGGTTCATCATCAATTTCATAACAATCACTACCGTAAAGGGATTGGATTTGATGAATACTGTTCAGTTGCTTTCCTTGAACAAGAGATTTATGGAAAAGCAATCATTCGAGGCTTGAGTTACGACAAACCGAACTTTTTTGATGAAACAAATCTGAATTATGCAGTTAAGCAAAAATATAACGCTCCAAAACCACAGATTAAATTACAAGAGCTGCAAGACATTTGGACTTTTGATACCTACGCAGCATTTTATGAAAATGAGGAATTTATTAACTTAGCGAGTGGTTATGATGTAAATGGAATTAGAGGAATTTCAAGCAATAAAAAACAGCATTTTCAGCATCTAATTGAACAAAATTCGGCATTTCTGCATGACCAGATTCAAGAAAATGGCAAATTTATATATGGCTATTTTTCTGCTTATGATCGTGACATTCGTAACTACAATACGGTGCGCCACTGTACCTCAGTGTATGCCTTACTAGAAACTTTTGAAGTGCAGAACAAGCCAGAATTTTGGCCCAAAATACATGCTGCCATTCACTATGCACTGACCAACTTTTATAAAGAAAAAGACTCACAAACAGCCTTTATGATTGATGGTAAAGAAGGGGCGTTCGAAATCAAATTAGGCGCCAATGCGGCCGCTATTTTAATGTTAACTAAATATCAAGAAATTACTCAGAAAAGTGATTATCAAAAATATGCAGAGAAACTCGCAAATGGTATTTTAAAATTAATAGATTCAAATGGCTCAACAACTCATGTATTAAATTATCCAGATTATAATTTAAAAGAGAAATTTAGAATTATTTATTATGATGGTGAAGCTTCTTTAGCATTATTACGTTTATATCAAATTAACCAAGATTCTAGATTATTAGAAACCGTTAAATTAATGTTTGAATGTTTTATTGAGAAAAGATATGAAAAATACCATGATCATTGGTTAAGTTATTGTACAAATGAACTCACTAAAATATGCCCTGAAGATAAATATTTTATTTTTGGTTTAAATAATTATTTAAAACATTTTATTTTTATTAAAAATCGAAAAACAACATATGCAACTTTATTAGAAATGCTAATGGCTGCTTATAAAATGGTGAACCGTTTAAAAGAGCAGGGGCGGACAGCACTTTTTGAGCAGGCGTATATGCCTGAGCTTCAAAAGCTAATTGAGTTTAGAGCTGATTTTCAAACTACAGGATTTTTTTATCCGGAAATGGCGATGTATATGGCTCGGCCAGATAAAATTTTACATGCGTTTTATATTCGTCATGACCGTTTTCGAGTACGGATTGATGACCAAGAGCATAACTTATCGGGTTACATTGCTTACGTTAAAGATTACAAAGGTGATGAGCCATGAAATATCAGCCTGTTGAAATCAAGTTATTAGCGCATATCGATACGACAAGTTTCGATGAAGCTTTATGGCAATTCGAATTTGACGATGATATTTCAACGCTACTGCTAATCGACTACGCATTAGAGCAATTTCAGCAAAAAAGTGTACAAGCTCAAGATGACTATGTTGTCCCTGAACATCTATCTGAGCAATTAGGTCAGCAAAATCTAGGCTTAAAACCCTCGGAACATTACAACTTCATTGAACTATTGCAGTTGCTAATTTTCACCCAAGCAGCAGATGTAAAAGATGCTTTAAGCAATATGCTCTGCGGTACACATGAGCAAGCCTACTTAATTTTGTCAAAAAGAGCTGCTACCTATGATTTAAATTTGAAAAAAGGAAGTACACAAAAACAGTTAAAACATTTGTTTTTATTAGTTAAAAATATTTATAGCCATCCAGCTGAAATCAGAAAACTATTCTTTATAAAAGAGCTGAATTTTAAAGGAAAGTCTTATCTACCACAGACTCTATTAATGGCACAGAATGTAGTAGAGGTTTTATATCTTACAAATTCATTTAGAAAAATTTATCTGACGTTCTTTGAGGAAAACCAGACTATTGGTTTCTTTTCTTTTTTAGATGATATTCATCGTGCTGAGCACTTAATTCCTTATTATCACTGTTTTCAAGCACAGACTGTAAGACCTAAAGTTTGCTCTACCCCAAGCGGCATTATTAACATTTTGGGGGATACTTATTTCGGGGAAATCTACACTGAAAAGCGTAAGGCGAGAGGACAAATGGATGCTCTGCAGCAATATGGGTATGACTATTCATTTAGAAAAATAAAAGCCTTTTTAGGGGAACATGACCTAAATATTGCTAACTTTGAAGCTGTCTTTGCTTTAGAAACCAAATCTCCTTTAGCACATAAAAAACCATTTATTCTTAAAGCTGATGCCGAACAAACATTAGCAGCGTTCAAAAATATTCACCTTAACCATGTGGTATTGGCAAATAACCATTTAAAAGACTATGGTGATCCTGGGTTAGCTTATACATTACAACAATTTGATCAGGCCAATATTTCTTATATTGGTGCAGGCACAAATCAAAAAGAAGCCCATAGCTACTTTGAAATCACTTTTAATAACAAGCATTACACTATTTTTAACGGCTATTGGCACAGAGACACTGCCTATCTAGATTATGATTTTTATGCCTTAGGTCCTAAGAGTGGAGTTGCATGTCTAAATGGGGTTTTGCTTGAACAAATAGGTCGTTATAAGCAGACTAACCCTGAGCATAAAGTTATTGTTATTTGTCATTGGGGGATCGATTTTAAGCCAATTACAAAAGAGCAGAGCAAGCTTGCTGATATTCTGACTCAAGCTGGTGCGGACCTCGTTATCGGTCATGGAGCTCATACCATCCAACCGATTAAAGTGATTAATCAGAAGCCTGTAATATTTGGTATTGGCAATGCGGTTTTTAATAGCAATGGTGAATATACAGAGCAAAATGCTTTGCCGTATGGGTGTATAGCACGGCTAGATTTGTCAAAAGATCGACTGCGTTTATATTCAATCTGTACCAATAATTTGAAAACATTTTGGCAGCCGTATCCAGTCAATGAAGACGACTTTTCAGAGGCCAGCAATTATATGACTTCATTACTGACCCCTGAAAATTATTATACAGCACAAGATGATTTAGGTTTTTACGTCGAAATGAGTTTTTAAAATCTTTATGGATAACGTTGGTAATTTTCTAAAATTGTTTGAAGTTGGACCGGTGTAAAACCTAAATTTCTAAGTCCACCGCTGCCACGTTTACATTCGGCACTCGCCATGATGTTGGTCGGTGTACGTTTTGTAGCATTCGGCGCGCAGACATGTTTTAGTCCGAACACATGTCCCATTTCATGTACGCTACCAGCCTGAATATTATAATTGAGTCGGTTCCAGTCTAATAAAACAAAAGGTTTACCATTATTGCGAAATGCTCTACTTGTTACATCTTCAAATTTCCATTTGGTTGAATAGGCATCATAAATAAAAACAATAACTTCTTTACTCGCAGTTCGTTTAGGAAAACAGGTATTTACACTTGCAGGAATAGTTTCAGTAGAAATTGGATAAGGCTGATTAATTTGTTGCTTTAAATCACAACGTAACTTTGAAAATTCTTCATAAGGAATATAACGATGTAATTTAAATTTAAAAATTTTATGATTTTTATCATCGACATAGTATCTATTTAATATCTTAATCTCTTTACGCATTTGTTGCTCGTTATCAAACTTTGTAGCTTCAGGTGAATTAGTTGTAAAAACGAAAGTGACTGGAACAATAGGGCGGTCATCTGTGGAGACTTTAGGGGCTTCTCCTGAAGGAATTGGGGGACGTGTAGTACAAGAAACAGATAGCAAAGTCAAAGTAATGACCAGTAATATTTTTTTCATGCAGATCTCCCTTAATCCCACCTTGGATTGCATTTAATTTTAGTCAAAAATTCTTATATGATACGAATTACGTCAATTTTTATGGAGTCCATTTTGACAACTCAGTATGAACTACATCGGCAAATTTTAGAAGTCATTGCTTTGATTCCTTACGGAAAAGTTGCAACTTATGGACAAGTGGCTCGTATGGCAGGATTACCGAAACATGCGAGATTAGTGGGGTATGTTTTGAAACATCTTGAAGCTGATCATCAAGTTCCTTGGTATCGTGTGATTAATTCTCAAGGCAAAATTAGCCTAAGTAAATTTAATGAAAAAGGTGAAAATATTCAGCAATTAAAATTGGAAGTTGAAGGTGTCTATTTGTTAAATGGTAAAGTTGACTTAAAGCAGTTTGCTTGGCAGCCTTAAATCTATTGAAAAAAGTTTATTTATCAAAAATTGCCTAAATTATTAAGATTAACAAGATAGGCAATATTGAAAATTATCGAACAATTAACACGGGAATATGGCTTTCCCCTAAAACTTTTTGTGCCACACTTCCTAAAACGAGTTTTCGTACCCCCGTGCGCCCATGAGAGCCCATTACAATCAAATCTGCATTTAAGTCTTGGGCAGCCTGAATGATTTCCTCATGAACGACAAAACCTTCCAGCAGTTTAGTCTCAACGGTAATGCCTTCGTTGGCAAACTCTTGTTTTGCGTGTTCTAAAATATCGAGTAAATAAGTTCTTGTGCGTTCAATCAAATCATTCGTTTGGCCAGTTTTTACGTAGACATCAGCAATAAATGGGTCAAGTGCCATCACTTGTACAACTGTAATTTTGCTATTTAATGCTTTTCCCAGCTTAATGGCCTCTTTCATGGCGACCATAGAAGTTTCAGAACCGTCAATTGGTACCAAAATATGTTGATATAACATGAGTATTTTCCTTATTGTAATGATGCTTATTTTAATTAATACTTTATACCTATTTTTTAACGATTTAAATTCAAGCACGTAATCATTTGTGATTTTATAACGACAAATTTTGTAGATAAATTTTTATAAATTGCGCAAATTTTCTATATGTGTAGATAAAGCATCAATATCGTCAGTTTGAAGATATTCACGTATTTTCAAAATTTGCTTCTCATCTAAACCATAAAGTTTTAAAGCAAGTAGTTTGTCGATTTGTTCTTGAGGAAAGCGATATTTAATAATTTTCGCAGGCACTCCACCTACAATTGCATAAGGAGGAACATCTTTAGTTACCACGGCTCCAGTGGCGACCACTGCACCTTCACCTAGTTTGACACCTTGCATAATCATGGCACGGCTACCAATCCAACAGCCATCAGCAATAATAGTATCGCCAGCCGCCAAAAAACTACGAGTATCAAAAGGGAAAGTTGAAATCCAGTCAGGTCTATGAAGCTGATTACCGCCCATCATGATTACACACTCAGCGCCAAAACAAACAAAATTGCCAATATAAAGTTGGTCAATCGGTTTCTCTGGCGTTGAAGCTTTGTCATGTAAATAACGGACTACACAACGTTCAAAACCTTGATCCCAATAGGCAGAGTAATATGAGTAATTTCCTTTAATATGGATATTTGGATTTTTCACAGTTTTGGAAATAAACTCAAATTCGCACCAATGACGGACTGGTGTGTTAATCAGAGGCGTATCCATAATCTATTATCCAAAAAATGAGCTAAACCATATTAAATAAAAAACCCCTCAGGAAGAGGGGTTCAAGAGCAGTATCTTAGAGATATTCTACGCTTACAACTTCGTACTCAACTTCGCCTTGAGGAGTAACGATTTTTACTTCATCACCTTCACTCTTGCTCAAAAGGCCACGTGCGATTGGTGAGTTCACTGAGATTTTATTGATTTTAAAATCAGCTTCATCATCACCAACAATTTTATAAGTCTTGCGTTCTTCAGTATCAAGGTTTTCAATCGTTACCGTAACACCGAATACAACACGACCGTTTTGTTCTAAGTCTTTAACATCGATGACTTGTGAAGCACCCAATTTCCCTTCGATATCTTGGATGCGTCCTTCACAGAAACCTTGCTGTTCACGAGCAGCATGGTATTCTGCATTTTCTTTTAAGTCCCCATGTTCACGTGCCTCAGCAATTGCTTGAGTAATACGTGGACGTTCAACAGATTTCAGATGTTGTAATTCTTTCTCTAAGGCGATTTTACCTTCAGGGGTCATTGGATAACGTTGCATTTCGGTCCCTCTTAAGTTGAGAAAACACAGTTAAAAAAATGAAAAAAACCCGCCACCGATAAGGTGACGGGACTTATCGGTAAAAAATTAACCTACAGTTAAATCTTGCAAGCGGTATACATCCATTGGCAATTTCACAGCAAAGGCTTGGCAAACAGCTTCTGCGCCATTGATAGTCGTTGTGTAATACACTTTGCCTTGTAGGGCAGCACGACGAATCATTGCAGAGTCATATTGAGCCTGTTTACCTTCAGTGGTATTGACAATAAGGTGTATTTCACCATTTTTCAAGCGGTCAACAATATGTGGACGACCTTCAGTAACTTTATTTACAGATTCGCATTCTAAACCTGCTTCTTTAAGCACTTGGTAAGTACCACCTGTTGCAACAAGCTTGAAGCCATATTCAACTAATTTCTTAGCGATATCAGCGATGTATTTCTTGTCAGATTCACGTACTGATAAGAAAGCATGTTTTACTTCGCCTTCAGTTGGTAAACCAGGTAAGCGTTCATTTGAGCCTAAAACAGCTTTATAGAATGCTTCACCAAATGTTTTACCTACGCCCATCACTTCACCTGTAGATTTCATCTCAGGTCCAAGCATAGGGTCTACGCCTTGGAATTTAGCGAATGGGAAAACGGCTTCCTTCACAGCAAAGTGAGTTGGAATGATTTCTTTAGTAAATCCTTGAGACTCAAGAGATTGACCTGCCATACAACGTGCAGCAACTTTCGCTAAAGAATCACCAATACACTTAGATACGAATGGAACTGTACGTGAAGCACGTGGGTTAACTTCTAGAACGTAAATATCGTCACCTTTTACAGCGAACTGAACGTTCATCAAGCCAACAACGCCAAGTTCTTTTGCCATCGCAATCGTTTGACGACGCATTTCATCCTGAATTTCTTTTGATAAAGAATAAGGAGGAATCGAACATGCAGAGTCACCTGAGTGAATACCAGCTTGTTCAATATGCTGCATGATGCCGCCGATCACAACGTCTTTACCATCAGATACACAGTCAACATCAACTTCAGTTGCGTCATCTAGGAAACGGTCAAGAAGAACAGGGGCTTCATTAGATGCTTGAACTGCTTCACGAAGGTAACGTTTAAGTTCTTCTTCGTTATATACGATTTCCATTGCACGACCACCTAATACATAAGATGGGCGAACAACAAGCGGATAACCTACTTTTGCAGCTTCAGAGATACCTTCTTCAGCAGATTTTACAATGCTGTTGTTTGGTTGACGAAGCTGTAAACGTTGAATCATTTGTTGGAAACGTTCACGGTCTTCAGCACGGTCAATCGCATCTGGTGATGTACCGATAATTGGGGTACCTGCTTCTTCTAAAGCACGTGCCAATTTAAGCGGAGTTTGACCACCGTACTGTACGATTACGCCTTTAGGCTTCTCTGTACGTACGATTTCAAGTACATCTTCAAGTGTTACCGGCTCGAAGTATAGACGGTCAGATGTGTCATAGTCGGTAGAAACAGTTTCAGGGTTACAGTTCACCATGATTGTTTCGTAACCGTCTTCACGCATAGCTAATGCAGCGTGTACACAGCAGTAGTCAAATTCGATACCTTGACCAATACGGTTTGGACCACCACCAATGACCATGATCTTGTCACGGTTTGATGGATTCGCTTCACATTCTTCATCATAAGTTGAATACATGTATGCAGTACCAGATTCAAACTCTGCTGCACATGTATCAACGCGTTTATAAACTGGATAAACACCCAAGTTCCAACGTTGTTTACGGAATTGTTTTTGTGAAATGCCCATGAGGTGAGCAATACGAAGGTCAGATAAACCTTTACGCTTGAACGAACGGATGTTGTCAGCGTTTAAGTCACCAAAACCTAAAGTTTTCACTTGAGCTTCAGTTTTAATGATGTCTTGAATTTGGATAAGGAACCAGCGGTCAATCTTAGTCGCTTCAAAAACTTCATCTAAAGAGAAACCATGACGGAAAGCGTCCGCTACATACCAGATACGCTCAGGACCCGGAACTTTAAGTTCTTTTAGAATAATTTCTTTTGCATTTGTTGCACCAGCTTCGATTTTTTCATCAAAACCGCTTACACCAACTTCAAGACCACGTAATGCTTTTTGTACAGATTCTTGGAAGTTACGGCCAATTGCCATCACTTCACCAACAGATTTCATCTGAGTGGTAAGAACTGGTTCAGCTTGCGGGAATTTCTCGAAGTTAAAACGAGGAATCTTCGTTACAACATAGTCAATTGATGGTTCGAAGCTTGCAGGAGTCACGCCACCAGTGATGTCATTTTTCAATTCATCAAGGGTATAACCAACAGCAAGTTTTGCTGCGATTTTAGCAATCGGGAAACCTGTTGCTTTAGAAGCAAGTGCAGATGAACGAGATACACGAGGGTTCATCTCGATAACAACCATACGGCCGTCTTTCGGGTTAATACCGAACTGAACGTTAGAACCGCCTGTCTCAACACCAATTTCACGAAGAACTGCAACCGAAGCGTTACGCATCAATTGATATTCTTTGTCTGTTAATGTTTGAGCTGGTGCTACAGTGATTGAGTCACCAGTGTGTACGCCCATTGGGTCGAAGTTTTCGATGGCACATACGATAATACAGTTGTCGTTTTTGTCACGAACAACTTCCATTTCGTATTCTTTCCAACCAATTAAAGATTCATCGATCAATAACTGATGAGTAGGAGAGAGGTCAAAACCACGTTCACAAATTTCAAGGAATTCTTCGCGGTTATATGCGATACCGCCACCTGAACCACCCATTGTGAATGATGGACGGATAATTACTGGGAAACCAAAGCGTGACTGGATTTCTAAAGCTTCTTCCATTGTTTCAGCAATGGCAGCTTTTGGACATTCCAAGCCAATTTTACGCATAGCGATATCGAAGAGTTTACGATCTTCGGCTTTCTCAATTGCGTCTTTAGTTGCGCCAATTAATTCAACATTATATTTCTCAAGAACGCCGTGCTCATCAAGTGCAAGAGCACAGTTCAACGCAGTTTGGCCACCCATAGTTGGCAATACTGCATCTGGACGTTCTTTTTCAATAATCTGTGCAACTGTTTGCCAAGTAATTGGCTCAATATAAGTTGCATCAGCCATTGAAGGGTCTGTCATAATGGTTGCTGGGTTAGAGTTAACCAAAATAACACGGTAGCCTTCTTCACGAAGCGCTTTACACGCTTGAGCACCTGAGTAGTCAAACTCACATGCCTGACCAATCACAATCGGGCCAGCACCAATAATTAAGATGCTTTTAATATCCGTACGTTTAGGCATTATTCGCTCCTTAATTACTGTTTAGATGCTTCGATAAGTTCGATAAAATGATCGAACAATGGGGCACAATCATGTGGACCTGGGCTTGCTTCAGGGTGACCTTGGAAGCTGAAAGCTGGTTTGTCTGTACGGTGAATCCCTTGTAAGGTGCCATCGAACAATGATTTATGCGTTGCTTTTAAGTTAGCCGGTAAAGTTTCAGCATCTACAGCGAAACCATGGTTTTGCGAAGTAATCATCACTGTACCATCTTCAAGATTTTGTACAGGGTGGTTAGCACCGTGATGACCATGATTCATTTTTACAGTTTTTGCACCAGAAGCGAGTGCCAAGATTTGGTGGCCTAAGCAAATACCAAATACAGGTAATGTTGTGGTTTCAACAATAGTTTTTACAGCTTCGATTGCATAATCACAAGCAGCTGGATCGCCAGGACCATTTGAAAGGAATACGCCATCCGGATTAAGTGCCAATACTTTTTCAGCCGGAGTTTCTGCAGGAACAACGGTTAATTTGCAACCGCGGTCTGCAAGCATACGCAAGATGTTGGTTTTGACACCGTAATCGTATGCAACTACATGATATTTTAATTCAGGTTGAGAGAAGCCTTGGCCTAGAGTCCATGAACCTTCAGACCATTCAAAACCAGTTGGATCGCAACATTCTTTTGCAAGGTCTAAACCGTTTAAGCCACCAAAAGCACGAGCTTTGGCAATTGCTTCTTCTTCAGTAATATTTTCGCCAGCAAGGATGCAACCATTTTGTGCACCTTTGTCACGCAAAATACGTGTTAATTTACGTGTATCAATATCCGCGATTGCAACAACATTGTGTTCTTGCAAATATTCACTCAATGACTGTTCAGCACGGAAGTTGCTGTGTAGTAGTGGAAGGTCACGAATAATTAAACCATTCGCCCATACTTTATGGATACGACCAGATTCAACGTCTTCCGCGTTGCAGCCAGTGTTTCCGATATGTGGGTAAGTTAATGTCACAATTTGTTGTGCATAACTTGGGTCAGTCAAAATTTCTTGATAGCCTGTCATGGCTGTGTTAAAAACGACTTCTCCAGTCGTACTTCCCGTTGCGCCGATTGACGTTCCTTTAAAGATCGTTCCATCTGCGAGGGCTAAAATGGCGGGGGTGCTCAAACCAAAGCTCCTGAATTTCGGCTGTAAAAAAGCGAGTAGACCCAAAAAAGATAGGCGATGTTGTGATAAAACATGCCCCTCCCTATCGGTCTGCTCGCTTGTAACTTAACAGCGCATTATACGCATGGAACCTCAAAAAGTCTATTTATTTTCTGCTAAAAAACATAATTCATTGCTTGATTTTTACAAAAAAATTATCCGCTCATCCGAATCAGTTACTTTTGATAAATTGTCTAACAATTTGCTGGCTGAATTTTTAGAACTGGATTTATTGTATTGCTAGTTAAAAAATAAACAGTATGAGGAAATAGCATGAGTAATGATCAAGTTTCAAAAGATGTGAGCGAGAAAGCTCAAGCAGTAGTTGACTCGGTAAAAGCTGAGGTGAATGAAGTGAAAGAAACCGTAGCTGCTACTACAACTAAAGCAAAAAGAACAGTAACTGCTAAAACTGCGCAAGTAAAAGAAAGTGTTGCAGAGAAAACTGAGCAGATTAAAGAAGTTGCTACAGAAGCAAAAACTCAAGTGAAAGAAGCTATCACTGAAACTCAAGAGCAGGTCAAAGAGGTTTTAAGTGAAACTCAAGAAAAAATTGAAGCTGAAACTCATGAGTTAAACAAGAATATTCAAAATCAATTTATTCAAATTAAACAAGATATTTTACAACGTCTTGATGTGATTAAAGCTCAGTTTAGCACTTCACAAGAAGGACTATCTGAACTTAAAAATGCTTTGAAAGCAGAAATTAATGCACTTATTGAAGATTTGACGAAAGTAAGTAAAGAACTTAAAGGTGATATTAGCCAGATTTCTTTGAAGCACAAAGATTCTTTAAGTGAAAGCATTAAACGTACTAAAAACAATGCAGTCGAAGCATGGAATAAAGCACGAGATAACTAATGATCTTAGCTTTTACCCAGCTATAAAAAAGCGAGAATTAATTTCTCGCTTTTTTATTTTTAAAACTGATGTAACCAGTCACGCTTATTATGGAAATCTGCACTTTTTCCACTATGCTGCATTGCATAGTACTGCATACCTTCTTTGGTTTTTAAAACTGCAGTTAAACCTAAATAGAGGTTTGCCCATTTCAAGCGATGCTTTTGCATAAATTGTCCCAAATCAAGACTAACATTTAAGCCATAATGAGTACGCTTGAGATGGTTCAGTTCGATATCGTAAGCAGCAAGGGGAGGCATACTTTCTGGGTAGCGATATTCTTCAAACTGATAAGACTGCCATGCTTGAGAAGGGGAAAGGTTAATTTCCCGATAATAATCTTCATCATGCACGCCAACAAAAATTTCGAAACAAGTTTCTTCCCACAAAAAATCCTGACGAGGATGAGCCGCGACTTCTTGGGGCCAGACAATGAGTTGATTTGGATCACGAATCCAAAAACCGACATTTAAGGTGTGCGGTGCTTGCTGTTCAATTGCGCCAACAACAGAAACAGCATGAAAACGATCAAAAGCTGAAAGTTCGTAACTTGCCATAGTTTGTCAAATCAACTTAGTTTGCTAAATGAGCGTGGCGAACAAGATTAGACAAATGCTGGTTTTGTTTAGCTGCTTTTTTGTAAAGTAAAACAATTTTACCAATCTTTTGCACAGCTTCTGCGCCAGTCGCTTCTACAATTGCATCAATTACAGCAGTACGTGCTTCACGGTCTTCACCAGCAACTTTAACTTTGATAAGTTCGTGGTCGTTTAAAGCACGAAGAGTTTCTTCGATAACAGCATCTGTTAAGCCTTGTCCACCAATCATGACAACCGGATTAAGCACATGACCAATTTGACGTAAACGTTTACGTTCATGGATAGATAAAGCGGCCATTAAAAATACCTGATTTTAAAAACGACTTAGTATAGCAAAAAACTTAAATTCAGATGTACGAAAAACTGTATAAATAATCGATCAACATTATTGGAAAAAAACTGTAAAACTTGGTGAGATTACGCTACATCCGTACTGTAATGAGAGTAATTTTCACGTACAATGAACGATCAGAAGTTTTTTTGATATTTAGTGAGTTATGGCAACACGCATTACAAACCAGAAATTGTCGAAAAGTAGTCGTGCGTGGATGAGGGAACATCTAGACGATCCTTTTGTAAAAAAAGCACAAAAGGAAGGGTATCGTGCGCGAGCAGCCTATAAACTTCTTGAAATTCAAGAAAAATATAAGTTGATCAAGCCAGGAATGACGGTAGTCGATTTGGGTGCAGCTCCTGGTAGCTGGTCTCAAATTGCTGGAAAACTTGTGGGTAGCAAAGGTTTAGTGATTGCTTCCGATATTTTGCCGATGGATGCTTTGCCTGATGTCACTTTCTTACAAGGCGACTTTAGAGAAGAAGCTGTATTTGAAAAATTGTTAAATATTTTAAATGGGCGACAAGTAGACATTGTAATTTCTGATATGGCCCCCAATACATCAGGTAATAGGGCTGTTGATCAACCTAGACAGATTTACTTATGTGAACTGGCTTTAGATTTTGCTCAAAAGGTTCTTGGTCCTAATGGACAGTTTGTGGTTAAAGTGTTCCAAGGCGCAGGATTTGATGAGTTTCGTAAACAAGTGGTTGATAGTTTTGATGTGTTAAAGACAGCAAAACCAGCAGCTTCTCGGGCGCGTTCTAAAGAAGTTTTTTTGGTTGGACAAGGGCGTAAGAAAGCATTGCAATAAAGTTTACTTGCCAAGCTCCTAAAAATTGTGCATTTTGTACTTTTAGGTTATCCGCAAGCAATACAGTTGCTGTTTTTATGACGATCAGCCAAGATTGGGCATGATCAAATTAGATCGATATGGGAATAAAGCTTTGAGCGATTACTTCAAGAATGCCGTATTGTGGCTAATAATACTTGGTGTTCTGATTTTAATTTTCAGTAATATCAGTGACCGCAATAAGCCTACTGCGATGAAATATTCAGATTTCGTTGCAGCGGTGAATGCTGGCCAAATTAAGCAAGTCACAATTGACGGTTTAAATATTAATGGTGAAAAAACTAACGGATCACAGTTTGAAACTGTTCGTCCGCAAGTTGAAGACACTGAGCTTATGCCGAGCTTAAATAAGCAAAATGTTGTTGTAGAGGGAACAGCTCCTCAACGTCAAGGCATTTTGATGCAACTTCTCATTGCTAGTTTCCCTGTACTGTTAATCATTCTGTTATTCATGTTCTTTATGCGTAACATGGGTGGTGGTGCAGGCGGAAAAAATGGGCCGATGAGTTTTGGTAAGTCGAAAGCAAAAATGCTTTCTGAAGATCAAATCAAAGTCAATTTTTCTGACGTCGCTGGTTGTGATGAAGCAAAACAAGAAGTTGTTGAAATTGTAGATTTCTTAAAAGACCCTGCAAAATTCAAACGTTTGGGCGCTACTATTCCTCGTGGCGTACTTATGGTTGGTCCTCCGGGTACTGGTAAAACGTTATTAGCCAAAGCAATTGCTGGTGAAGCTAAAGTTCCTTTCTTCAGCATTTCAGGTTCTGACTTTGTCGAAATGTTCGTGGGTGTGGGTGCGTCCCGTGTCCGTGATATGTTCGAGCAAGCTAAACGTCATGCGCCTTGTATTATCTTTATTGACGAGATTGATGCAGTAGGACGTCATCGTGGTTCAGGTACAGGTGGTGGTCATGATGAGCGTGAACAAACCTTAAACCAAATGCTTGTAGAGATGGATGGTTTTGAAGGTAACGAAGGTGTAATCGTAATTGCTGCGACGAACCGTGTTGATGTCTTGGATAAAGCGTTATTACGTCCGGGTCGTTTTGACCGTCAAGTAATGGTAGGTTTACCTGACATTCGTGGTCGTGAGCAGATTCTGAACGTACATTTGAAAAAATTACCTTCAGTTACGGGTGTGGATGTTAAAGTTCTATCTCGTGGTACTCCAGGTTTCTCTGGTGCGCAGTTGGCAAACCTTGTTAACGAAGCTGCATTATTTGCTGCACGCCGTAATAAGAACACGGTCGACATGCATGACTTTGAAGATGCAAAAGACAAAATCTACATGGGACCAGAGCGTAAATCGATGGTTCTACGTGAAGAAGAGCGTCGTGCAACGGCTTATCATGAAGCTGGTCATGCGATTGTTGCCGAGATTTTACCGGGTACAGATCCTGTTCATAAAGTAACGATTATGCCGCGTGGTTGGGCTTTAGGTGTAACTTGGCAGTTACCTGAACAAGACCAAATTAGCCACTATAAAGACAAGATGCTAAACGAAATTGCAATTTTGTTTGGTGGTCGTATTGCTGAAGAAGTATTTATCCAACAGCAATCTACTGGTGCTTCAAATGACTTTGAGCGAGCTACTAAAATGGCACGTGCAATGGTTACGAAGTACGGTATGTCTGACAAAATGGGTGTAATGGTTTACGAAGATGAAAACCAAAATGGTTTCTTTGGTAATGTAGGAAGCCGTACGATTTCTGAAGCAACTCAACAGCTAGTTGATGAGGAAGTACGTCGTATTCTTGATGAGCAATACAAAGTTGCACGTAATATCTTGGAAAGTAATAAAGATATTGCACACGCGATGGTAAAAGCTTTGATGGAATGGGAAACTATTGATCGTGATCAAATCCGTGACATTATGGAAGGTCGTGAGCCACAACCGCCTAAAGTATATGTTGCTGAAAACCCAGTGGCTGCATTTGAACCACCAAAAGATGGTCCATCTACACCGCCACCATTGCCAGCAATGAACTAATTAGTTAATTAAAAAAGCCACAGTCATGTGGCTTTTTTTATGGGTTTGATTTTGGTAAAAGCTGAAAACAAATCAACACCATACATGGATGATAATTGCTAAAATACAGCCTGATTTTAAACTGGAGCTTTTTATGCAACTAATGCCTTTGCCTCAACAAATTTTACAGTGTGGACAGCTTCAGTTAGATCTATCACAGCCTCACGTTATGGGTATATTAAATGTCACACCAGACTCTTTTAGTGATGGCGGAAAGCATAATCAAATAGATCAAGCGATTGCTTATGCACTAGCCATGATAGAGCAAGGTGCCACCATTATTGATATTGGTGGGGAGTCTACCCGTCCAGGAGCATCTGAAGTAAGCGTAGAAGAAGAAATACGAAGAGTTGTGCCCGTAGTTGAAGCTTTAGCTAAACATAATATTGTTCTATCAATTGATACGAGTCAGCCTGATGTTATTCGTGCTGCGAAAGAAGCAGGAGCACATATTTGGAACGATGTACGTGCGCTTACTCGTCCCAATGCTTTAAAAACGGCAGCAGAACTGGATATACCCGTAGTGATCATGCATATGCGTGGTGAGCCGACTACAATGAATCAGTTAGACCAATATACGGACGTAACCTTAGATGTTATAGAGGAGCTCCAGCAGCGCGTGAATGAAGCTTTAAATGCGGGCGTGAAAAAAAATAATATTATTATTGATCCTGGGTTTGGTTTTGCAAAAAATGCGCAGCAAAATTTAAGACTATTAAAAGAATTTTGGAAGCTTGGTGAAATGGGTTATCCGATTTTATCTGGCCTTTCTCGTAAACGTTTTATTGGTGAAGCATTAAAAGGTGCAACTGCAGATCAGCGTGCGGTAGGAAGCGTTACGGGGCATTTGCTTAGTATTCAGCAAGGAGCATCTATTGTTAGAGCGCATGATGTCAAAGCAATGACTGATGCAATTCTAGTTTGGAAGGCGATGATACAAGCTTAACAAAGTAGGCTTTATAAAAATCAGGTAGTAGCTCATTAATTTAATGAGCTAGCTGATTGAGTCAGGGAAAAATATCGTTATTCTTTTGAAAATATGTTATAAGCGGCAAGTTTTTGCTGTTGTGTAAACTTTTGTATGTTCGAAGACTTACTTCTCCCGATGTTTGATGATGAATATTATCCAGATATTTTGGTCGCTGAACTCAAGCAGCTCATTGAACAATTTGCTAAAAAAGTTCAGAAGCCTGCCTTAGCTGAGCAGGATATCTATCGATATGCTCATCAAACTGTGATTGAAATTAATGAGATGAAACCTCAGTTCGAAGATCTAGATTCTTCTTTAGATGATAGTGCTGCTGACTATATTGCTGAAGCAATGATGATGGTAGCACAGGAAGCTGGATATTTAGATCTAGAAATGGAAGAGCTGGTGATGAATCGAGAGTGGTGATTACTCTCGATTTTCAATATCTTCAAATGCATCTAATAAGTGGCAAGATGCCTTTAAATGTATTTCGTCTATTTCTTTAATTTTTAAAATTAAAACACCATTCTCTTGATAATCTGCGTCCGCTAACAAACTGACCCAATAAGTTTCTCGTTTTTGTTCTAGCGTTTTAAATTTATCTATTATCTGTTCGGGTGCTTTAACTAAATAATCATCTTTGGTAATAGAGCAACGTGAAAAATACCAATGGTTGTCTTTGAGAGAAAGGGTGCCGGAGAAAAGATCTATGGCGTAAACCTTTGTTATAAAAAGGGTAGTGTAAACGAGTAATAATATTCTTATCATAAAATTCATTTTAATTAGGCATAAAAAAACCAGCATACGCTGGATTCTTTGTAGCACCAAATTCAATATTTGAAAGTGGTGCCCGGGGCCGGACTCGAACCGGCACGCTTTGTGGGCGGGGGATTTTAAATCCCCTGTGTCTACCTATTTCACCACCCGGGCATGTGCGCAATAATAGAGGACAAGTGCGCGATTGGCAAGAGAAAATCAGAGAGTTTGCTTTATTTTCAATCAGTTCTTGTTGGTATTTATATAAATTAACCAATTTATGTCATGATTTGTTCATTAAACTGAGATCAGTTGTTCATCTTATCTCCCTAAATTTAAGACACTCATTGCTTAAAACTTAGGTAATTTTATGTCAGAGAAAATTTCACGCCGAGAATTAATTCAAAAAAGTCTGTTCGGTTTTGGGGCGCTATCTTTGCCTGTAGCTTTTACGGGGTGTAATGATGGTTCCGATGAGGAGGGTTCAGAAACACAAGCAGATTTTTTACATGGAGTTGCGAGCGGTGACCCATTGCAAGATAAAGTAATTTTATGGACGCGGTTAACACCAGTAGACCTTAATGCGCGTCTTAGAGTTACTTGGGAAATTGCTATCGATGATCAGTTCAAGCAGAATTTAAAGACTGGTACGGTTCAAACGAATAAAACTGACGATTTTACCGTGAAGGTGGATGCAACAGGTCTACAAGCGGGTATGACTTATTATTATCGCTTTCGATTTGGTAGCAAAGTCTCGCCAGTAGGGCAAACAAAAACATTACCTGTAACTACCAATAAGGTCAGCTTCGCAGTATGTTCTTGTTCTAATTATCCTGCGGGTTATTTTTACGTTTATCGTGAAATGGCAAAACAGAATGTGGATGTACTCATTCATTTGGGCGATTATATTTATGAATATGGGGCTGATGGCTATGCGACAGAAGATGCTGCAAAGCTGGGCCGTACTTTACCGTCCGATAATAATAAAGAAATTATTAAATTAGATGATTATCGCAAACGTTATGCGCTCTATCGTCAGGATAAAGATTTACAGGCGGTTCATCAGCGTCATCCTTTTATTGTAATTTGGGATGACCATGAGTTAGCAAATGATACTTGGCGTGATGGTGCGGAAAACCATCAAGATAATGAAGGATCTTTTTCTGATCGTAAGTTGGCTGCTCTACAGGCTTATTTTGAATGGATGCCAATTCGCCCTGTTTCTAACACAGATCATCTAAATATTTATCGTCAGTTTAACTTTGGTTCGTTGGTTCAATTAACCATGTTAGATACACGTATTATTGCGCGAGATAAACAGCTCGAATATACAAACTACATTACATCTTCAGGTTTAGATGCTCAAAAGTTTCAGACTGATTTAACAGATCCAAAGCGTACTTTAATGGGATATACGCAAAGGGATTGGCTGGTCGATAAATTAAAGCAATCTACAGCAACATGGAATGTGATTGGTCAGCAAGTCTTAATGAGTAAAATGTGGATTCCAGCTGAGTTATTGGCATCGCTGGGGCAAATTACTTCAGGCGGAACTTCACCTGATACTTTAGCTAAAATGAATGCGCAAATTACAGAATTAGTCACATTAAAATTACGATTAGAGCAGGGCGATCCAACTTTGACTATTCAAGAAAAAGCTCGAGTCACAACATTAGTTCCATATAACCTTGATGCTTGGGATGGTTATTATACTGAGCGAGAGTTTCTGTACGCTAAATTGGCAGAGTTTAATAAGAAAATTATTGTTTTGGCGGGCGATACCCATAATGCGTGGACATCTTACTTATATAGCCAAAAGGGTGAATATGTCGGGGTTGAACTGGCGACAAGTTCGGTTTCTTCACCGGGTCTTGAAAAATATTTAAGTATTCCGCTAGCTCAGTTGCAGCAATTTGAATTTGCCTTTACGACGCTTATCGATGAATTGGCATATTGTAATTTAAATCAGCGGGGTTATTTGATGGTTACACTAGATGATAAGCAGGTGCTGTCGGATTGGATTTTTGTAGATTCAATTAAAAATGCAGAATATAAAGTAGATTCTAGTAGAAGCTATCAATTGGTGTTGGATGCGAATTTAACACCTGAAAAAGATAAGCAAAAAACTGCTTAAATATATGGGGTGAGAAAGGGATGCTAATAAGTATCCTTTTTTTAGACATAAAAAAACCAGCTTTCGCTGGATTCTTTATGACACCAATTTCTATACTAGAAAATGGTGCCCGGGGCCGGACTCGAACCGGCACGCTTTGTGGGCGGGGGATTTTAAATCCCCTGTGTCTACCTATTTCACCACCCGGGCTTTACCAAAATTGGAGGCGGAGGTCGGAATCGAACCGGCGTCCACGGAGTTGCAGTCCGCTGCATGACCACTCTGCCACCCCGCCTACATTTGGTGATGCACATATTAGCAACCTTTACAAAAAAAACAATACTGTTTTGAGATAAGATGAACATAAAAGCAACATCTAGAATAAATTTGTCCAAATAATCATGTATTATTGGCACATTAAATTCATGTCTACCTTGGAGATGTGCTGTGGCATTGGTTTTAGACGGTCGCGCATTAGCAAAGCAAATTGAAGAAAATTTGTCAGTACGTGTTGAAGCTTTAAAAGCTAAAACAGGTCGTACCCCAATTTTGGCGACTATTTTAGTTGGGGATGATGGCGCATCTGCAACTTATGTACGCATGAAAGGAAATGCTTGCCGTCGAGTAGGCATGGACTCTTTAAAAATTGAATTGCCACAAGAAACGACAACAGAACAATTATTAGCTGAAATTGAAAAACTTAATGCTAACCCAGATGTACACGGCATTCTTTTACAACACCCAGTTCCAGAGCAAATTGATGAGCGCGCATGTTTCGATGCAATCTCATTAGCTAAAGATGTTGATGGTGTAACTTGTCTTGGTTTTGGCCGTATGGCTATGGGTGAAGCTGCATATGGTTCAGCAACTCCTGCGGGCATCATGACCATTTTAAAAGAAAATAATATCGAAATTGCTGGTAAACATGCGGTTGTAGTTGGTCGTTCTGCAATTTTAGGTAAACCAATGGCAATGATGCTTTTGCAAGCGAATGCAACAGTAACGATTTGCCATTCACGCACACAAAACTTACCTGAGCTTGTGAAACAAGCTGACATTATTGTTGGTGCTGTAGGTAAAGCTGAACTTATCCAAAAAGATTGGATTAAACAAGGTGCAGTGGTTGTAGATGCTGGTTTCCATCCTCGTGATGGCGGTGGCGTAGGTGATATTCAATTACAAGGTATTGAAGAAATTGCTTCTGCTTATACACCAGTACCGGGTGGTGTTGGTCCAATGACCATTACTACTTTGATTCGTCAAACTGTAGAAGCTGCTGAAAAAGCTTTAGGTTAATTTAATTAACGCTAGGCTGTTATTTGATACGCGTAACCGTCATCCGCAATTGTTTGAGGCAGAAATACGTTAAAAATTTAATGTTTCTGCGATGCTTTCGATTCTAGAGAGTATCTGCCGAGTTTTGCGGATGACAATGGTTTTGCCTACTTTTCCCGAAAGAAAAGTAGGTCCAACCAAAGGTTATTCTAAAAATTCAAATCATAATGGAATGACTCTGTTATGCTTGTTATAAAAATGAATTAAAAGAAATCTGATGAGCTGCACTTTTCAACTGTCTAAAGCCCCTGAACATTTACTTCAAGCACTAAATGAAGTTATTCCTAATTGTGAGTTGATGGTACAACAATTACCAGAAACGCCTATTTCTTTATGGTTGATTCCACCAGTTTTTCCAACTGATCGCTTAGATGATGAAGTTATTCGCCGTATTTGGAATGACACGCCGTATTGGATTTTTTGTTGGGCATCTGGTTTAGCGATGGCACAGTGGTTACTTGCAGAGCCGCAACATGTTAAAGATAAAGTTGTTTTGGATTTTGGAGCTGGTTCAGGTGTTGTTGCAATCGCAGCTAAAATGGCTGGTGCTAAAAGAGTAATTTGTTGTGATATTGATCAAATTAGTCTTGCTGCCTGCCGTGAAAATGCTTTGTTGAATGATGTTGAGCTGGAATATCTGGACGATTTGTATAAAGCAGAGCAAGTTGATGTTTTGCTAGCAGCTGATGTTTTATATGATCAATGTAACCGCTTTTTCTTAGATGAATTTTTAAAGTTTGCACCAGAAGTCTGGGTGGCTGATAGTCGTGTTAAGAATTTTAGTCACCCCAAATATCAAAAGATTGGTGAAAGAAGTGCTTCTACATGGCCTGATCTAGATGAAGCTAAAGAGTTTAGAAATGTAAGTTTTTATAAGACGCTGTAAAAGAACAGCGTCTTTTTTTATTTTATGAACAAGTATAACGAACAACTTTTAATGTGCTTGGACGTGCTTCAAGCGCTTGGCGAGTTGCATAGTCCTCACCATTATTTAAGCTAGGTGTGTTTGATAAACCAAAAGAAGCACGAGTTTCGCCGAGTTGAATTCCATAATGCTCATCTTTCGCTGGATTAGGAATTTCGTTGATACTCAAAATTGATAATTTATAAACTTTCTGAGCACCTAGCACATTCTGACAAGCGCGTTGTAATTTACGTTCATCGAGTTGCTGGTTATTACGACCCGCTAAAGTGTAAGCTAAAGTCGCCGAAGTTTTTGTTTGGTTTTCAATCTGGTATCCAGTTGAACCATTATATTGTCGAGGGGTAGTCTGACAAGCAGTTAAAACAAACATACTACTTAATGCCAAGCATAAAATACTTCTATTCATCAGTATCGTCCTTATTTTCTTATAGCTAGTATCTCATAAAATACAAAGGTTGTTGGGGCTTAATCTCATGATTTGAGCTAACATCGGCGAACGATATTAGCCCTTATTAGTAAAGTATTAATGTTCTTTGATTTTTGAATGATGCTTGGTATCTTTCATAAAAATATAAATAATGAGAGAAATGAAGATCATAATACTTACATAAATAAAGTACCAAGATTCATGCCCAGCTTCTTTAAAACTTAAAGCAAAGAACTCTGCTGTTCCGCCAAATAATGTATTGGCAATCGCGTAAGGTAATGCAACACCTAGAGCGCGAATGTGTGCAGGGAAGAGCTCGGCTTTAACCACGGCATTAATTGAAGTGTAGCCAGTCACCATCACAAGACCTCCAAAACATAACCAGAAAGCTGTCCAGTAATTATGTGTATTTGCAAGTGCATCAAATAAAACGTATGTGAATAAAACACCTGTTATTCCGAAGAAAATCATAAGGGGTTTTCGACCAATGCGATCCGACAGAGCACCCGCTACAGGCTGTAGACACATAAAAATAAATAGCGCTAAAGTTGTAATTTGAGTGGCTTCAGGTTTAGTAAATCCAGAAGTATTGACCAAATATTTTTGCAAATAAGTCGTGTAAGTATAAAAAGCTAAAGTCCCGCCAGCGGTTAAAAACAATACTGTGAAAGCTTCTTTAGGGTAATGTTTAAATAAAGCAAACATGCCTGATTTTGGCTGGTCTGTTTCTGCCTGAGCATTTTTAAAAGATTGAGTTTCTAATAGGCCACGTCGAATACGGAAAACTACAATAGCAAGTAAAGCCCCGATAAAGAATGGGATACGCCATCCCCAATCATGTAGTTGTTCTTCGGTTAATACCATTTGTAATATTAATAGAACACATAGGGCTGTGAGCTGGCCAGCAATCAATGTTACATATTGGAAGCTAGAGAAAAAACCACGTCGATTTCTTTCAGCCATTTCACTTAAATAGGTAGCACTAGCACCATATTCACCGCCTACACTTAAGCCTTGAATTAAACGAGCGACAACTAAAAGAAGAGGGGCAAATACACCAATACTTTCATAACTTGGTGTCACGGCAATAAGCAGCGAACCTATACACATTAAAGTGACGGAAAGCGTAAGACCCGCTTTACGACCTTTACGGTCTGAATAGATTCCCATAATCCATGCACCGATTGGGCGCATTAAAAAGCCTACAGCAAAAATTGCGGCCGCTTGAAGGAGCTGAGCCGTCTGGCTACCTTTTGGAAAAAAAGCATGAGCAAAATAGAGCGTAAATGCGGCATATACATACCAGTCGTACCATTCGACAAGGTTACCGGCTGAACCGCCCAAAATTGATTTTAGACGAGTTTTTGTATCTAAATTAGAATGTGGAGTTGTTGCGGTAGAAGGTTGATCAACCATGAGTCGCTCCATGTTTCGCTTGGGTTGAATGCTAAAAAAGAGAAGATTTATTCCGTTTTTACATATTTTCTAGAGGAGTATTTCACTTTATTTTTTTTATGTCTGTAAAACAATGTTTATTATTTAAGCAAAGGAATAAGTTGAATATTTATGTGATTTCAAATTAGCCGATCAGCTCACGTTTATAATATTGTTGGGATCTTTGGCATATTATTTTTTTCCAAGTAGTAAAAATTGATAAAGAATGAGTAGAGTTTGGGCGAAGAAAACCTATACCCCTTAAAAATAATGATATATTCCAAAGAAAATTTTAAGTAAATATAGTTAGGCATGATGTCTTGGCATTGTGGACTAGATGTGTGTGAATAATGAAAGGGACATTCAGATGTCAAATTGCCCGAAAAAATATATTGTTGCTTTTGATCAGGGAACAACAAGCTCAAGAGCAATTGTTTTAGACCATGATGCTAACGTTGTAAGTATTGCTCAAAAAGAATTTACTCAGATTTATCCTCAGCCTGGCTGGGTTGAGCATGACCCTATGGAAATTTGGGCTACGCAAAGTGCTGTTTGGGTAGAAGCATTAGCTCAAGCTGGTATCAAGAGTGAACAAGTTGCAGCAATTGGGATTACCAATCAGCGGGAAACCACAGTTGTTTGGGATAAAAAAACGGGCAAGCCGATTTACAATGCGATTGTTTGGCAAAGTCGACAAACGACTGAGATATGCAATCAACTACATAAAGCGGGATTGAAAGAATACATAAGTAAAACAACGGGTTTGGTGATTGATCCGTATTTTTCGGCTACAAAAATTAAATGGATTTTAGACCATGTTGAAGGAAGCCGTGAGCGTGCTGAGCGAGGTGAATTATTGTTCGGTACGGTGGACACTTGGTTAATCTGGAAACTAACCAATGGTGCTGTTCATGTCACTGATTTTACCAATGCTTCAAGAACTATGCTTTTTGATATCGAAAAACTTGAATGGGATGAAAAACTTTTACAAGTTTTAGAGATTCCTCGAGTAATGCTACCCGAAGTGCGTAGCTCATCTGAGGTTTATGGATATACACATACCATTAGTGGGCAAGAAGTTGGTATCCCCATTGCAGGAATCGCAGGTGATCAACAAGCCGCACTGTTTGGTCAAATGTGTGTTGAGTCTGGTCAGGCAAAAAATACCTACGGCACAGGCTGTTTTCTATTAATGAACACAGGTAAGAAGATTGTCTGGTCAGAACATGGATTACTAACTACTATTGCATGTGGTGCGAGTGGTGAGGTGAACTATGCCTTAGAGGGCGCCGTGTTTAATGGTGGTTCTTGCGTGCAGTGGTTGCGCGATGAATTAAAGGTCATTAAGAATGCTAAAGACTCTGAGCTTTATGCAACACGTGTGAAAGATAGTAACGGTGTATATGTTGTACCTGCTTTTACAGGGTTGGGCGCACCGTATTGGGATCCAACTGCGCGAGGAGCAATTTTTGGTCTCACACGTGGAGCCAGTATTGAACATATTATTCGTGCAACTTTAGAGTCTATTGCTTTTCAAACCCGAGATGTTTTGGATGCAATGCAGCAAGATGCAGAAGAAGAGCTCCGTACACTCCGTGTTGATGGGGGAGTGACGGAAAATAATTTCTTAATGCAATTTCAGGCCGATATTTTAGCAACACCAGTAGAACGTCCAATAATGAAAGAAACCACAGCTTTGGGTGCAGCTTTCCTTGCTGGACTGGCGACGGGTTTCTGGCAAGATCTACATGAGTTAAGAAATAAATCTGCCATAGAAAAGGTATTTGAGCCAAAAATGTCTTCTGAACAATCAGAAATTATTTATAAAGGTTGGATCAAGGCAGTTAAGCGTAGTCAAAGTTGGGCTGAGGATTAATTCGTTCTTTAACTGGTTGAATTCAATAGTAGGGTAATCAATTAACGGTTAAACACTTAGTTATTTAAAATTGATTATTCTACTTTTTTGATTGTTGTTTCTTCAATTTGGTGTTTTAATTTTTATAAGATCAACAATAAAAAGAAAATGAAAAATGATAGTACAGCCTAATGATTATTCAAAAATATATGACATTGCCGTAATTGGTGGCGGTATTAATGGCGTCGGTATTGCTAATGATGCGGCAGGTCGGGGCTTATCGGTATTTTTATGTGAAAAAGATGATTTAGCTAGTCACACTTCATCTGCTAGCAGCAAATTAATTCATGGTGGTCTGCGCTATTTAGAGCATAAAGAGTTTAGATTAGTTAGAGAAGCCTTAGCAGAGCGTGAAGTGTTGTTGGCTAAAGCTCCACATATTATTAAACCCATGCGCTTTATTATGCCTCATCGACCACATTTACGCCCTGCATGGTTAATTCGGGCGGGCTTGTTTTTTTATGATCATTTGGGAAAACGAGAAAAACTATTAGGATCAAATCTTATTTATTTCAAAGAAGATAGCCCTTTAAAGCCGGCTATCACACGTGGCTTTGAATATTCTGACTGTACTGTAGATGATGCACGTCTTGTAGTGTTAAATGCATTACAGGCCAAAGAGAAAGGTGCCAAAGTCGTAACACGTACGCGTTGTATTAAAGCTTATAGGGAACAAGAGCTGTGGCATCTGGAGCTACAAAGTGGAGCAGAGTTTTATCAGGTACGTGCACGAGCTTTAGTGAATGCGGCAGGTCCTTGGGTTGAAGAAATTATTAGTGAAAATCTGAAGCTAAAATCACCCTATCGAATTCGGCTGATCCAAGGAAGTCATATTGTTGTACCAAAATTATATGACTGCCATAAAGCCTTCATTATGCAAAACGAAGATCGACGCATCGTGTTTGCAATTCCGTATTTAGAAAAATATACACTGATTGGTACGACCGATCAGGAATATACAGGTGATCCACAAAAGGTAGAGATCACAGAGGTAGAAATTGATTACCTCTTAACAGTGACCAATTCACATTTTAAAAAGCAGTTAACTCGAGCTGATATTGTAAGTCAGTACTCGGGTGTACGTGCTTTATGTGATGATGAATCTGATAATCCTTCAGTGATTACACGTGACTATACCTTGGTATTACAGGCTGAACATAAAAAAGCACCTTTGTTATCTATATTTGGTGGCAAGATCACGACTTATAGGAAACTGGCAGAGGCTGCTTTAGAAGATCTATCCCCGTTTTTTAGTAATATGGCAGAGGAGTGGACTGCAGATGAGCCATTACCTGGCGCTGAAAACTGGACAACACTAGATGATTTAACGCATCAGATTCAGTCACGTGTAAGTGGAGTGTCTGAATCACTTACCAACCGTTGGGCGCATGCATATGGCACAAGAGTCTGGAATATGCTCCAAGAGAGAAATGCAATAGAGCAATTAGGCCAGAATTTTGGACATGACTTATTTGAATGCGAAGTCAAATATTTATGTGAATATGAATGGGCAACTACTGCTGAGGATATATTGTGGCGTAGAACAAAACTAAGTCTGGCATTTGATGAGCAACAAGTAAAAATATTGGAAGCTTATTTATCTGAGCGTCGACAAAAAGATGATGCCGCATAATAAAAAAGGTCGCACATGGCGACCTTTTTTATATATAGCAATTAGAAGCCAGTTTTTACAGCTTCAAGTAAAGCTGCTTGACGTTCTTTTAATGCTTTCGGTAAGCGATCACCGAGTTTATTAAATAAATCAGTGTGGCTTTCAATTTCAGTAATCCACTGATCTTTATCTTGAGCTGTGATTAGGTCAAATTCTTCTTTAGAGAATTCAGTACCTTCCCAGTTCAAGTCGTCATATGTTGGAACAAGGCCAATTGGTGTTTCAACAGCGTTTGCACGACCTTCACAACGATCAATGATCCACTCAAGAACACGCATGTTTTGACCGAAACCAGGCCATACGAAGTTGCCTTCAGCATCACGACGGAACCAGTTTACATTGAAGATTTTTGGTAATTTATTACCAGCTGCTTCAGCTTTTGTGCTTACTTGTTGACCAAGGCTTAACCAGTGATCGAAGTAGTCAGCCATGTTATAGCCAGCAAATGGAAGCATCGCGAATGGGTCACGACGAACGATACCTTGTTGGCCAACAGCAGCAGCAGTAGTTTCAGAACCCATGGTTGCCGCTTTATATACACCGTCAACCCAATCAAAAGCTTCAGAAACTAAAGGAACTGTATCTGCACGGCGACCGCCGAAGATAAATGCAGAAATTGGAACGCCTGCTGGATTTTCCCAGTCAGCATCGATAGAAGGGCATTGACCAGCTGCAACAGTGAAGCGAGCATTTGGATGCGCTGCTTTTTCACCATTTACATGAGGTTGACCTTTCCAGTTAGTTAAGTTTGTTGGAACTTCTTTAGAAAGACCTTCCCACCATACTTGACCATCTTCAGTTACCGCTACGTTTGTATAGATAACATCTTTATGAAGAGTTGCCATACAGTTCGGGTTAGTCTTGGTGTTTGTACCAGGAGCTACACCGAAGAAACCAGCTTCAGGGTTAATCGCATATAAACGACCATCTTCACCTGGTTTGATCCAAGCAATATCGTCACCTACAGTTTCGATTTTCCAACCTTCATAACCTGCTGGTGGAATTAACATTGCAAAGTTTGTTTTACCACATGCAGACGGGAATGCTGCAGCGATGTAGTGTTTTTCACCTTGAGGGTTAGTTACACCAAGAATAAGCATGTGTTCAGCTAACCAACCTTGTTCGCGTCCCATGACAGAAGCGATACGAAGAGCTAAACATTTTTTGCCAAGTAATGCGTTACCGCCGTAACCAGAACCGAAAGACCAGATTTCACGAGTTTCTGGGTAATGAACGATATATTTTTCAGGGTTACATGGCCAAGCAACGTCTTTTTGACCTTCAGCAAGTGGAGCACCTACTGTATGTACACAAGGAACAAACTCACCGTCTGTACCTAATACGTCATAAACTGCTTTACCCATACGTGCCATTTTACGCATGCTAACAGCAACGTAAGGAGAGTCAGTTAACTCAATACCGATATGAGCAATGTGGCTACCTAAAGGACCCATTGAGAAAGGAACAACGTACATTGTACGGCCTTCCATTGAGCCTTCAAATAAACCATTTAATTTTTCACGCATAACAGCTGGGTTTTCCCAGTTGTTTGTCGCACCAGCATCTTCTTTATTTTGAGAGCAGATGTAAGTACGGTCTTCAACACGTGCAACGTCAGATGGGTCAGAATTTGCAAGATAAGAACCAGGATGTTTTTCTTGGTTTAATTTCTGCATGGTGCCGTTAGCGATCATCAAGTCGATTAGACGTTGATACTCTTCTTCGCTTCCGTCACACCATTCGATTTTTGCTGGTTTGGTTAAGTTTGCAATTTCTTCAACCCATGCGATAAGCTTAGGATGACGAACGAATTCTGGTGCGTTCACTGTGGTCATGGTGAGGCCTATTCAAAATATGTACAACGTACAAGTCATTCATTGAGAGGTACAATGAAAGATCAAATAAAAAAGTGGCTGTATTAAAGCACAAAATCATAAAAAAAATAAGACTAAAGACTAAGAAATAGATATTTTACTTTTTTATATTTTTCTCATTTAAATCATTAACTTGTAGTTTTTTACAATATCTTATTCTCAATATTTTTATGTTGTATGTATGTTATTTATATTATTTATTTCCTTAAAAATCAATATCTTGATTCTTATTTTTTTCTTGAGAATTATTATTGATTAAACAAATGATCTTCATTCAAAATTTACATAAAGAGACTTTTATTAGGCGTTTTTATATACAATATTCAGGATGAATCCCTCTAAGATA
The DNA here is from genome assembly GCF_031799025.1 of Acinetobacter sp. V115_6. Taxonomy (NCBI): domain Bacteria; kingdom Pseudomonadati; phylum Pseudomonadota; class Gammaproteobacteria; order Moraxellales; family Moraxellaceae; genus Acinetobacter; species Acinetobacter sp. V115_6. Next base: position 32,249 of record NZ_JAVQNO010000015.1, on the reverse strand, counting down.
ATAAAAATGCGGACTTTAAAACCTCTCTCTATCATTTATAACCAAAAGTCGGGTTTTCATGCGTCAAAACATGAAGATATGTATGAACAGTTAATGACCGTGTTCACCGAATTTGGTTTTGAAATACAAGTTTTTGAATTAGCGGAAGATGTTTCTTTTGATGATTTGATGAGTCAAGTAATTCATCGGCATAGCCAAAATGCAAACTTAGGTGTTGTTGTTGCAGCGGGTGGGGATGGAACATTAAATGCGGTAGCATCAAAACTTAGACATACTCATATCCCTATGGGAATTTTACCTTTGGGAACTTTTAATTATGTCGCTAAAGTTTTAGATATTCCCTTAGATTTGTTAGAAGCTGCTGAAGTCATCGCTACAGGTACACCACGCTCTGTACATATTGCGACAATTAATGACCATGTTTATTTAAATAATGCGAGTCTAGGACTTTATCCATTATTTATAAAGAAACGTGAGCTTTATAATAAATACTTAGGACGCTTACCTTTGCATGCCTATACCTCAGCGCTGGATGTTTTATTAAGAGAAAATAAATCCATGAAACTTTCCGTCACAGTTGATGGGAAGAAATATCCAGTCAAAACCCCTCTAATTTTCTTTGGTAATAACCAGTTGCAGTTGTGTGATATGAAATTAAGAATTGCCGAATGTGCAGCACAAGGTCGAGTCGCTGGAGTGGTCATTACGAAAAGTGATCGGCTTAGTTTATTAAACATGTTGTGGCAGTGGATTCAAGGCAAAGTAGAAGAGACACAAGATGTTTATAGTTTTTGTGCAGATCATGTGGTGGTAGATTGTGCAAAAAGATCAAAACTTACAGTAGCTTTAGATGGTGAAATATTAGAGATGAAAGCACCTTTAAATTTCTCTGTAGAAAAGAATGCTTTAAATATTATGGTGCCAAATGTTGTTACATCTGTCTGATCTGCATTTTGGAACAGAAGTTGAGGTATGTTTAGATGCAATCCGACTTTTTTGCACTCAACATAAGCCTGAAGTCATTGTGGTGAGTGGTGATATTACTCAACGTGCCCGATATCAACAGTTTTATAAATGCCGTCAGTTTTTAGATAGCCTTAATATTCCTTATCTTGTTGTTCCTGGTAATCACGATATTCCGTTGTACCATGTCTGGAACCGTTTTTTTTCACCATTTACTCGCTACCAATATTTTTTTGGCCAGCTTGAACCCACTTTAGAAACTGAACATTTTTATATTGTTGGGGTGAATAGTATTCGCCGTCGTTATCATACTCGTGGACATATTTCGATTGAGCAAATTCAAACTACATATGAGCGATTACAGCAAGGGCCACCGAATAAAATCAAATTAGTTGTTTTCCATCAACCTTTTTATACTCCACCTGATGATGAGCATGGTATTAAAGATTGTCCTGTATTAGGAAAAATGGCACTCGAAAAATGGAGTACAACGGGACTATTTGGAATGTTACACGGGCATTTACATAAAACTGCTGTATATGATTTAACGCAAATTTATCAATTAAAGATAGATCATCCTATTTATGATATTCATGCGGGAACAGCAACTTCTAGCCGTTTGCATTATCATGTTCCAAATAGTTTTAATGTCATTTCAAATGAAGGAAAAATTAATCATTATTGGTTTAATGCGCAGTTGGCTAAATTCACTTCTGATTGATTTGGTTTAGATGAGTTTAAATATTTGATTGTTTAAAAAATATTCAAAAGATAGAAAAATTTTTCTTATTTCCCCTTGAAGCCTTTTTTTTCATCCCCACAAAAGTGACATCTAAATATTTTGTTATTGCTCTGGATTAAAGCAATAACGATTAATCAAAAAGACTTAGTCTGATGGAGTTAATTATGAGCAACATTCGTCCATTACATGATCGCGTTGTAATTCGTCGCGTAGAAGAAGAAACCAAAACTGCTGGCGGTATTTTACTTCCAGGTTCTGCTGCTGAAAAACCATCTCAAGGTGAAGTAATTGCAGTAGGTAATGGTCAAATCACTGAGAATGGCGTACGTGCTTTGGATGTTAAAGTTGGTGACAAAGTATTGTTTGGTACTTATGCAGGTACAACAGTGAAAGTAAGTGGTGAAGAACTCTTAATCATGAAAGAGTCAGACATTTTAGCTGTGTTAGAAGGCTAATCAATCCATAACTCAATTCATTATCAGATTCAGTATTTAAAAAGATTCGGAGTTTAATATGTCAGCTAAAGACGTAAAATTTGGTGATTCAGCTCGTTCAAAAATGATTGCAGGCGTAAACGTACTTGCTGATGCTGTTAAAGTGACTTTAGGCCCTAAAGGTCGTAACGTAGTGATTGACCGTTCTTTCGGTGCTCCGCACATCACTAAAGACGGCGTAACTGTTGCTAAAGAAATTTCATTAAAAGACAAGTTTGAAAACATGGGTGCTCAACTTGTTCGTGAAGTTTCTAGCAAAACTAACGACATCGCTGGTGACGGTACTACAACAGCAACTGTACTTGCTCAAGCAATTTTAAATGAAGGGATCAAATCTGTAACTGCAGGCATGAACCCAATGGATTTAAAACGTGGTATTGATATCGCAGTAAAAACTGTAGTTGAAAATATCCGTTCAAATGCAAAACCTGCTGACGATTTCAAAGCGATCGAACAAGTTGGTTCTATCTCTGCTAACTCTGACACTACTGTTGGTAAACTTATCGCTCAAGCGATGGAAAAAGTAGGTAAAGAAGGCGTAATCACTGTAGAAGAAGGTTCTGGCTTCGAAGACGCTTTAGACGTTGTAGAAGGTATGCAGTTTGACCGTGGTTATATCTCTCCGTACTTCGCAAACAAACAAGATACTTTAACTGCTGAACTTGAAAATCCGTTCATTCTTCTTGTTGACAAGAAAATCAGCAACATCCGTGAATTGATTTCTGTTTTAGAAGCAGTTGCAAAAACTGGTAAACCTCTTCTTATCATCGCTGAAGATGTTGAAGGTGAAGCGCTTGCTACACTTGTTGTAAACAATATGCGCGGTATTATCAAAGTATGTGCTGTTAAAGCTCCTGGTTTCGGTGACCGTCGTAAAGCAATGCTTCAAGATATCGCAATCTTGACTGGCGCAACTGTTATTTCTGAAGAAGTTGGTATGTCTTTAGAGCAAGCAACTCTTCAAGATTTAGGTACTGCGCACAAAATCACTGTTTCTAAAGAAAACACGGTTATCGTTGATGGTGCTGGTGATGCTGCTGGTATTGCTGAGCGTGTTCAACAAATCCGTGCTCAAATTGAAGAATCTACTTCAGAATATGACCGTGAGAAATTACAAGAACGTGTTGCTAAATTAGCAGGCGGTGTTGCTGTAATTAAAATCGGTGCAGCGACTGAAGTTGAAATGAAAGAGAAGAAAGACCGTGTAGACGACGCACTTCATGCAACTCGTGCAGCAGTTGAAGAAGGTGTTGTTGCTGGTGGTGGTGTTGCTCTAGTACGTGCGGTTAATGCATTAGATGGCTTAAAAGGCGCTAATGAAGACCAAACAGCAGGTATCAACATTTTACGTCGTGCGATCGAAGCTCCACTTCGTCAAATCGTTGCAAACGCTGGTGATGAGCCATCTGTAGTGATCAATGCTGTTAAAGGTGGTGAAGGTAACTTTGGTTACAACGCTGCAACTGGTGAATATGGCGATATGTTAGAAATGGGTATTCTTGACCCAGCTAAAGTAACTCGTTCTGCACTTGAGCATGCGGCCTCTGTTGCTGGCTTAATGTTAACTACAGAATGTATGATTACTGACATTCCTGAAGATAAACCAGCTGTTCCAGATATGGGCGGTATGGGTGGTATGGGCGGAATGATGTAAACTGCTCAATTTTAATTTAAGTGTTTGTAATATACGGTTTAATTTTTAATTTAAATAATATTTACTCACAGTATTACTCACATTTAATTTAGCCATAAAGAAAAGGTCGCTTAATGCGACCTTTTTCTTCAACTGATTTCATGCTTTCAGTTCCTGAATTTCGGATTCCTCAGAACCTTCTAAAATACAGCTAAGAACATAACTATTAAGTCAGAAGTCTTTACGTCCATCTTTATTTGGAGGTTTTATTCTTCCGTCCTTTATTCGATCATATGTTTTAATAAAACACCGTCATGTTCACCAAGTTGTCTTGGATCTAAAAATAATTGTGAACGATCTTTAGTAGCTACTGTAATGTTGTCGTGTGTACGATCAAGTACAGTCGTAAATTCATATTCAACACCATCTCGCTGTTCAGCCTTCAATTTTACAAAGCACATTGGGTGAAATTTGATGTGCTTTTTTGTTGTCTTGATGAGAGAAATATTGGTATACCAATATAAGTAGTCAATAGTTCTTAATGTTTAATACTAGTTTACTTATTTTTGCGGGAAATTAATTAAAGAAGACCCACTTAAAGTGGGTAATAAAGGGATTAGTATTTTTTTTAATTGGCTAGATATTATTGATATTTAAGTTCTGTATAAGAACAAAAGAAATGAGAAAAAGCCTAAATAAACCCAGTACCATATCTCTCGGACCAATTCTCTGCCGCCGTAAGCACCAACTATTTCAAAGACCAGACCTGAAGCAAATAATGCCATGAGAGCCATTACAAATAACATTACTCCCCAATCGCTCAATCCATACAATCGTTCAGGCTTTTCCCCTTCCTTTTTTCGATATATCCAGTTTTTAATTGATCTGTAGTAAAAGTAAGAAGCACCAATTCCCAGAACTATCATGAAGAGAGTAGATGCTGAGTTGTTGGTTGATGGACTACCTGTCACTCTATATCCACTATAAATCACAGCATTCACTTTAAAATTAATAAGGAATAGGAATAAAAAAATTCCTAAATTTTTTAATAAAAACATATTAGTCTCGTTTTAATATTTGACCTCTCTATTGTGCCTAACAACAACACCAATAATCGATATTATAATTTGTAACGAGTTAAGTGTTGGAAATTCTGGATTTAATGGTACTGATTCATACGAAAGACTTTTTTTAGTTGGTTTAATCGTTTGATTTTTATATCTTTTAACATGAAGTGTGAGTAACGCTATTTTTGAGGGGGCTACTCACAAAAATTGGTAATGTCATATAAGACTAGTTCAGCATAAAAAATACTAAGTGACATTAGCTCAAGATTTTACTTCATACTAGTTCATATAAGGTAATGATGATGTTAGGAATGATGTAATAACGCATCAACGCATTAACCAAAAAATCCCTGCTTATGCAGGGATTTTTTTTATTTTTCACGTAATTTTAAGAAATAATTAAGTTCCATTATTTATATTAAAAACAGGAACAGCAGCTAGAAGTTCCTCTTTTGTTACAACCATGCTTATTTACTTGTAGGCATGGTTTTTTTTTAGCCTAATAAAATAATTAACCATGTAATAGCAATGATAGAGAGTGCAACAAATTGCGCAGCACTTCCCATATCTTTTGCATTTTTAGAAAGCTGATGTTTTTCAAGGGAGACTCGGTCAACCACAGCCTCAATAGCAGAGTTGAATAGTTCAACGATCATTGCAAAAAGACATACAATAATCAGTAGTACATGCTCACTACGGCTCACATCAAGAAAAAAACTAACCGGAATCAAAATAATATTAATCAAAACAATTTGGCGAAAAGCTGCCTCATTTTTATAAGCTGCTTTAAATCCTGAAATAAAGTAGCCCGTTGCATTTAATATGCGCTTAAGACCGCTTTTACCCTTATAGGGAGAATAGCTATTCATATACTTATATTTCTGACACTTTTCATGCATTATATACCCTAGCCCTTAAAAAATTATTAAATCTTTTTTAAAGATTTCGACTTTATAACTCAATAGAGAAGAAAAGATGAAAAAATTATGTGTAGCGTTGGGCCTTGCAATTGGAAGCATCCATGCAAGTTATGCTGAGCCAACAGCAACCCCGCAAGTACCAGGATATTATCACCATCAATTTGGAAACTACCGCGTAACCTCTTTGCTTGATGGTACGATTTATTTAAATCCTGATTTATTCAAAAACTTAAATCAGGCCCAGAAAACTAAAATCTTAACGAAATATGCTGCTGTTAATGAGAAAGGGATTCAAACCTCGGTAAATGCATTTTTAGTTGATGATGGAAAAAGTTTAACGCTTGTAGACAGTGGTGCAGCAAGTTGTTTTGGCCCGCAACTTGGTTCCATTGCAAAAAATATTGAATTGGCAGGTTATAAGCTTGCTGATGTAAAAACTGTCTTACTTACTCATCTACACCCAGACCATGTGTGCGGTATTGCTCAAAATGGAAAAGCCGTATTTCCTAATGCAACTGTATATGCACATGAGCGTGAAACTGATTACTGGTTAAATCCAGCTTCTGAAAAAACAGTGCCAGCTGACAAAAAAGAAAGTTACTTGGGTACTGTTAAAAACGTAAAAAATGCTCTTGCTCCATACCAAGTAAAAAAAGCATTCAAGACATTTAAAGACGGCGATGTCATTCAAGGTTTTGAGGTAATCGATACTCGTGGTCATACACCAGGTCATCATAGTTTCCGCTTAAAAAGTAATGATCAGCAAATCATTTTTGTTGGAGACATTGTCCACTCACATTCATTGCAATTTGATGCTCCAAAAACTGGAGTAGATTTTGATGTGAATTCTGAGCAGGCGATTAATACACGTTTAAAAATGTTTGCTGAAATTTCAAATAAGCAACAATGGGTTGCCGCACCACATTTACCATTTCCGGGCATTGGCCATGTTTATAAAGTAAATGTTGAGCAATATCAGTGGATCCCACTTTATTTTGATAATGTTGTAGAGAAATAAAAAAACAGGGCATTTATTGCCCTGTTTTTTTATTAAAAACTTTATTTATTTTGCGGTTTTTTCATAATTAATAACGGCTTCACGGCCAAGTGCTGGGTCATCTGTAAAGACACCATCAACACCAGCTTTAAAATAGGCTTCAAACTCTTTTAAAGCACCAGATGGACAGCGCTCCGCTGGTTTATCTTGACTGCACTTTAAATGCGTTGGTAAATAATAATTTTCTGGGCGGAAAGTATAAGGATGTACTTTTAACCCAGCTGTATGTGCATCAGTGATAAACGAAGTTGTTTGAACTGAGCCACTGTCATTAAAGTTAAGAATATAGCCTTTGCTTGGCCCTACACCGTTTGCATATTTAGCCACGTCTTTTAAGCCTTGTGCTGTGGCTAAATCGGCATAAGTTTTAGTTTCGCCAGATTCAACGAAGTCGGCTGGTTGCGAAGTTTTAGCGTCATATAATTGAATGATTTGTGCATGTTTAATCGTTTTATGAAGGTCGAGCTGATCTTTTAAATATTTTAGATTACTCACTTCAAAAGACTGTAAATAGACAGGTGCAATATCACGTGTATATTCGTATTTGGCTAAGGTTTTAAGAAGGGTATCTTCCATTGCCAGTTTCTGATTTTTAAAGTAAGTCGGATGTTTGGTTTCAATATATAAACCAATAATTTTTCCCGTTTTCTTATAATTTGCTTCAGCCAGTTCAATCACTTGCTCTAGAGTCGGGACAGGGTAGAGGTCATTATAGGCTGTGTTTGCTGGTCGGAACTCTGGAATGCGTTCACGCGCTTTAAGCTGTTGTAATTCACTTAAAGTGAAGTCTTCTGTAAACCAGCCTGTTAAGTCTTTACCATCAATATTTTTTGTTGTTTTACGATCTGCAAACTGGCTTAAAGTGCTTACATTGGTTGTTCCACCAATCTCATTTTCATGGCGAGTAACCAATACGCCATCTTTTGTAGAGACTAGATCAGGTTCAATAAAATCTGCGCCATCATCAATCGCTTTTTGATATGAAGCTAATGTGTGTTCAGGACGTAAAGCGCTCGCGCCGCGGTGTCCTACCACTAAAATTTTAGGAAGTTGATATTCTGGTGTGGTTGGTGAGTTTTCAGTTTTATCGTCATCATTACAACCAACCAAGCTAATTAAACTTAAGCATAAAAGTGCTCTTTTAAACATAATTCTACTCATATTGTTTTAGTCGAAACGTATTTAGTCTGATGATTGAACTTGACGTGATCATGAAGAATTCATGAATTTTCAGTGACACTTGTTAAAACCTTGTTTATGGGTTTGTAGGAAATGCCAGTTCTTGCTTTGTTTTTGTTCTAATTGCATTTATTGTGTTAATTCTACTTGTCTTTTTTATATCGCTCGTTGATGATCAAGAGGGCAAATTTGGTATTGCCATCTGTTAATTGACGACCTAATTCTGAGCAGCCATGCTATCTAAATTTTTTATTCAGCGTCCCATTTTTGCCAGTGTACTCGCAATTATTGTTATGGCATTTGGTATTTTCTCGGTGCTGAATTTACCCGTAGAGCGCTATCCTGATATTGCCCCTCCTAAAATTACAGTCTCGGCAAGTTATAGTGGTGCGGATGCACAAACGGTTGAGCAAAGTGTTACTCAGATTTTAGAACAACAAATACAAGGTATTGATAATTTACTTTATTTCAGCTCTACCAGTGATTCATCAGGACGTAGCCGAATTACCATTAGTTTTGATAATGGAACAAATCCAGATACAGCACAGGTTCAAGTACAAAATAGTATTAGTGGCGTCATAAGACGCTTACCCGATGAAGTACAACGCCAAGGGGTGACCGTGAGTAAGTCACTCGGCGATACTTTTATGGTGGTAGGCTTATATGACTCTACAGGTAAATCGGGCAATATTGAGCTATCGGACTATTTAACTACGCATGTGGTAGATGATCTGAACCGTATTGAAGGGGTGGGTGAGTCTGATGTTTTCGGTTCGCAATATGCGATGCGAATCTGGCTAAATCCAGAGAAATTAAAACAATATAATTTAATGCCAAGTGATGTAGCGAATGCAATCACTGCTCAAAATACACAAGTTGCCGCAGGTGCAATCGGTGATTTACCTGTCATTGATGGACAATATTTAAATACGAAAGTCACCGCAGGATCTCGACTAAAAACAGTCGAAGATTTTAAAAATATTGTAGTGAAAGCAAATCAAACAGCGAGCTATGTCTACTTAAAAGATATTGCTAGAGTGGAGTTGGGTGCAGAAAATTATCAGTCTTTTAACACCATTAATGGTTATCCGGCCGCTGGTTTAGGCATTTCACTATCTTCTGGTGCAAACGCGATTCAGACCTCTAAACTCATCCATCAAACTCTAGATCAGCTTACAACCAAGCTACCTGCTGGCTATAAAATTGTTTATCCACGAGATAATACGCCGTTTGTTCAAGAGTCTATTAAAGAAGTTGTAAAGACGCTTATTGAAGCCATTATTTTAGTTATTTTGGTGATGTTCCTGTTCTTGCAAAGCTGGCGCGCTACACTCATTCCGAGTATTACCGTTCCTGTTGTTATTTTAGGAACCTTTGCTGTTTTATATGTGCTCGGTTTTAGTATTAACACCTTAACGCTTTTTGCATTGGTGCTCGCCATTGGTTTGCTAGTAGATGATGCGATTGTGGTGGTTGAGAATGTTGAACGGCTCATGCATGAACAGCATTTAACACCGAAAGAAGCAGCCATTGAGTCGATGGGAGAAATTAGTGGTGCCTTAGTCGGAATTACATTGGTTTTAACTGCTGTTTTTATTCCAATGTCGTTTTTAGGTGGTTCAATTGGCGTGATTTACCGTCAGTTTTCCATTACCTTAGTTGCGGCTATGGCATTATCACTCGTCGTGGCATTAGTCTTAACACCTGCGTTATGCGCTTTAATTTTAAAACCGAATCCAGAGCCTATGCGCTGGGCAGTTTGGTTTAATAAAAAAATTGATCAACTTAAAAATCAATATATCAAGATCGTTCAAACAAGCATCCGTTATAGTAAATCGGTTATCGTGATTTTTGTGGCTTTGATTGCTGTTTTTGCACTGTTCTATAGTGGTTTAAAAAGTGGATTTATTCCTAAAGAAGATCAAGGCATTTTAAGTGTTCAAATTAAACTTGTTGATAGTGCGCCAATCTCGCAAAGTCAGAAAATTGGAGAACAAGTCCGTCAGTATTTCTTAACCCAAGAAGATAAGAATGTAGATCTGGTTTTGATTCGCTATGGCCGAAATTATTCTGGTACAGGCCAGAACTTGGCTCAAGGATTTATTGCCTTAAAACCTTGGGATGTGCGTACTGGAAAAGAAAATTCAGCTGACGCTATACAAAAGCGTGCGATGAAATATTTTAGTCAATTCAATAATGCACAAATTAATGTGACATTACCCGCTTCAGTCAATGGTTTGGGTCAAACCGATGGTCTGGATTTATGGATTCAAGATTTGAATGGGCAAGGGCAAGATTTTCTAGATAACACCTTCCGTCAGTTGCAAACACAGAGCAAAAACTATTCAAGTTTTGAAAACTTTGATAAGCAATCTACTAATAGTAAAGCAAACCTCAATATCAAAATTGATCAGAAACAAGCATTAGCAAATGGATTAGAGCTACCCGCGATTAACAATACTTTGTCGAGTGCATGGGGGGGAACGTATGTAAATGACTTTATTGACCGTGGTCGTATCAAGCGCGTTATGATTCAAGGTGATGCCCAGTTCAGATCAAAACCGGAAGATTTATATAATTGGTCTGTACGTAATAACCAAAATGAAATGGTACCTTTTAGCTCATTTGCTAATTTCAGTTGGGGTGGTGCTCCTGAAATCGTAAAACGCTATATGGGTTATAGTGCCTTGCAGTTACAAGCAGATGTTGCAAGCGGCAGTAGTTCAGGTCAGGCAATGAAAGATGTTGAACAACTTGTAAATCAGCAAAAAGATGTTGGCTTGGCGTGGACAGGTCTATCTTTTGAAGAGCAGAAGTCGACAAATCAGGCTGTCTGGTTATATTTAATTTCCGCAGGCTTTATCTTCTTATGTTTAGCTGCACTCTATGAAAGTCTAAGCATTCCCGCTGCGGTAATGACCTCTATTCCGCTTGGGGTGGGAGGAAGTGTCATTTTCTCTTATATTTTTGGCCTCCCAAATGATGTGTATTTCCAAATTGCACTGTTAACCACAATTGGATTGTCTTGTAAAAATGCAATTTTAATTGTTGAGTTCGCCGCCTTGGCTCAAGAAAAAGGGAAGAATGCAATTGAAGCAGCTTTAGAAGGCGCGAGCTTACGTTTAAGACCGATTTTAATGACTTCTTTGGCTTTTGGTGCAGGTGTGATTCCTCTTGTCTTTGCGCAAGGGGCAGGGGCTGTAAGCCGTCAAGAAATCGGTATTAGTATTTTAGGTGGCGTAATGTTTGGTACAGTACTGGTTCTTTTCTTTATTCCAGTCATGTACGTGTTGCTGCGTTCCTTGTTTAGATCGAAAGCTACTCGTTAAGTAAATAATTTAAAAACAGGTATTAAATCAAGTATATTAAGATTAACTACTCTTCATATATTTGATTTAAATGCCTCAAGAAAAAAAATTAACAGAGCAACAGGTCATCGCACTAGAACGAGATCTGGCCAAGTTTGCAACCATGATGGACAGTGCGGTTCGCATTCCTTTTACAAAGCAGGGCATTGGTGCCGATGCTGCACTGAGTACTATTCCGTTTGCCGGTGATGTCGCTGGTTTTGCATTGACCTGTTATGCCATCTATAAAGCTAAACAAATTGGTGTGCCTCAGCATAAGTTGACTCCAGTCATCAAACTCGCTGTTGTAGATGCTGTAGTAGGCTTTGTTCCTGTGGCTGGGACTATTTTTGATATTTTTATAAGACCCAGTCGAAAAGCACTAGATGTAGTTCATACGCATATACGCGAAGAATATGCGATTCAGAGTGATATTCATGTCGTTCATCCATACTTACATGAAAAGCTCGAAAAGAAGCAGCAGAACTCAGCTTTCTGGCGAAATCCTGTTGTCAGTTGGTTATGGTTGCATATTCCCGATTTAGTAGGTGCGCTTGTACTGCTTTTAATTGGATTAGCTGTTTGGTGGGGCGCAAGCTATCTTTGGAGTTTCTATCAAACCATGTAATAAAAAATAAAGCCTCCATTTGGAGGCTTTATTTTTACATTAAACGTTTTATGGGCAATCTAATTGATGTAAAGCTGCCACACGCTGTTCAATTGTTGGGTGGGTTTGGAACAAAGCAGCTAAGCTGAAACCTTGTTCTTTACCTTCCGCAATTGCGAAGGCTTTCATTTCTTTTGGCATTTGATCTGGCATTTCCGTCTCAGCTTGGAGACGTAATAATGCAGAAATCATTGCTTGTTTACCTGCTAAACGTGCACCTGCTTCATCAGCACGGTATTCACGATAACGAGAGAACCACATCACAATGGCAGAAGCGAGAATACCAAAGACGATATCCAATACCATGGTAATAATGAAGTAACCCATACCCGGGGCTTCATCGTCTTGACGACCAAAGACATTACGGTCGATAAAGTCACCAACTACACGAGCAAAGAACATAACAAAGGCGTTCACAACACCTTGGATGAGCGCTAGGGTAACCATGTCACCATTCGCAACGTGACCAATCTCGTGCGCAAGCACAGCACGTAGCTCATCTTTGTTCATACGTTCAAGTAGACCAGATGAAACGGCAACTAAGGCATCATTTTTGTTCCAGCCTGTTGCAAAGGCATTGGATTGATATGATGGAAAAATACCAACCTCTGGCATGTTGATACCAGCACGTTGAGAAAGTTCAGCGACTGTTTGCAATAACCAGCTTTCAGCTTGGTTACGAGGAGCATTCGGGTCGATCAGTTCTGTACCGGTCGTTTTCTTAGCCATCCATTTTGACATGAATAACGAGATTAAAGATCCCACCATACCAAACACAAAACAGATCACTAAAAGGTTGCCTAGATTCAAGCCACCCGCGCCATGGTAACTACCGACACCGAAGAGTGACAAAATAATGCCAGCTACAACCAGTACCGCGAGGTTGGTAAGCAAAAACAAACCAATCCGCATCATTGAGAAAATCCTCTTATAAATAAAATGTTATCTGATTTACAAATTCGAAATCATGAAGCTAATATGCGGGGCTTGGGGGAAAAATTCAAGAAAAAAATAAGGAATTGATACATTCTTTCATTTAGCAGAATGTGCCTAAATTTAAAGAATAATTGGCTAAATTCGTCAAAATGGTAAAGATCAGGTAATAGATCATTACAATTTAAAACATCTGAACTTACCTAAATAGAACTGCGAGCCGCCGTTCTTCTTTACTGTTTATTCAATTCGTATATGGGCAATTGCGGTGGCATTATTGGTGACATAAGTGCCTGTTGGTGCATCGGTATAGGTACCGTCAGATAAAGTCACGATTTGACGAGAAGATGAATATTTAGGTGATTGAGTCGTAATTTGAGCTGTTGTGTTTTCTGCCAAATTAGAAGGATGTGAAACGGTTTGTACTGAAGCATTAGTAAAAGATGAAAAACCTGAACCCGATGCATATAGGTTTTGGTATCGACTTGTTACACGGCGCACATAATCTTGTGTTTCACGGAAAGGGGGAATACCGCCATATTTATCGACATTACCTTCACCGGCATTGTAAGCCGCAAGCGCCATTTGCGTGTTTCCATTAAAACGCTTGAGTAACCAGCTTAAATATTTAGCGCCTGCAAAAATATTTTGTTGCGGGTCATAGGCGTTAGAGACATTAAAACGACGGGCAGTCGCAGGCATGAGCTGCATTAAGCCTTGAGCACCTACTGGCGAACGAGCTCTTACGTTAAATCCTGACTCGGTGTGCATAACGGCTTTAATTAGACCTTCTGAAACACCATGTTGTTGTGCAGCTTGTCTAATAATGTGGTCGAAAGCGTTCTTATTTTTATTGTAGCTTGGCAAAACAGAAGCTTCTGATGCTCCCCAGTTTGTATAACTGTGAATATTACTATCAGGGTAATAGGTCACTTTTACTTTTTTAAGGGAGTGGTCATAGCTTTTTCGGTTGGTGAGTAATGTACTACCGTTTTTATCTTGGTAAATATACATTTGACCTGCTGAACTCGAAGTTATGCCGACCGTAAAAGTGGTCATCCCCAGCAAACAAGAAACAAGAAATTGAACCGATTTTTTCATTTTATGTTATTCACAATTTTTAGGTACTCAAAACTTGCAAAAGAGTTTATCAAAAAATATTACTTAAAGAAGATTTGTGTAATTTTTTTTATTTCGACTCTTTCAAAAAATCAAGCTGATTTGTTCGAATGCTCATCAAAAAAAATTAAAAAATTTTTTTAAAATGATTCTATTGACATGGTTAACGTGTTGATTATTAATAATAAAAAACATTGGTTAAAAAATGATCAATTTAAAGAAAACCCTTAACAGAAGGCCAAAACAGTTTGTCAAGTACGAAGAAATCCACAATTTTATCCACAGGTTTTGTGGAAAACTGTGGAAAAGTCCAAAAAGTAAGCATTTTGCACAAATTTTGAACGCTTCAGTCAAAATAGAGCATGTGTTTTGCATCATGCACGAGCAATGTGACGACTTCAAGAATTGAAACTATTCTTTTGATGCGATTCTCTTCTGAATCATATAAAATTGCGCGGTATTTTTATTTATGGGTATATCTCGTCTATGTACGCGCCAGTTGAGTCCAATCAGGGATTTAATTTTAAGCCTGAACTTCCAACAAGCTCGGCCTATTACCGTTTGCTCAAGAAGCTTCGCCGTCAAGTTGGGCATGCTATTCGTGACTTCAATATGATTGAAGATGGCGATAAGGTCATGGTGTGTGTGTCTGGTGGTAAAGACAGTTATACCTTGCTCGATATTTTGTTGCAGTTTAAGCGTATTGCACCAATCAATTTTGAGGTGGTTGCGGTTAACCTCGACCAAAAACAACCAGGCTTTCCTGAAGATGTTTTGCCTCGTTATATGGAAGAGAACAACATTCCATATTACATTTTAGAAAAAGACACATATACCATTACTAAACGTTTAACACCTGAAGGTAAAACCTACTGTGCAGTGTGTTCACGTTTACGCCGTGGTTCTTTATATGGCTTTGCACAAGAGATCGGTGCGACTAAAGTTGCTTTAGGTCATCACCGTGATGACATCATTGCAACGTTCTTCTTGAATTTGTTCCATGGTGGTAGCTTAAAGGCGATGCCTCCAAAGCTTTTATCGTCAGATAAAAAGAACATTTTGATTCGTCCTTTGGCATATGTTGAAGAAAAAGACATTATTAAATATGCCGAGATTCGTCAGTTCCCAATCATTCCATGTAATCTTTGTGGTTCGCAGGAAAACCTACAGCGTGCCATGCTTAATGAAATGCTACGTGAATGGGATAAACAGTATCCGAAGCGCTTACACAGCATTTTCGGGGCATTACAAAACGTATCTCCGTCTCAGTTAGCAGACCGCGAATTGTTTGATTTCGAGGCTCTAGATTCTCAGCGCGAGTTGGATATTAAAGATCCGGAAGAGCTTAAGAACCGTTTAGATGTCGTGAATTTAAGCTTCGCTGCTGAATAAACGCTAGCATAAAGAATGTTAAAGGCACTTTATAAACAAGTGCCTTTAATGTATCAAAATACTAAAAAATGAATGTTCCGTACAAAAAGTCATAGCCCAAAATTTAAATTACATGCTATAACAAGCCACAAGCAGAATTGCTTCACATGATGTTGTCTGGATAGACAACCAGAGAAATTGAACAAATAAATTTGAGGAAGAATCATGCCTGCATTTTTAACTGAAGATTGGTTTGCGACTGTCGAAAAATTAACTGCTGAAGCAGGTGATCTTAATTTGCCGCCCGCTCTTGCGAACTTGGCAATTAATTTAGTAGTGACAGATGCTTCTGGAAATACCGAATTAGCTTTAGATGGGGGTAAAATCCAAAAAGGTTTGTCTTCAAATGCCAAAACAACTTTAAATATGGATGCTGAGACTTTACGTAAAGTATTCTTAGAGTTTGATATGGCTGCTGCTATGCAGGCATTCATGACTGGTAAAATTAAAGTTCAAGGCGACATGTCTCAATTAATGGCTTTACAAACAGCTAAGCCAAGCCAAGAACAAAAAGATTTATTTAAGAAAGTATTAGAGCATACTGCTTAAATCTAAAAGAATTCATATAAAAAGCTTACCCAAAGAGGTAAGCTTTTTATTTGTACAAACAATGAATTTATCAACTTTTAAAAATAAAAATTAGATATTGATTCGTGTTTGCGCCGTTTTGATATGTTCAAGATAAGCACGGATACGAGTGACATATTGAACTGCTTGCTTATATCGACCATTTCGCGTTTTATTACTTTGCAAATAGTCATAGAGGTTGACCCATTTGTTCGGATCTTTCCCTTGAGATTGCAAGCGCTTCTGAATCTGACTTACCGCACCTGGTCCCATGTTATAGGCCACAAGCGCATACCAGTTCCGATCAGGGAACGGAATATTATCAAATTCGGTTAGCATCAGATCGTAATACTTCGCGCCGCCCTGAATACTCTGAGCAGGATCGCTACGATTGCTTACACCCATTGCTCGAGCAGTGCTATTGGTTAGCATCATTAAGCCACGCACACCTGTGGGAGAAACAGATTCTGGCTTTAAATATGATTCTTGATAACCAATTGCAGCAAGTAAATGCCAATCTAGATCATACTTCGCTGCGCTTTGCTTAAAGCTCGCTTTGTAAATCGGTAAACGTGTGCTTAAGTCACGTTGAATGGTTGACCATGCTTCTGGTTTAACCACATTGCGGTTATAAAAAGAGGCAAGTTGTTGGGTCACACCATTTTGCTTACTTTGGCATACAAAGCCGCTGGCGGTCTGTGTGAGTGGGTCATCAGCTTGTTTAAATACCCAACTTAACTCAGGATTTAAGCCATTTTTTTGCAAATTTGCTGTGTCACCACAACTTGCAGAAAACGACATTAAACCTTTGTTTTCGATTGTGCTTAAACCTGCTGTAGTCATCGCAAAGTTTGCTTTACCTTGCTGAACCCATCTAAGTGCAGTGGCATTGTCTGCCACGATTTTAAAGTCCAGCTTTACATTTAGGTTCTGTGCATAGTTACGTGCTAAATCGTAACCAAAACCATGTAAAAACTGATCTTCTTTGAAAACGGTTGTCGGGCTTTCTACCGCAACAACAGTTAAAGTGTTTGTGTTAACTACAGTATTGTACTGTAGGGTTTTTCCTGCATTAAGACTATGAAATGGGAGAAGTATAGTACTGAGTGCAAGAGCTTTTAACGGGAGAGAAGAAAATAAAGAGTTAAGGCAAAGCCTCGACCCAGAACTTGAATTACTGTGCATGTTGTCTCCGCTACAGATAATTTATGCCCTAAAAGTCAGACAAAAAGCTGCCATAACTTCTAAAAGTTGATAAATTCAATAAGGGGTGGGCAGTCATGACGTCATTCAAAATGACATGAAATGAAAAAAACAAACTGTGTAGAAAATCTACATAGTTTTCGAGTGGGTTAAAAAATGCTCAACATTTAAACTGCGCGCATCATAATATTGAAAAAAAGTAATGTCAAATTTTGTACAATTAAAACTTCGATATATCATCATAAACACATGAATTTCTTAAGGAAGAAAATTTATACACTTCTGATGTGAGAAAATAGGGTATAAAATGCTACATTTTGTAGCCATCATGTTAGTACAACGTGAAATTTGATTTAGATACTAGGTAAATTGATATAAGTTAAATAATTGAAAATATAAAATAATTTAGTTTTGTTCTAATAAATTTAATTTGTTTATAATTAAATTGAAGTTAAAAGATACTGTTAAAAAAGTATCTTTTAACTAAGGTAATATTTTTATAAGTTATTTTTTATTAAATCTTCCATAACATTACACCGGTCTGATAACCTGCTCCTAAAGACCAAAAAACAATAATATCGCCTTTATTTATAAGTGATTTTTCTAAACGTTTTTTATAAGCAATAAAAAAACTACTTACTCCTGTATACCCATATTGATCTCCAATATATTCAATTTTTTCAGTAAGTATATTGATTTTATCCTGAAGAATGTCAATATTAGATTTTGTAAATTGAGATAATAAAAAACAAGATATGTCTTCAATTTTTAAATTATTTTTCTTTAATAACTTTTCTAACGCATCCGCAGCAAATTCCACGCTTTCTAGACCAGTAAATGGTGCCCAATGAATTTTTTGTTCCTTACTATGATAATTCGTTAAACCATGAGGAGGAAAAACAATAGTTTTACAAAAACTACTATCTGTCTGATACATCCTGTCAATAATGCCTGAATCACCAGTATTTTTTTCAAGTATTATGGCTGCTGCTGCATCTCCTACAATTGTTGAAGGAATTGGTTGCCTCTCATCTCCAAGCATTGTTAGATGGTCAGATCCAATCACTAGTGCACGTTTGTAGCTCTCTTTAGACGCTAGTAAAACGGATGCCTGTTCAAGGGCAACAAACATTCCTAAACAATTAGCATTTATATCAAAGCATATACAGTCAGTTTTAATATTTAGTTCTGAATGAATAAGTAAAGCATTAGTTGGAGATAGATATTGTAATGTTGTAGAGGAAAAGATAATAATATCAATACTATCATGTGAAATATTATAATTTTTTAATAATTTTTTTGAAGCATGAATTGCCATTGTGAGAGCATTTTCTTCCTCATCAATAATTACATGCCTTTTATTTCTACCTACTTTTTCAAAAATTCTATTTAAACTGTCTTTATCTTCAAATTTATTTAAATAGTAATCATTATTTCTAATTGTTTCTGGATGATAGGTTGATATAGCAGAAATTTTTATACCTTTCATAGTTAAATAATCTCTTTATTATAAAATAAAATTTTGTTTGGTTCTTAATCTATTATCGATGGCATTTTATTTATTTTTTTTAATTTTAATTTTTATGTTTTTTATTTTTATACATGAGCTTATATAGGTGTATATTAAAAATCAATGAGCTATATTGATTTTCAATGACAATATAATTCAATATTATATTTCACTTAATTATATTGTAATAAAAATTAAATTATTGATAAGAGATGTTTGTTATATACCAAATCATTTTACCCTTAGGAGTTTGAACTTGTATTTCATCATCTATACTTTTACCTAAACAAGCTTTTGCCATAGGCGATTGCAAAGAAATATAATCCTTACGACCGTAAATTTCTTCATCGCCGACTATGCGAAATTTAATAGCTTCGCCTTCGTCATTTTCTAACTCAACCCATGCTCCAAAGTATGCTTTTCCGTCTTGTTCTGGGCTATATTCAACTTTATGTGCGACTTCAAATAGTTTGGTTAGGTATCTAATTCTACGATCAATTTCACGTAGTTTTCTTTTGTTGTAGTGGTAGTCTGCATTTTCTGAGCGATCACCAAGACTGGCTGCCCATGACACAATTTTAGTAATCTCTGGACGTTCTTTTCTTACAAGATCATTTAACTCATCTTGTAATTGTTGATAACCTTCAACCGTTAATAGTTTGCGATTCATCATATGGCCAAAACTTCTTTCATATAGATAGTTTCGTTAGAAACTACATCAGGAATTAAAACTTATCAGTAATTGCAAAGGGCAGAATACCCTGAGTAAAGCTTCTTATCTTTGTGAGTATGTTATCAAAAAGATGGAAGAATATCATTTAGTTATGCCAAGAGTGTTCTGCTGTCAAAGATAGCTAAGAATCTCAAAAGAAAGTTTTGTTTAAGATGAAAAGAAGGAATAAGTAGATAAAAACTCAAAATCTGAAATATTTTGTTTTTATTTTGAGCGGTTGAATTAAAAAATTAAATAAAAGATTTGCCAACTTCAATTTTTATTTATATTATAGCGCTCGTTGGAAGCGTGGCAGAGCGGTTTAATGCACCGGTCTTGAAAACCGACGAGGGTGTGAGTCCTCCGTGAGTTCGAATCTCACCGCTTCCGCCAAAAATTTTTAAACGGAATCAAATGTATAATTTGGTTCCGTTTTTTTATTACAATTTTGGAAATCTTCTAAATTTTAGTAATCCTCTCTTATTCTCATCTGAATTAATTTACTTCGTATATCGTTTTATTAGCATCATGACACTATGATCAACTTGTAAAACTACATATTAGGATTTAATGCATTTGTTAAAAATGTAGTCGCAGTTAAATTCGCTTATAAGAATTTTATTGATATGGATCTATTTGTTCAATTAATACATAACCTGTCAGGTGAGTACGATAATTTTAGAAGCTCGGTAGTACATTTAGGGTACTATCATGAAATACTAGTACAGGAGAGGGCATCTAAAGTACATCTATTTCTAATTTATAAATTGTGTACAAATTGAACATTTTTTGGTATTTTAAAATGAGAATCACATTGTTCAGGCATAGTGTGGTCTATATTGCATGTATTATGCACGGCTCAATGCGATTGCTATGAGCTTTTTTTTCGTCTGTAGTTTTGCATGGTAACTGGGTAAATTTATGAATATCTGGAACTTTATTAAAAGTTTTAATACTGTAAACACTTATTTAATTCTTTCTTTTTCTTTACTTTTTATAATAACCACTTATTTTTATTATATAAATCCAAGGTAAAGGTATTGGTGTTTTGCTCATCTCTAGAAAATTATAACTTTAGATAGCCCTACTAATTTAATTATTAGATAGAATCCACCCCCTAGATTTTGAAAGCATTTTCTAATTCAAAGTCTAGAGGGGGAATTAAAAGAATTTATTAAAACTTGTCCTTGATTACTAAAATTTAAAAATAATAAATATTTAAAAATCAATAAAATATTAATTTTTAAAAGGATGATTATAGTTTTATTTAATTTTAATGTGCATATTGCACATTTTATGTCTTGATGATAATTTGATCACACTAATAGAAAAATTGTTGCTGCAGTTATAGCTGTTATACCTCTTGCAGTTAACTCAAGCACAAGGATATTTCCAACCAACATATGCAAAAAAGGAAATTAAAATGAATAAGATATATCGGTTAATCTGGAATGAAGCTTTAGGTATTTGGGTTACGGCATCTGAGCTATCTAAAGCCAAAGGAAAGCGTAGTTCAGGTAGCAATATTACAAATGTGGGTATTAGTCATACATCTAGCAAAGTTAAAAATAATCAATTTATTGTTTTTTCTAGGAGTGCTCTCTTTTCTGGCGCTTTAGTATCAACGGGTGCTTTTGCTGCAGGTAGTGCAGACATAGGAACACCAACAGTAACTGCGGCTATCGGACCGAGCAATAGCTGTGTGAGTCAAACAGCAACCAATCTTACCACTGTAGTTCCGTGGACATGTCTTGGCCAAACAGCAACTGGTGGTTTTACTCTCATTAACGGCGTGCAAGCCAATGCGCAAAATGTAGCTCAGACTAATTTAGATGCAAGGGCTTCTGGGCAAGAAGCAATTGCAATAGGTTTTATCGATACAACTGCTTCGGGCACGAATAGTGTGGCAATCGGTGAAACTTCTAATGCGTTAGGTAAAAACTCAGTTGCTATTGGTAAAAATATTACGGCAGATAACTCTAATATAAATGAAGACCTATCTCATAATGTAGCGATTGGATCTAACAGCATAGCTAGTACAAAAGGTAGTCAATATACTATAGGTTCTGGAGGTGCCGTAGCTATTGGTTATGGTGAGGATGCTAATGGTGTTGGGGCCGTAGCGATAGGTTCATCTAATACAGCTGAGGGTGATGGTGCAGTTGCAGTAGGTCGAATAAATAATGCTATTGGAAGTGGTACGATTGCATTAGGGGACAGTAGTTCTGCAAATGGAAATCGAGCAGTAGCCTTAGGTTCAACTGCTGATGCTGTTGGTAATGCCGCATTAGCTATTGGTGATGGTGCAAAAGCTCATGGATGGAGTGCGATTGGAATTGGACGTATTGCAAATGCTGATGCAGATGCAGCGATTGCTCTGGGGGATTATGCTCAAGCATTAGCTTTTGGATCATTGGCTTTTGGACGTGAGTCTTATGTGGATGAAAACTCTTATGAGTCAATTGCTCAAGGTTTTGGAAGTTCAGTAACTTCTGCGCGAACTGCAGTAGCTCTTGGTCCTAATGCGACAGTAAATAGTCGGAATAGCGGTATTGCTATTGGCGATAATGCGCAAGTAATTGTAGGAAATCATGTTAACGATGTGAATGGCCTACCAGGATCTATAGCAATAGGTTTAAATGCTCGTTCAGTAGGTGGTAGTGAAGTTATTATTGGATCCTATGCTGCTCAAAATGCGCAACGTTATGATGATGGCGCTAAAAATACCTATGGTTCAGATAGTGTTATGTTAGGCAATCAAGCTGGACGTAATTCTCAATATTTATATGCGACATTTATTGGTGATCAAGCAGGTCAAAATAGCATTGGTCAACACAATAGTTATGTAGGGCAAAATGCAGCGAGATACCGAACTGGGAGCTATAATACTGCTCTAGGTAGTAATGCATTAACAGGGATTAGTAATACTACAAACTCTACTGGTGAGTTTAATACTGCTATTGGCGCTGGTTCAGGTGGAGCCTTAGAGGGAGATAATAATACTTTAACTGGTTTTAATGCAGGTAGAAATCTAATAGGGAGCAATAATTCTGTATTTGGTAATTATGCAGCTTTTGGATTACAAGGAAATAATAATATTGCAATTGGAAATCGTGCAGCATACTCAGCAGTTGGTAACGACAATGTAATTCTAGGTTCAAATTCTAATATAGGTGTAAATACTAATAATGTTGTAGGTATAGGAACAAATACTCGAGCTACTAAAGAGAATTCAATTGCTTTAGGTGCAAATGCAAATACTAATACAGATGCAACACAAGAAGCAGAGGCAAATTTAAATGGGTTGACTTATGGGGATTTTGCGGGACAAGTTACAAATACAGGGATGCAATTGTCAGTTGGTTCTGAGGGAGCAGAACGTCAAATTAAAAATGTAGGTTCAGGGAATATTTCCGCTACGAGTACAGATGCGATCAATGGTAGTCAGTTATATGCAACGAATAGCGTATTAGGTAACGTTGCTAATAGTACACAAAATATTCTAGGGGGCAATGCGAGTTTAAATAGTGACGGTACGCTTTCAATAAGTAATATTGGTGGTACTGGCCAAAATACAATTGATTCAGCAATAGCAGCATCAAGAACAGAAGTCGCAGCGGGCACTAATGTTGCCGATGTAGTTAAAACGACAGGCAGTAACGGTCAGGACATCTATACCGTGAATGCACAAGGGACCACTGCGTCAGCAGGATCAAATGCAGTGACCGTCACGGCAGGAACACCTGATGCCAACAATGTTACGGACTATGCAGTTGATTTGAGTCAGGACACCAAAGACAGTCTGGTTAAGGCAGACACGGCATTACAAAGTGTGGTGACACAGATTGACGGTGTCGATGTGAAGACCGTGAACAAGGATGACAACAAGGTTAACTTTGTGACGGGAGACAATGTTGAATTAACAGCGAATGCGGATGGCAGTATCACGGTGGGTACGGCAGCGGATGTGAGCTTCAATACGGTGAACACCACCAACCTGACTGCGACAGGAGAAACCAAGTTAGGTGACAGCTTCACGGTCAATAATGGTGGCAGTTACTACACAGGTCCAATTACCGAAGGTGATCACATCACCAATAAAACCTATGTAGATCAAGCCACAGCAGCATCAAGAACGGAAGTTGCAGCGGGCACTAATGTTGCCGATGTGGTTAAAACGACAGGAAGTAACGGTCAGGACATCTATACGGTAAATGCACAAGGGACCACTGCGTCAGCAGGGTCAAATGCAGTGACCGTCACGGCAGGAACACCTGATGCCAACAATGTTACGGACTATGCAGTTGATTTGAGTCAGGACACCAAAGACAGTCTGGTTAAGGCAGACACGGCATTACAAAGTGTGGTGACACAGATTGACGGTGTCGATGTGAAGACCGTGAACAAGGATGACAACAAGGTTAACTTTGTGACGGGAGACAATGTTGAATTAACAGCGAATGCGGATGGCAGTATCACGGTGGGTACGGCAGCGGATGTGAGCTTCAATACGGTGAACACCACCAACCTGACTGCGACAGGAGAAACCAAGTTAGGTGACAGCTTCACGGTCAATAACGGTGGCAGTTACTACACGGGTCCAATTACCGAAGGTGATCACATCACCAATAAAACCTATGTGGATAGCCAAACAGCAGCATCAAGAACGGAAGTTGCAGCGGGCACTAATGTTGCCGATGTAGTTAAAACGACAGGCAGTAACGGTCAGGACATCTATACGGTAAATGCCAAAGGTAGCACTGCGTCAGCAGGATCAAGTGCAGTTACGGTAACGGCAGGTACACCTGATGCTAACAATGTTACGGACTATGCAGTTGATTTGAGTCAAAGTACCAAAGACAGTCTGGTTAAGGCAGATACAGCCTTACAAAGTGTGGTGACGCAGATTGACGGAGTTGATGTTAAGACAGTCAATAAAGATGACAACAAGGTTAACTTTGTGACTGGAGACAATGTTGAGTTAACAGCGAATGCGGATGGCAGTATCACGGTTGGTACGTCAGCGGATGTGACGTTCAATACAGTGAACACGACGAACCTGACTGCGACAGGAGAAACCAAGCTAGGCGATAGTTTTACGGTGAATAATGGAGGCAGCTACTACACAGGTCCAATTACTGAAGGAAACCATATTACCAATAAAACCTATGTAGACCAGGCAACAGCAGCATCCAGAACAGAGGTTGAACAAGGGAAAAATATTACTGTTATTTCAAGCACTGGCGTAGATGGGCAAAATATATACACTGTTGCGACAGCCGATGAGGTTGATTTTAATAAGGTTACAGTTGGTGATACCACAATTTCAACGGATGGTATTGTTATTGCCAATGGGCCAAGCTTAACGAAAGATGGTATTAGTGCAGGCGATAAAAAAGTAACTGATGTTGCGGAGGGAATTATTAGTGCAGATTCTAAAGATGCGATCAATGGTAGTCAGCTTTTTGGCTTTGCTAATAACTTGACTCAACTGTTTGGCGGTAATGCTCTTTATAGTAATAACCAGATTAACTGGAGCAATATTGGTGGCACTGGACAGAATAACATTGATGATGCAATTAAATATGTAAATGATCAGGTTGCAAATGCAAACCAAGGTTGGAATGTAAGTACTGATTCAGGTTCGAATGCGACAAGCACAGTAAAACCAGGTCAAACAGTGAATATTAATGGTAGCTCTGATAATGGTGTATTAGTAACGAATTCTGGTAATAACATTAAAGTGAGTTTGGCTGATCAGATTAAAATTGGTACAGGAGATAAAGCGGTTTCAATTGATGGCAATACTGGAACAATTCAGGTTGGAGATGTTCATATTGATGGTGAAAAAGGCAATATTTCGGCTGGAAAAGTTACTGTTAATGGCGAAGCTGGTACAGTTAATGGATTAACAAATACGACTTGGAATCCTAACAATATTGTTTCTGGGCAAGCTGCTACTGAAGATCAATTAAAACAAGTTGCTCAAAATGCAAATGCAGCTGCAACAGCTGCTAAAACAACTGTATCGTCTGGGGAGAATATTACTGTTTCAAGTACTAAAAATGCTGATGGTAGTACGAATTATCAAGTGGCAACCAATAAAGATGTTAAGTTTGATACCGTTACTTCTGGTTCGGTTACCACAAATAAAGTTTCTGTAGGAAATATTACTATTGATCAAACGGGTATAAATGCTGGTGGCAGTAAAGTTACAAATGTAGCGGATGGCACAATTAACTCTACATCGAAAGATGCGATTAATGGGTCTCAGTTACATGCGAGCAACACCAATATTTATAACTACTTAGGTGGTGGTGCCAATTATGAAACCAATACAGGCCCTACTTATAATGTGGGTGGAGGCTCTTACAATAATGTGGGAGATGCACTGAATTCTTTAGATCAACAAGTCGCTAATGTAAGTAATCAATTAGAACAAGCATTCTATACAACGAATAAACGTATCGATGATTTAGAAGATCATGCCAATGGAGGTATTGCTCAAGCAATGGCAACTGCTGGATTACCACAAGCTTACATTCCAGGTAAAAGTATGATGGCAATCAGCGGTGGTACGTACCGAGGTGAATCTGGTTACGCAATAGGTATGTCATCGATTTCAGATAATGGAAAATGGGTTTTTAAAATGTCTGGCAGTGGTAATTCTCGTGGTGATTTTGGAGGAACTGTAGGCGCAGGTATCCAATGGTAAGTCTTTAGTGATTATTAGATACATTGAATATTTCAGTGTGTCTAATATAAAGACTACTTAAATTTAAATTATCGAATACAAAATTTATACGGGAATTAAGATATGAAAAATTTATTTATTATGTGTTTAGCAGTGGGAATTTTTAGTGGATGTTCAACTGGTACGTTAATTACAAAAGAGGGGACGACTGACAATCCTAAATGGCATAAAGCTAATGATGTTATTTTTAATAAGGAGTTAGGAACATTTCCAAATTTACAAAGCTTAAGCCAAATTCGTTCAGGTATGACAAAAGATCAGTTATATGAACTAATTGGACGACCACAATATGATGATGGGTGGAGACCAAGAGAATGGAATTATTTATTTCACTTTAATACACCTGGCAAAGGTGAAAATGGTATAACCACTTGCCAATATAAGGTTTTATTTGATCAAAATATGATTGCAAGCAGTTTCTATTGGAATCCGATTCATCCTGAGAATGCTGCTTGTCCTCCATCATTCAATCCACCAAAGAAAGAAGAGCCTAAACAGCAAGTATCAATCAAACGTTATACACTAGGTGCAGATGCATTATTTGCTTTTGATAAAAGTGATCTGAATCATATAAATCTAAAAGGAAGAGAGGATTTAGATCGTTTGGTTACAGAACTTCATAAATTTAATGAAATTAGAACAATTCGGATTTTGGGATATACAGATTACTTAGGACAGGAGGCTTATAACTTAACTTTATCTCAAAAAAGAGCAGAAACGATAAAACAATATTTTTTGAATAGTCAAATCAATGCCCAAGTTCTTATTGCGCAAGGTCTAGGCGAGCAGGATCCTGTAAAACACTGTGCAGATGGTCTTTCAAGAAATCTATTAGTGAAATGCCTAGAGCCCAACAGGCGTGTAGTAATAGATGTTGATGGTATCATTGAGTAAAATTTCATATATTATTTCTATAAAAGGCTTATTCAGATTGAATCAAGAATAAGCCTATTTTTTTCATAATTAAATTTTCAAATTGTTATTGATAATCAAAATATTTTTTTTGATATAAATTTTTGTTTTTATTTAAAATTTTATAATAATTTGCTTTCTTTGAATATTGGTTCTTTTATCTTTTTAGATATATCTTAGTTTCATAAGAAACTTAATTGTTCCCTTTTTAACATCAACACAGCTTGTAGAGAATGAACAAAGTGTACGAAGTAATTCGTTAGTTTATAAAAAAAAGCCTACATTTTTTTAAAAAAAAGCCTACAATTTATTAGGCTGAAAAAGTATAATTTTATTAAATTAAAATGATTTTTAACTTTCTAACTACTATTGAATTGGGGAAGTCTATTTCATCTCACACTGGAGTATGCATGGGTAAAGAGACATCGGCTTTGGTAACTTCTAAAGACATGATGTTGTCTCATGACACTGAAACGACATTAGAACATGCTATCAGTATTATGCCTGAGTTAGTTCGTTGGCTTATTAAAACTGGTATTGGTTACAATGAGTTTTCAACTGCACTAAAGTCGGTATTTTATAATGAAGCCATTAAAGAGCTAGACGCTATCAAACAAAAAAAGACAGACTCTGCTGTTAGCTTATTATCTGGTTTAGGGCGACGTGATGTCAGAAGTTTTTGTCAGACCTATGGTGAATATAGATTAATTAATCAGTTTAATCAGCAATTACCTATTAGTGTACCTGCTCGTGTAATAGGTTTGTGGATAGGCCAAAGACTGCCAACCCAAATTCCTTTTAATGGGGAGGAACCAAGTTTTGAGGGTTTGGTTAAGCAGATATCTTCTGAAAAGCATCCAAAATCAATATTACTCGAACTTAAACGATTGGGGTTAGTCATAGAAGAAAATGATCAAATTATTTTGCAGAATTCCAGTTTTACTCCAGATCCACACATGGATGAAAGTAAGCAACTATTTACTCAAAATATTTCAGATCATCTTGCAGCCGGAATTAGTAATCTAACGCAAAAAACCAATTTTTTAGAACAAGCTATTTTTGCAGACGAGTTAAGTCCTGAATCTGTAGAAAAGCTTAAAAAATTAAGTCTTGATATGTGGAATTTGATGTCTAAGGCTGTACTTTCTTCGGCAATAGAATATTGTAAAAATGATGAAAGATCGACTGATGCGAATAAACAGTTTCGTCTGGGTATTTTCCAATATGATAAATAAATATTGACTCACTCTCGACTTTTAAATTTATTTTTCCATCCAATTTTTTTTAAGCCTCTCCAAAGAATAGAATATGAGACTTTATAACCAAATCTATGTTCAAAAGGGTCTATTAATTCTCTGATTTTAGAGAAGGGTGTAGATTTTACAAAATCTTCAAAGCTTTTTAAGTCATAAATAGAAAAGGGTCTACCAGTACGAGTAAGTGGTAGTGGTTTTAAATCTTGTGTTGTTTCTTCAAGAGCAATCCATTCATCCAGTGTTGATCTGGCAATCTTAAACTGTTTACAGACTTTTGTCTTATGTTGCGTTTGTTTGTAAGCAGCCATTACATTCTGGCGAAAGTCTAAAGAATACGCACGCATAGAATTTAACTCATTTCCCTAGTGTCAAATGTTTAATAAAAACCTACTGTTTGAGCTATCGTAATTTTTTCTATTCAAATGTTACAGTCCTATCTCCTTTACGTAGAGTCACTCAAAGGAAATGTACCATTATTTAAAAAATATGTACATATTGCACATATTATTATTTTTTTTAAATTTTAACTTCCCTTTATATAATTTTTTTTATAAAAAATGATTTAATTGCACATTATTGTTTGTCAAAAAGTATGTTTATTGTTAAATTATATTAGCTTTTAATAAGAGAGGAGTTCCAGACATCATCCAATTGTAAAAGAATATATTTATTTCTGAATGCCTAGATTATTGTTAGCTAATTGAATTTTATAAAATTTAAATTTTATAGTGATTGAATAATACCAAATATTTAAGTTTCCTATAAAATATTTCATGAAAAAAACAGGTTTAAAGGAATTTTCTGTTTTTAGTTCTTACAACGTTTATTGAGATAACTCATATGCCTCATTCGCGTCTTACATTACCATTAGTATCTGTAGGTTTGTTTATGCTCTCGGGTTGTACTGGAGAGGACGGCGGATTTAATGTTGGAGTGACTTTAGGGGGGACTGGCACAGGTGAAATGACGGTTGGCACCGAAAACCCTGTTACTAATCCTCGACCAAATCCAGGTTCTAATCAAATGGAAGATGATGGTGAGTATGCTGTTGCTTATCCAAATCCTGTAACACAATATTGTGGCGGTGTAGAGCGAACAATTCAATTTGTTAGACACTATGCTCCATTTATCCCTATGAAAATGGGGGATCGGATGGATCTTTTGGGAATAAATAGTGGATTGAAGGTAAGGTATAAATTACAAGTCATTGTGAAAAATACGACATCAGAACCGATCTATGAGTACATCAACAGTTGTAAAGCTGCTATACAATTAACGGGTTCTAAAACAGAAAAAGAAACAGAAACAAATTATTGTTTAAATGATGAAACTGTTAATACTTATCAACCCAATGAAGAAAAAACATATTACTATACTTTTAATTTACCTAATATCTTGCAGAATTGGACTGCAAGTTATACTTCACAATATTCTAAACAATTATATCCAACAATGTACGATGATGATAATGAGAGCCTAAGAACTCATTGTGCTGCGCTAAGTACAATATTATTAATGGATGATTATCCATCAAGTAAAGATGGAGCTCCTCCACAAACATCTGAACAAGAAAATGGTTCTAACTCGTCGGAAGGAAACTCAAACAATGATGATAGTACGACAGAAGAGCCCCCAATCTTCGGTGGGTTTGATTTATAAGTTTAAATTTAAAGTAGACTAAATTTAACTTAATTTTTTCTTTCAAACCGCTCTTCATCTAAGCCATCTACTTCAGTATGGCTTTTTTTATCTCTTATTCTCTTATAGAAATTATTTACTTTATCCGCATAAGACGCTACTGAGCTTAAAGTCACGCAGTCACAAATTTTCTATGTTAAAAATGCACATAATTAGTTGTAGATAAAAAATAACAATTTTTTATTAAAAAAATAAATTAAAAAAAATATTAAATATTAAATATTTAAATTTGTAAGAGAATTTTTTTGAAACTATTTTCATTTTTAATATAAAAAGCATAGTTTGAAATAAAATAAAAATGTGTAAAATGCACATAAATCATGATGTGAATTTGATAACTTCACTTTGCATATATGAGAACTGCTTCACAAATATAGAGATAACAATGGTTTTTACTTTTAACGTTTAGGGAATGCTATATGTATAAATTGCGATTGTTAGTAATAGCTGTGTCAATTGGACTGTCTGCCTGTGCAGCCAACAATTATTCCCAGCCTACAGGTTTACGGTTTCAAGAAGGGGGTAACGATAAGACTCAAGTAATAAACGTAAAACGAGATGATAAATTATGTGCAGAAGATGCTCCGGAAAAGCAAAACTGTCCTATTAATTTCTATATAGACAACATTCAATCGGGTAGCTTCTATATTAATAATGCAGCGCAGTACCGTTTGAAGCCTGAAATTTACAATTTCAAAGTTAAAAATTGTACTTCTCAAGAGTGTCAATCATGTGATGTAGACCTTCAAACCAATCAGTTATCCGACAATAATTTGACCCTTTCCATAGATAAGAATGGCAAACCTTATATTTTAAATAATGGAAAAGAACTTGTTTGCTCAAAAAAAGAAGAAACTCCAACTATTGAACACACTTCAGTAATCCAATTATCAGCAGATACTTTATTCAAATTTGATGGTTCTACACTTAATGACTTGCTGCCAAAAGGGCGTCAAGAAGTAATGGATTTAGCTTCTAAAATTTCGCATGGATATGTTTCGGTAAGTGCAATTAAGTTGATTGGTCATACAGACCGATTAGGCAATCACAATTATAACCAAAAGCTGGCGCAAAGCCGGGCGGATACAGTACGGAATCTTCTAATCCAAAATGGGGTGGCTGATAGCGTTATCAGTACAGCAAGCATGGGAGAAACTCAACCTGTAACTGATGGGTGTCCTAACGCTAAATCACAAGAAGCCTTAAAAACCTGCTTGCAACCAGATCGTCGTGTAACTGTCGAAATTACTGGGATTTCTAAGTAATTACCAATTTATGGAATAAGAAGTTTAGGTGAAATATGACTAATTTTATCGTAATAGAAAAAGATTCATTAGAGAAATCAATAGTTAATTCGAATCAGATTACTTTAACAGAAGCATCAATCGTTCATACGAAAATGCATCGTGATGATGTTGAGGAATTTATCCGTGACGGTAATAACTTATTACTTAAATTGAAAAATGGAGAAGTAATAGTTATTGAAAATTTCTTTACTGCTTATGATGAAGTAATTTCTGACTTAGTATTTGAAGAAGATGGATGTGTTCTTTATTGGTTCGATGGGGTTTCTGACTTTAAAGGTATTCCAGGGTTAGAAGTATTATTACCAGAAGCAGGGAGTCAACTTGCTAGCCTTTTACCTTGGTTAGCTGGTCTGGGTGCTGTTGGGGGGATAATTGCTGCAACCCATAATGATGATGATAATTCCCCAAGTAAACCTAATGGTGTGAATAGTATCCAAGTTTCAAGTGATGGGCTTATAACGGGTAACACTGAAAATATTCCTAATGGCAGTAAAGTGAATGTTACCATTACGGGTAAAGATAAAGATGGAAATTTAATTAGTCAGGAAATTGAAACAACTATTAATCCTGATGGTAGCTATACAATAGAAGTGCCAAATGACTTTGCTGATGGGGATTTGAAGGTAGAGTCTGAGGTTGTAGATCAAAATGGTAATGTTGTAAAAGCTGAAGACAATCTGTCAGGTCAAGACGGTCTAGACCGGGTTGATGGCACCATTACAGTTGATGTAGACAACACGGGTCATATCACAGGCGGTACCACAGATGTTGCACCGGG